>NZ_MUNE01000439.1 GCF_002154605.1 Streptomyces milbemycinicus | reverse complement strand
GGCGCAGGCAAGTCCACCCTCCTCGCCGCCCTCGCCGCCGACCTGGCCCCGCACCGGGGCCAGGTCGTCATCTGCGGGCGCGACGCCCCCGCCTGGTCCGCCGCCGAACTGGCCCTCCGCCGCGCCGTCCTGCCCCAGTCGGCCTCCCTCGCCTTCCCGTTCACCGTCGAGGAGGTCGTACGCATGGGCCGCGCCCCCTGGGCCGGCACCCCGGCCGAGGACCGCGACGACACCGTCGTCGCCTCCGCGCTGGCCCAGACCGAGACCACCGACTTCGCCGCCCGCCCCTTCTCCGCCCTCTCCGGCGGCGAAAAGGCCCGTGTGGCCCTCGCCCGCGTCCTCGCCCAACAGACGCCCCTGCTCCTCCTCGACGAACCGACTGCCGCCCTCGACCTACGCCACCAGGAACTGGTCCTGCGCATCTGCCGCCGCCGCGCCGCAGCAGGTGACGCCGTCGTGGTCGTCCTCCACGACCTGGGCCTCGCCGCCGCCTACGCGCACCGCACGGCCGTACTCCACAACGGCCGCATCGCCGCGGCAGGCCCACCCGCCGAAGCCTTCCAGGCCGACCTGCTCAGCCACGTCTACCGCCAGCCCGTCGACGTCCTGCCCCACCCCCACACGGGCACACCGCTCGTCATCCCGAAACGCGCCTGAGCGCGTCCGATCTACGCTTACGGCTCATGGACTGGACTACGCCCATAAGCACACTGCTCGGCGCGGTGGTTGGAGTCGGATCAACACTGCTGGGCGAGACCGTTCGCTCAAAACGTGATCGAGGACACCAGCAGTACGAACTCAGGCGGCAGCTGTACGCCCGCTACCTCGAAGCTCTCACCAACACCGACAGCGAACTACAGCTGCTCGCCATCCGCGAGCAGACCCCGTTGGACGAAGCCGACCTTCGGGCCGCCTGGCGCAATCACTCCCTGCTGTCCCTGAATTACGAGATCGCGCTCGTCGGCCCACCACCAGTGGCCGACGCCGCCGATACGGCCTACCGCTCGCTGCGGTCGATGCGGAACGTCCTGGGCAGGGCGGAGGTCACCCTCGGCCGCCCCGGCGCGCCAGAGGACAACACCCCCGGAACTGCCGAATGGCACGGCGCCCACCGCGCGTACATCGACGCGATGGCCACTCTGCGCTCGGCCATGCGGGCCGACATAGGAAACGGTCAGCGCAGCTGATTCGAGTGCGCTGGAGGTCAAAAACCGTGCGCCTGGCGTCAATGACACCCCGGGCCGTACCGGAGAAACTCCTGTCAGTCCCATTGGGTGCACAGATCCTCCGCGCAGGTGCGGACCCACACACCGTGCCCGGCCGGAAGAGTGACCGTCCGGCGGTACCGGGAGGTGCCGCCCGGCCCCGCGGCAGCCAGATCAATGGTCTGCGAGCAGACGTTCGGCTGATTGGAGATACACAGCTGGGCCACCGCTTTGCCGGTGCCATCCGGGTTCTTCAGATATCCCGTCACCGTGGCTCTGGCCGATGTCCAACAGACCGTCCCGACGGAATAGGCGCGCATTTCCGCCTTGTAGTCGCGGCACCCGCTCGTCGGAGCGGCCTTGGATGACGGTTCGGAGCCGAACGGACTCAACGGGCTGAACGGCAGTAAGGCAAGGCCGAGGGCCAGGAGCGCCAACCCCAGCCCCGCGAACAGGAACAGGCGCCGCCGAGCAGCGCGCTGGGCGCGCCCAGGCTCCTCGCCGGGAGAAGCCGCCGTCTCGGGCGAAGTCGCCGCTTCGGCTGGGGATGCCATATCGGGTGGCGGCTGGGCACCGGCCTCCAGCGCGTCGTCCCACAGTTCCAGCAGTGGCCTCGGGTCGGCCCCGCAGGCTTGTGCGATGTCCTCGACGGCGTCGCGGCTGGGGAACAGCTTGCCGTTGACATAACGCTCGAGCGAAGCCCGGCTGTAGTTGGTGCGCGCCTCGAGCCTGGCGAAACTCAGCCCGGACGCCTGCTTGATTCGCCGCAGTTCGCCCGCCAGCCGCCGTCCCGCGGAAGAGGTCAGAGCGACAGCCGCCTGACGGGGCGCTTCCGAGGTGTCCGACCTGCGTTGCCCCATGCTGTGCCCCCCGGTGCGCCGTATGCGGGCGGCCGTCCGGAGTTGGTGCGGCGTCTCAAGACATCCCATGAGACGCCCCTTTCCTTCCTGGGACGCCCTGCGCGGTCAAGAGTGTAGGGGTCAGCGCCGCGCCGCGGCTGACGTTCGAGCGCCCGGGCGACCACCACGCCCGGCTCATGCGCCTCTCCCTGACTGCTCGCGTCCTGTGGCATGCCCCCGGCCAGGACTCGGCCGAACGAAAGGCACCTTCCGGCCTTGATAGCGCACGACTCCTTTTCAGAGCCCACGACCGCAAGGCGGCCCCATGAGACGACCGATGAGATACGCGCCCTGGAACTCGGCCCGGTGCGCGTTACGTTGATGAATCTCCCCAAACCAACACCAACACGCCCACTCCGCCCGCTCCTGAGCCCAACTCCGGAGACATGGCAGCTCTCTCTCCTGTCCCGCCGCCCACAGCCGGAGACCACGGAAACCAGCACCCTGACGCTCCACGAGGGCTCACGGCCGTTCGAGACCCCTGCTCCGGCTCTCGGCCCGGCACAAGCCGTGGTGGTGAACCTCCCTCGCGGCGCGGTACCGATACCGGACCATGCCCTGCGAAGCCTGACAACCCAACCCGTACCTCCCAGGCCCGGCCCCGGAATGATCCTGGCCCGATTCCTGGAAGGACTCGCCGACCATTGGGAAAGCCTCGAGTCGACTCCGACCGAACGGCTCGGCTCGGCCGTGGTCGATCTCTCGGTCGCATTCCTCATGAGCCTGGCCGAGGCACACGGACTGCTGTCGCCTCACCCCCGAAGGTCCGAACTCCTCGAAGAAATCAAGGCTTTCATCATCCGGAATCTCGGCGAACCACATCTGTCACCCCAGCAGATCGCCGCAGAGCATCACATCTCGGTACGCTACCTGCATCTCCTCTTCAACCACGACAAGCGCACGGTCCGCGGCTTCCTCCAGGAACAGCGCCTGGAACACTGCCGGGCCGACCTGACGGACCCGTTCCACCCCGGACGAACCGTCGGCGTGATCCGTGCCCGCTGGGGCTTCCGAGACGACGCCGTGTTCGGCAGAGCCTTCAAGAAGGCCTACGGCATCTCACCGGGCGAGTACCGCAAAAGGCACTTCCAGGTCCTGTGACCCGGCCGGGCTCGGCGGGTGCGGCTCAGGTCTCTGTCAGGAGCGGAGCGCGCTTGTCGGGGCCGTCGGGTTCGGACTCGGCCAGCGCGGCTGCTCGAACAACAGGCGACAGTGATCGATGAGTTCGCGTTGTCCTACGTACCCGGCATCCTGCAAACGGAAAGGTACGCGCGTGCGGTCCTGCGCTCCGGCTTCCCCCCACGGAGTGATGAGGAGTGCGACAGGCTTGTCGTCACGCGACTTGAGCGGGCGAAGATCCTCGACGCCCCAATAACGCCCGTAGTGTGGGCCCTGCTGGACGAGGCGGTATTGCTGTCGAGCATGCTGACGCTGATGTGGTTCGAGGACCAGCCCCCGGCCGCCTACAGCGAAGGTGTGTCCATCGGCAAGCTGCACGACTCCCCTGCACTGGTCGAACAGCTCAGGGGCGCATACGTTCTCGCGCTGAGCGACGCGCTGCCGCTGAAGGAGTCACTTGCCCTGATGAGGGCAACGTCGAAGGAGTACGGACGTCATGCCTGAGCACATATCCCGGGACGCAGCCGCGCTGAGCGGCTGGCGGAAGTCGTCGTACAGCAACAACGAGGGAGGCAGCTGCGTCGAAATCCTGGATGGCTACCCTTCAGGCGTCCCCATCCGCGACTCCAAGACCCCCCACGGCCCCGCCCTCGTCTTCCCGGCGGACAGTTGGTCGTCGTTCCTCGCAGCCCTCAAGGACGGGAACTTCCCCACCTGATCCAGCCCGCCATGTCGCCCGCCCCATGGCCGCCCTGGCGAGCGCGTCCTGAAGCCGGCCGTCCCCTCCCCGCCGACGACAGCAGAGAAGCGGGGGCAGCAGCGTTCGGCACCCCCGCCTCAAGACGTCATCGCGTCAGCAGGGCGTCTGCGCTCCGCCGTCGTTCAGGTTGCCGTCCCAGATCCAGCCCCTGGTCCCGGTGTCGTCATATTGCGCGTGGGTCCAGGTGTTGCCTGCGGAGTTGACCACGTAGCAGTCGTAGGAGAGACGACCGGAGAAGACGGTGATGTTCGTCGAGCACTCGGCGTTCGGGCCGCTGCGCAGCGGCGCGGAGCCGTCCCGGTTCAGGAGGTAGCCGGTCCCGGTGTCCACGTCGCGCCAGGACGGGTGGGTGCATGCGGCGGTCCCCGTGGTGGCGGCACCGGCCGATGGGGCGGCAGTCAAGATGGCCGAGCCGGCCAGGAGAGGCAGAGCGACCGCTGCCCACATCTTGTTTCTCTTCAACATGTTCCCTTTGCTCTGCGGGCGTCACCCTCATGACGACGTCCCACGATCATTTGCCCGTCGAGCGTATGTTCGGAGCCAGCGATAGGTTAGATCGTTTTCAGCCACGGAGATCGCGCGCCACGCACCGGCTGGTTTTCACCGTTCATGACGGCTTGATCTGCATATCTCCTGTGCAGCCCGGGTGCAGATTGGCTGGTCCGGCAGGAAAGTGCGGGCGGAATGGAGGCGTCCGGGTGTCTTGTTCGATGCTCCCCTGCCGCGGCCGGCTCATAGGTGGCGGGTACTCGGGGCACGCCATAGTCCGCCCCGGCTGATCCGGGCATAAAAAGACCCAGCTCAGACACTGTCTGAGCTGGGGTTCCAGTGGAGCCGCCTAAGGGAATCGAACCCTTGACCTACGCATTACGAGTGCGTCGCTCTGGCCAACTGAGCTAAGGCGGCATGCTGCCCGGCCAGACTGGCATCAGCAGCGCGGACAAGTCTACACAGTTTCGAGGGGTGCTCCGTACGGGGTTGATCGCCGCGACCAGGTGGCCCGGGTACGGGACGTACGCGCAGGTCAGTTGCAGCGTTTGCCAGAGGGGGGTGGGGTGCCGGTCAGGAGGTAGGTGTCGATGGCGGTGTCGATGCAGGCGCTGCCGCGGCCGTAGGCGGTGTGGCCGTCGCCGTTGTAGGTGAGGAGGGTGGCGGAGGTGAGCTGGGAGGCCAGGGAGCGGGCCCAGGTGTAAGGAGTGGCGGGGTCGCGGGTGGTGCCGACGACGACGATGGGGGCGGCGCCCTTGGCG
>NZ_MUNE01000438.1 GCF_002154605.1 Streptomyces milbemycinicus | reverse complement strand
GACGACGGCCGCCCCCTCGTCGCGAAACTCGTCCCCGACCCGCCCGACCCCGAGGCCTACCGGCGCCGCGTGGCCCGCCTGGTGCGCCAGCGCCGCGAACCCCGCACCGTCGGCCTGCTCTCCGGCACACCCGTCCGGCTGGCCTGGCCACTGGTCCCGGTACGCACGGGCGGCGGCACCGGCTCGGACCGAGTCGACGGTTACGTGATGACCGACATGCGCCACGCCTACCAGCCGTTCAGCCGCCTCCTCACCGTCTCCACCCGCACTGCCTTCCTGCCCCGGGCGACCTGGGCCACCGCCCTCCACGCCGCCCGCGCCCTCGCCCGGCTGCTGGGCGAACTGCACACCGAGGGCTATGTGGTGGGCGACCTCAAGCCCGACAACCTCTGGGTCGACGAGACCGGCCGGGTCGGTATGGCGGACGTCGACTCCTGGCAGTTCACGGACGGCCGTGAGGTCTTCCCGGGCCGGATGCGCACTCCCGGCTACACCGCCCCCGAGCGGATCGGCGCCCCGGCCGGTACGCCACCGGACACCGCGTCCGACGAGTTCGCCCTGGCCGTCCTGGTCCACCAGCTCCTCATGGCCGGTCTGCACCCTTTCGCCGGGCACCCGGCGGACGGCGGCGACTATCTGTCGTACGACGACAACGTGGCGCACGGCCGCTGCCGGATCGTCGACCGTACGTCGGTACTGCTGCCCCGCTCCGTGCCGCCCGCCGACCTGCTGCCGAGACGGCTCGCGGAGCTGTTCCGGACGGCGTTCGGACCCGCGCGCCGACGCCCGACGGCGGCCGAGTGGGCCCAGGCGCTCGCGGCCGAGCTGGCACCGGGCCGGCTGAAGGCGTGCGCCGTGAACGCCCGCCACCTCCACACCGTCGAACGGCCGTGGTGCCCGTGGTGCGACCAGGCCGAGCGTGGCGCCGACAGCTACCCCGGCGGGGGCGCCGACGGCCACCCTGGCCGGCCGCAGGAGGAAGCATGACGACCCACCTCTCCGTCGCCCGGACGCTGGACCGCTGCACGGTCCTCGGCCCCGCCACCCGAGCGGTCATCTGGGTACAGGGCTGCCCGCTGCGCTGCCAGGGCTGTGTGGCCGCGGAGACCCTGCCCTTCGAGGGCGGCACCAGCCGCTCGGTTGCCGAACTCGCCGACTGGCTGTGCCGGTTGGACGGCATCGAGGGCGTCACGTTCTCCGGCGGTGAGCCGTTCAGCCAGGCCGGGGCGCTGGCCGAACTGCTCGACGCGGTACGGGAGCGGCGTCCGGACTTCGGCGCCATGGCGTACTCCGGCTTCCGCCACGAGGCACTGCGGCGCGGCGACCCGGACCGGCTCGCCCTGCTGGAACGGCTGGACCTGCTGGTCGACGGGCCGTACCGGGCGCCGCTCCACGGCAGCCTGCGCTGGCGCGGCTCGGAGAACCAGCGGCTGATCCCGCTCACCGACCGCTACACACGGGCCCTGGCCGAGCCGGACACGACCGCGGGGATCGAACTGTCGGTGGACGCCGACGGATCGCTCTCCTGGGCCGGGGTTCCGCCGACCCCCGGATTCCGGGAAGGGCTTGAGAAGCAGCTCGCGGCGCGGGGGTTCGTGCTGCACACCGAGGCACGGAGGGAACGATGAGCGGATCACCCAAGTACAGCAGCGTGCGCGTCGGCGCCGTGTACGCCCAGCGGGAAGCGGCAGAGCGCCGGCGCCGGGCCGAGCAGCGCCGGGCCAGGGAACGCAGGCGGGCGGCCGAGCGGGCCCGGCTGGCCCAGGAGGCGGCCGCCCGCCGGGAGCGCGCCCGCGCCGAGACGGAGCGGCGCCGGGCCGAAGCCGCCCGTAAGGAAGCCGAGGTGGCGGCTCGCCGGACAGCCGAGCGCGGCGCCCGGCTGGCCCAGGCGCGGGCGGAAGAGTCCCGGGCCGACGAGCGCGGTCTCGACGAGGTGTGGGAGCTGATCGCCGAGGCCCAGCGGTCCGGGGCTCGGGCCGAGACCGGTTCCCTGGAGCGGCAGTTGGCCGAGTTGCGTGGGCGGGCCGCCCGTGGGGAACAGCTCGGGGACGCGGTGGAGGAACTGCGCGGCCGGGTCGTGAACCTGCGCCCGACCGCGGCCGGGGACCGTACGGATGACAGCGCCGCCGTCCTGGCCGGCCTGGAGCGCCGGTTCTCCGCCACCGGCCCGGACGGCGCCGCCCTCGACGCGGACGGCCATCGGCGCTGCACCGACCTGCTCGACCAGCTGCGTGCGGCTGCCGGCCCGGGGCGGCAGGTCCGTTTCGAAGCCCTGCTCGGCACGGTCGAACACGCCCTCGCCCGGCATGCGGCGACGGTCTCGGAGGCGCGGGAAGCCACCGTACGGCAGGCCCGCGCGGAACAGGAGCGCGAGGCGGCGGAGGCGGCGGAGCGCGAGCGCGCCGAGGCGGCGGAGGCGGCCCTGGAGCTGGCCCTCGCGGAGGCCGCCGAGCGGTTCGACGTCGTACGTCCGGCGGCCGAGGGCGTGCTGGACACCGCCGCCGAACTCGGCGACCCCGGCCTCGCCGACGAGATCGGGGACGCCCTGCGCGCCGTCACCGAGGCGCTGACCGCGCGGTCGGCGAGCGAGGCCCGGCGGGCGGTCGCCGATCTGGAAGGCCGGCTCCCCGACGCCGAGGACCGGCTGGACGAGCTGGAGCTGGCCTACCAGCGGCGCCGGGACCTGGTGGAGGCGCTGCGGGATGCCATGACCGGCGAGGGGTTCGCCTTCGAAGGTGGTGAGGACCAGGGGGGCTCCTTCCGGCTGCACTTCACGCGGCCGACCGGGGCGACGTACGAGACCACGGTCGCCTCCGAGGACGACGGCACGCCCGTCCTCGTCTACCACGTGGAGGGCGAGCCGGACGTGACGCTGTACGCCCCACAGGACGAGGCGGTGTGCGACACCACCGAGGCGCTGCTGGAGCGGGTGCACGAGGCGCTGGGCGGCGACGACGGCTTCGTACCGGGCGAGCTGACCTGGGACGGCAAACCGCCGCCGGGCACGGGCGGCAACCAGCTGCCCGGCGGCACCTCCGGGCGGTGGACGACCCCGTGAACACGGTCGACTTCACCAAGGACGAGGACGGTACGGGGCCCGTCACCGCCGACGGCATGATGCCCCTGTGGGCGGTGTCGCTCGGCTGGGAGCTGCGCCGCGGCCGCCAAGTGATCCTCAACGGGCAGATCCGGGACCGCTGGTGGTTCGAGGACCGGCCCGTCACCTTCCGGGAGCTGGTCGCCGGGGTGCTGGAGGCGCGCGGCGCCGATGTGGTGGGCTGGTGGGACCCGGTGGCCGGGCTCACCTTCCCGCTGCCGGGCCACGCGGAGCGCTTCGCCCAGCTGGACGCGGACCGGCCTCGCGCGGCCACCAGAAGCGATGGCCGGGACACCCCCGCGGACAACGGCCGGGGCGCACCCAGGGACACCCCCGCGGACAACGGCCGGGGCACACCCCGGGACACCCCCGCGAACGACCGGCCAAGGACCACTCCGCGCGGCCGGGGCGGCAGCGAACGCGAGCGGGACCGGTCGAGCCTGCTCTCCCCTCGCCCGGCCGGCCCGCCGCGCGCCTTCGACGACGTGGTCGCCACCGTGCACCGACTCGCCGCCTCGCCCGACGCGGCCACAGCCTTCGTCTTCCAGGACGTCGACCACCACCTCCCGCCCGGCCAGATGGAATCGAACCCCGGCTACCTCCGGCTGCGCGCCGCGATGACGGACGCCGTGACGCCCCGCCCGACCCCGGCGGGCCGCCGCCCGCACGCCCGCAACGCCGTCCTGTGCGCGGTGGGCGATGTCGGCCGGCTGCCCGGCTGGTTCCATCTGGAGGACCCCCGGATCGCCACCCTGCACATCGGCCCACCGGACCCGAGCGAGCGCCGCCTGTGGCTGACCTGGCTGCGCGGCGACTTCAACGGCGCCCCGGATGCCACCCGCCACGACATCGAGGCCCTGGTCGGCGCGACCGACGGCATGTCCGGCTGGGACATCGACGCGCTCGCCCGGACCTCGTGGCTGCGCGACGCACCCCTGCAGAAACCGGACAAGCTCCTGGAACTGCACCGGCTCAACGTGAGCGTCGACCCGTGGACCCAGCTGGACCGGGAGACCGTCGCCCGCGCGGCCGACGTACTGGGCGCCCGCGTGGTCGGCCAGTCCAAAGCCGTCGATGCGGTGGCCGCCGCGCTCCAGGCGGCCTTCGTGGGCATCGACTTCGGCGGTTCCGGCACCGCCCGCCCCAGGGGCGCGTTCTTCTTCGTCGGCCCGACCGGCGTCGGCAAGACCGAACTCGCCAAGGCCGTGGCCGAGTTGATGTTCGGTGACCAGAGCGCGTACGCCCGCTTCGACATGAGCGAGTACCAGCAGGAACACGCGGCCGAGCGGCTCGCGGGCGCACCGCCCGGCTTCATCGGCCACGAGCAGGGCGGCGAGCTGACCCGCCGAGTCCAGGAACGGCCGTTCAGCGTGCTGCTCTTCGACGAGATCGAGAAGGCGCACCCCCGGGTACTGGACAAGTTCCTCCAGATCCTCGAGGACGGCCGCCTCACCGACGGCCGCGGCCAGACCGCGTACTTCTCCCAGTGCCTGATCATCTTCACCTCCAACACGGGCGCGGAGGCGGTCCAGGATCTGCTGTCCGAAGGCGACGAAGAAGTGCCGTACTCCGTCCTGGAGGCACACTTCACCCGGGCTGTGGAGGAAAAGTTCCGGGCCATGGGCCGGCCGGAGATCTACGGTCGGCTCAAGCCGGGCGTGGTCGTCTTCGACATGCTGCGCCGCGCGCACATCGTGAAGATCGCCGACCGGCTGCTCGGCCAGCTCACCGAGTCCGTCCGCGAACGCCACCAGGCCGAGCTGGTCGCCGACACGGACACCCTGCACCCCTGGATCACCGAGCGGATGAGCGACCCGGAGCACCAGGCGTACGGCGGCCGCCAGATCCGCAACGAACTGGAGCGGCTGCGGGCGGCCGTGGTCAGCCACTTCCTGGCCCACCGCCCGACCCCGGGCAGCCGGATCCGGCTCGGCATCGAAGACGACGGCACACCGTGGGTCAGGACCGAGGAAGGGAACGGCTGAACACATGCTCGGCATCGCCATCGGCCACCGCATCGCCCGCTTCGGCCGGCTCGGCCCGGAAGGCCGCCCGACCGTGACGGCGACGGACCTGGCCGGAACGGACGGAGTCGCCGACCCCGCCACCGCACTGACCACGCTCCTTGCCGAAGTCACGGGTGAGGAGGCGGTAGCCACGGGTGAGGAGGCGGTGCTCGGCCTGCCGGCCTCCGCCGGCCGCGAGGCCGAGGCCGACCTCCGCCGCGCCGCCAAGGACGCCGGCCTCCGCGTCAACAGAATCGTCCCGGAACCGGTCGCGGTGGCCCTGCACTACGGCGCGATCGACGAGGGCGTACACCGCACGGTGCTGGTGGTCGACCAGGCCGCGACCACAGTGGACCTGACGGTCCTCGCCATCACCCCGGATCTGACGGTACGCATCGTCACCACGCGCACCGAACAACTGGCCGACGACCACGCCCTCACGGCGATAGCCCAGGAACTGACCGAGGCAGCCCCGGACGCCGTACTCCTCTCCGGCGACCTGTACACAACGCCCGCCCACCGCACGGACATCGAAAACCTCGCCGACGTCCAGGGTCTGACGATGCGCTGCCGGGCCCCAGAGCTGGCCGTCGTACACGGCCTCCTGCTCCTGGAAGACTTCGGCCTCCTGCGCATAGCCACCGGTCCGGCACCGGCGAGGGCCCACTTTCCCCCTCCTTTGGAGGACCCGGAACCGCAACCCTGGCCCACTCCGGCGGTGGATCCCGAACCACAGAACGCCCCACCCGACAACGCTCTGAAGGGGCGCGGGGCCATGACGGCTCCGCCGCGTGGGCGCGAGCAACCCCCACCGCCCGACAGCGAACCACTCACCGCAACCGGACCCAACGGGCGCGGGGCTGTGACGGCTCCGCCGCGTGGGCCCGAACGACCCCCACCGCCCCACAGCGAACCACCCACCGCGACC
>NZ_MUNE01000437.1 GCF_002154605.1 Streptomyces milbemycinicus | reverse complement strand
GGTCGCCGCCGCCCGCCGGGTCCAGGGCCCGTACACCCCGGCCGTCGTGGCCGCCGACCCGGACGCCGAACTGCCCTGGCTGGCCACCTCGTACATCGCCGGGCCCTCGCTGGGCGAGACCGTCGACGACGGCGGCCCGCTGGCGCCGCCGATGGCGCGGCGGCTCGGCGCCGGCGTCGCCGAGGCGCTGGGCGCCATCCACGCGGCCGGGATGGTGCACCGCGACCTCAAGCCGAGCAACGTCCTGCTGGCCGCCGACGGGCCGAAGGTCATCGACTTCGGGATCGCGGCCGCGGCCGACGCCACCCGGCTGACCAGCACCGGCGTCCGGCTCGGCACGATCGGGTTCATGTCGCCCGAGCAGGCCGACGGGCGCCCGATCACGCCCGCCTCCGACATCTTCGCCCTGGGCTGTCTGCTCGCGTACGCGGTCACCGGCCGGCCGCCGTTCGGCGACGGGCCGCCGAGCGAGGTGCTGTACCGCGTCATCAACGCCGAGCCGGACCCGGACCACCTGGACTGCGGCGATCCGGAGCTGAGCGTGCTGATCGGCCGCTGTCTGCGTAAATGGCCCGCGGACCGTCCGACCGTGGACGAGGTCATCGACGCCTGCGCCACCCGCGAAGGGCAGCCGCCGGGCTGGCCGGACGCCCGCCTCGGGCCCCGTATCGCCGGCGCCCACGCCGCCCTGGAGCGCGCCTTGAGCCGCGGCCCTTCCGGTGACTCCGGGGGTAGCGGCTCCGGGCGACCTGTCGCTGAGGACCGTACCGCCAAGGGCCGCGGCGCCTGGCGGTCCCGGCGCGGCGCCATGGCCGGGGCGCTCCTCGGCGTGGCGGCCGTCGCGGTCGTCATCGCCGTCGTACTGACGACCAGCGGTGACGAGGACGGCGGCGGCGCCCGGTACACGGCCGGGTACAAGGGCCGGACCCTGACGCTCCCGGACTACGACCACTACATCGACCTGCCCACCGGCAAGGTCGTCAAGGGCGACGGCCGCTGGATGCTGAGCACCAACAGCGGCGGCGACGGCCACGGCGCCTTCGAGCTCCAGGACGCCACCGAGGCCCAGGTCGCGGGGGAGCGGTCGGTCACCCCCGAGCGCTGCGCGGAGTTGGTCGCCCACCGGCCGCTGCTCGAGAAGGTGCGCTTCGCCCAGGCGCCCGCCGGGCGGTGGTTCTGCATGCGCGACCGCATCTCGGGCGATGTCGCCGTCGTCCAGGTCCTGGACACCGACTCCGGCGACTACACCGTCACCGTCGCGGTCGACTACTACCGCCGCGGGGCCGCGACGGGATGAAACGTTTCCGGTCCCCCGGCCCCTGTGCATAACGTGCTTGGGCCGCCCGCGACTTGTGATCGCGGGCAGGGAGGGAGACGCACGCAATGGGTACTGCCGAACCAGTAGCGGGGTCGGAAGCGGAACCCGAGTGGTGGGAGACCTGGGAGGCCGAAGCGGAGCGGCGGCTGCCGCCGCATGCCTACGCGTACTACGCCTCCGGCGCCGGGCGTGACGTCACCCGGGACGAGGGGCTGCGCGACTGGGACGCGCTGCGGCTGCTGCCGCATATGCTGCGCCGCGTATCCGGGGTCGCCACCCGTACGACCGTGCTGGGCACCGAGGTCGCCACCCCGGTGCTGGTCGCCCCCATGGCGGGCCAGGAGTACGCCCACCCGGACGGGGAGCAGGAGATGGCCAAGGGCGCGGCCGGCGCCGGGTCCCTGCTGGGCGTGACGACCTGGACCGCCAGCCGCTTCGAGAGCATCGCCGCCTCGGGCGCGCCCTGGTGGTACCAGGTGTACGTCATGCGCGACCGCGGTCTGACCGCCGAACTCGTCCGGCGCGCCGTCGACCACGGCGCCCGCGCCCTGCTGTTCACCGTCGATGTGCCGGTGCTCGGCCGCCGCGGGGACAACAATCGGGCCGCCAACCTTGACCCGACCGTGAGCCTGGTCAACCTGGAGAGCCCCCGGGCGGTCCCGCGCGAAGAGGTCCAGATGGAGCCGGATCTGACGCCGGACCTGATCGGCTGGCTGCATGAGATCAGCGGGCTCCCGGTGCTGGTCAAGGGCGTGCTGCGGGCGGACGACGCCAAGGTCGTCGTGGACCACGGGGGCGCGGGCGTGGTGGTCTCCACCCACGGCGGCCGGCAGCTCGACCGCAGTGTGACCTCGGCGTCCGCGCTGCCCCGCGTGGCCGAGGCGCTGGCGGGCACCGGGGTCGAGGTCTACGCCGACAGCGGGGTGCGCCGCGGTGAGCACATAGCCGCGGCCCTCGCGCTGGGCGCCCGCGCGGTGTTCGTCGGCCGCCCGGCGCTGTGGGGTCTTGCGACGGAGGGGGCCGCGGGGGTCCAGGAGGCCGTGGACCGGCTCACCGCCGAACTCGCCCACACCATGACCCTGCTGGGCGTCGAGACCCCCGCCGCGTTCACCCCGGACCTCGTCGCCTGAGCGGGTTCCAGGAGCGTCAGGGTCCGTGTGCCGTCAGCCGAAGCCCAGGCGCCGCGGCACCGCCACGTCCAGCGTGTCCTTCACCATGGCGAGCGCCGCGCCGAGCGGGCTGGAACGGCCGCCGCTCACCGTGATGTCGCCCGCGTCCGGACAGCCGTAGACCACGGCCTTCTCCGGACCGGTGAGCGCGTGCAGCGGGTCGCCGGGCGCGGTCCGCTCCAGGCGGACCCGGACCAGCAGCGGCTCGTCGGCGCGCGCGCTCGCGACCGCGCGCAGCCGGTGGCCCGAGGCCGCGGCCTCCCGCGCGGCCCGCGCCGTGCCGTCGTCCACCGCCTCCGTCTCCGTACGGACCGCCGAGGCGTCCCAGCCCCACAGCAGGGCCGCCAGCAGCCGCGCCTTCGTGGCGGCGTCGGAGCCGGACAGATCGGCGCTGGGGTCGGCCTCGGCGATGCCGCGCCGCCGCGCCTCGGCGACCGCGTCGGCCAGGGAGTCACCGGCCGCGAGGCGGTCGAGCACAAAGGTGGCGGTGCCGTTGGGGCAGGCGCGGACCGTACGGCAGCCGAGGCCGCGTACACCGGCCCTGGCCAGGTCGCCCGCGGGCAGGGCGGCGCCGGTGGCGCCCGAGATCCTGATCAGGCTGCCGCCCTCCGCCGCGGCCCGGCCCAGCTCCCGCCAGTGGCTGAGCAGATGGCTCTTGGTGGCGGTGACCACGTGGACGCCGCGGCGCAGCGCGAGCAGCGCCTCGGCGGCCGCCTGGTCGCGCACCTCGGGGGACGAGGGCACGCACTGGACCAGCACCCCGGCCCCCGTACGGTCCAGCGTCTCGGCCGGCGACGGCAGCGGGCCCCACGCGGACCGGGGCGGCGGGGGCGCCCAGGTGCCCCCGGTGCCAGCTCCGTTGGCCGACGGCGGCAGGTACTCGGCCGAGCTGGTCCGTACGGCCGCGAGGCGCAGCCGCGCTCCGTGGCGGTCCGCGAGGGCTTC
This sequence comes from Streptomyces milbemycinicus, assembly GCF_002154605.1. GTDB lineage: Bacteria > Actinomycetota > Actinomycetes > Streptomycetales > Streptomycetaceae > Streptomyces > Streptomyces milbemycinicus. Next base: position 2,499 of record NZ_MUNE01000437.1, on the reverse strand, counting down.
GCCGTGCGTGGCGAGGTGTTCGACGTAGGCCCGGCCGACCGGGCCGTAGCCCGACAGCACGACGGAGGCCGGGGTGGCGCTGTGCTCCGACACGGCTTCAGCTCCCTTTCTCACCTGGCTGGATACGGCCGCACGGTACGCCCGCCCGTCCACCGGTCCGTCGGCCGGGTCCGTCGGTCCGTCGATCATCCGAAGCGGACGGAGGAGACGTCGTTGTCGAAGCCGATGGCCGCCAGGTCGGCGACATCGCCGGTCACGACCTTGGACCTGCCGGTGCAGTCGGGCCCGGACCAGATCTTCAGCGAGCCGTCGGCCGACAGGGAGGAGGCGACGTCGTCGCGCGCCACGTTCTGGCAGCCCGGACCGGCCAGGCCCTGCGCCCCGTTGTCGGCGAATCCGGCGTCGTCGAACAGGACGACGCTGGTGGCCTTGGCGGTCCCGCCGTCGCTCGGGGCGGAGCCGTCCTGGGAGCCGCCGGGGTTGTTTTCGGGTTGACCGGCCTTCTGGCCGTCGGGCGTCACGCCGAACCAGGTGCCGCCGACGCCCTGGCCGTTGGTGTCCCCGGGCTTGGCGTCCTTGCTGAAGCGGTAGACCGGCCAGCCGTTGATGGTGACCTGGTGGGTGCCGTCGGCGCGCTTGATCACACCGATCGCGGACGGTTTGACCCCGTCCACGAAGATCTTGCCGCCGGGGGCGATGAGGACCGGCGGCCAGGTGGTGGCGCAGGCGCCCTCGCAGTTGGACTTGGACGGCATGGCGGTGTCCTTGTCGAAGCGGTAGAGGGTGAAGCCGGCGCCGTTGACCACGACCGGGTTCAGCGCCCCGGCCCGGCCCGCCGAGAGCTGGACCCACTTACGGGCCTTGGGGGTGCCAGAGCCCGCCCAGTCGCCGGTCTTCGGGGCCGCGCCGCCCTGCTTGGCGGTGCCGCTGCGGAACGAGAGGTCCATGGCGCCCGAGGCCGCCGAGGACCGCTCCGCCTCCGACGTCTTCTGCGACGCCTGGGGCGCCTTCGAGGTCTGGGACGCCGTGGAGTCCTGTGCCGAGTCGTCGCCGCCCCCGCAGGCCGTCAGCAGCAGCACACCGGTCGTGGCGAGGGCGGCGAATGCGGCGGAACGCTTACCGAACATGAGGATCTTCTCCTGTAGGTCATTCGCTCCCGAACCACCCGGGTGCGATCACCCCTCAGCACGTAGCGGTGGCCGGACCGGCCCAGCCGATGACGTATCGGGGACAGACCCTCGACGTGATGCGGACAAGCCCTACGCGGTGGTGACGGAGTGGACGGTTCCGTGACACACGGCGGGACCGGAGAGCCCGGCCGCCCCTACGCGGGGCGGGTCGCGCCCGCGAACGGCATCTGGTCGATCGGCGCCACGCGGACGGGCGCGCCGGGGCGCGGGGCGTGGATCATGCGGCCGCCGCCGATGTAGAGGCCGACATGGCTGACGCCGGAGTAGAAGAAGATCAGGTCACCGGGGACGAGCTCGGTGCGTGAGACCCGTCGGCCCGCGTTGATCTGGGTGTAGGTGGTGCGCGGCAGCGCCACCCCTGCCGCCCGCCAGGCGGCCTGGGTCAGCCCCGAGCAGTCGTAGCCGTGCGGGCCGGTCGCGCCCCAGACGTACGGCTTGCCGAGCGCCCCGTACGCGTACGAGACGGCGCGGGCCGCACGGCCCGACGTGGCGTACGGCGCGGCACCGGCGCCTTCGGTCTCCCGGGCCTCCTGGGCTTCCCGGGCTTCCCGGGCTTCCTGGGCTTCCTGGGCCTCGTAGCGGCGGCGCTGTTCGCTGGTCAGCCGGTCGAGGAGGGCCTTGGCGGCGGCGAGCCTGCTGCGGGCGACGCCCCTGTGGCGCGCGAGCGCGGCCTGAGCGCCGCGCAGCTGGTCGAGCTTGTCCTGCGCCTCACCGCGCAGCTGGCGTAACTTCCGGGCCTGGCGGGAGAGGCCCGCGACGGTCGCGGCCTGGCGGCTGCTCGCGCGGTCGGCGAGCGAGGCCCGCCGCAGAAACTGCTCGGGGGAGGAGGACAGTGCGAGCTGGAGGGTGGGCGCGACGGTGCCGGAGCGGTACTGGGCGGTGGCGATGGCGCCCAGCGCGTTGCGCGAGGCGTTCAGCCGCGCCGTACCGCGGGCCGCCTCGTCGCGCAGCCGGTCGAGCGCCCGGCGGGCCTTGTCCGCCGTGTCCTTCGCGCCGTTGTACTTCTCGTTGGCCTCCTCGGCCTCCCGCTGGTACTGGTCCACCTTCGCCCGCACCTGGGCGGGGGTGGGGCGGGTCTCGGCGTGGCCGGTGCCGCTGATGGCGGTGGCGGCGGCGCCCGCGAGGGCGACGGCGGCGGTCCAGGCGGTCCCGCCCGTGAGCGAGCGCTGCTTGGGCTTCCTGTGCGACGCCACGGCGGCGGGTCACCTTCCCTTTTCTTCGCGGTCCTGTGCGGTTCTGTCCATCGGGCAGGTGGCAGTCCGCTTCCCGTTAGCCGAGGGTCCCCGCCTCATGGGCGGACTGCCACCTG
>NZ_MUNE01000436.1 GCF_002154605.1 Streptomyces milbemycinicus | reverse complement strand
CACCCCCCGGGGCCCCCGCCAACTGCCGCCTGCCAGCCCCGCCTTCACCGGGCGCCACGGCGAGATCGCCGTGATCCGGACCCTGATCGAGGAGCACGACAGCTCCGGGGCCGCCGCGGCCGATGGCGGCGACGGGGGCGTGGGCGGACGGCCCGTGGTGATCGCGGCCATCGACGGTACGGGCGGGGTCGGCAAGTCGAGCCTGGTCATCCACGCCGCGCATCAGCTCGCCGACCGGTTCCCCGACGGCCAGCTCTACGTCGATCTGCACGGCGCCACCGCGGGGCTGACGGCCCTGGACCCCGGTGAAGTGCTCGGCCGGTTTCTGCGCGCCCTCGGGGTGGACGGCTCCAGCGTGCCCAGCTCCACCGACGAGGCATCGGCCCAGTTCCGTTCGCTGGCGGCGGGCCGACGGCTGCTGGTGATCCTGGACAACGCCGCCTCCGTGGAGCAGGTCCGCCCGCTGCTGCCCGCCGGGCCCGGCTGCAGCGCGCTGGTCACCAGCCGCGAAATGCTCACCACCCTCGAAGGCGCCACCCATCTGCACCTGGACGTCCTCCCCCGCGACCAGGCCGTGGCGCTGCTGGAGCGGATCGTCGGCGCGGAGCGGGTCCGGGCCGAGCCCGAGGAGGCCGAGGCCATCACCCGGCTGTGCGGCGGTCTGCCGCTGGCGCTGCGGATCGCCGGGGCCCGGCTGGCCGCCCGCCCCGGCCGGCCGCTGCGCACCCTGGTGACCAAGCTGACCGACGTACGCGGCCGGCTGGACGAGCTGAGCTTCGGCGACCTGGCCGTCCGGACCAGCTTCCAGGTCAGCTACGACGGCTTCCGCGAGGGCCGGCGGTCCGACGACCTGGACGCCGCGCGGGCGTTTCGGCTGCTGGGCGCCTTACCCGGGCCGGATGTGAGCCTGCCGGTGGCCACCGCACTGCTGGGGCTGAGCGAGAGCCGGACCGAGAGCGCGCTGGAGCGGCTGGTCGACGCGCAGCTCCTGGAGAGCCCCGACTCGATCCGGTATCACATGCACGACCTGCTCAGGCTGTTCGCCTCCGAGCGGGCGGAGCAGGAGGATTCCGAGGCCGAACGGTCGGCGGCCGTGGCGCGCGGGCTGTCCTGCTACCTGGCCACCGCCCAGCAGGCGGTCACCCTGCTCGATCCGCTCCGTCCCCGGCCCGAGCACGCCGTCGACGGCGCCGTGGTCCCACTGGGCGACAGCGCGGGGGCGGACGCCTGGCTGAAGGCCGAACTCCGCAACCTGCTGGCCGCCGTCGCGTACGCCGTGGAGCGGCCGGAGCCGGTCGCGCGCCTCGGTGTGCGGCTGGCGCAGTCGCTGCAGTGGTTTCTCTATCCGCGGGCGCACGCCCAGGACCTGCAGTCGGTCAACGAGCTGGCGATCCAGGCCGCCCGCCGCCTCGGCGACCTGGAGAGCGAGGCGTGGTTGCTCGACCACCTCGCGGGCGCGCACTGGCTGCAGCGCGCGTACGACGACGTCCGGGAGTGTCTGGAGTCGGCACTGGAGATCTGGCGTGAGCTGGGCCATCACCAGGGCGAGCTGCGGACCCTGTGCAACCTCGCCGACGCGCTGTGCGAGCTGGGGCTCCACGAGGAGGCCATCGTTGTGCAGAAGCGCCAGCTGACCCTGGCCCGGGAGACCGGCGACCCGGCGGCCGAGGTGATCGGCCTGGGCAACCTCGGCCGTGCCCACCGCGGTCTCGGCCACCCCGAGGAGGCCCTGACCTGCTTCCGGGAGAGCCTGGAGGGCGCGCGGCGGACGGGCAACATCCACCACCAGGGCTTCGCCCTGTACGAGATGGGGATCACGTACATGGAGCAGGGGAAGTTCCCCGAGGGGCGGACACACCTGGATCAGGCACTGCCCGTGTGGAAGCGGCCGGGCACCTACGAGAGCTGGCGCGGGCACACCTGGAGCGGGCTCTTCCCCGCCTGTATGACGCTTCAGATCGGCCCTGGCCCGCGCTGAGAGCCGGTTCCGGGCCCGCGCGCCCGGCGGGGGTTCCTCAGGCCTGGTGGCGCTCGGCCGGGGGTTCGCTCAGACCTGCTTGGTTCGCGCGCCGTGGCGGACCCACACATTGGGTTCGACGTAGACCGCACGGTCCTGGGTGGTGTCGCAGCGCACCGGCACCAGGCCGCGGGGCACCTCGATGTCGCCGTCGCTGTCGAAGGGCAGACCGGTCCACCGCCGCCACTGCGCCAGGGATCCGCTGACCGTCATCGAGGCCGGAGCGACCTTCTCGATGGTGCCACCCGCCTTGACGTGCACCCGCAGCCAGGGGTCGCTCGGCAGTCCGTCCTCGCGCCGTCCGCGGATGTACTCGGCCATGGGGACGTGCGGATGCAGGTGTTTGGCCGTCGGGCGCACCGGGGCCAGCAGCGTGTCGTGGCCCTGCTGGGCGACCGTGGCGCGCAGCGCCTCCAGCATGCGGTAGGAAAGCCCGCGGCCGAGGTATTCGGTGTCCACCGTGATCTCGAGCGCGCTGGCCACGGTCGGCGGAGGTCCGCCGCGCCGATCGCGGAACGCCCAGGTCACCACGCGGTCCCAGCCCTGGTCGCTGTGTGTCACGGCGGGCACGTTGCCATAACCGCACCGTACGGGCCAGATGTTTTCGGGGTTACGGCTTGCGGCCGACGCCCCCGTAGGCCCAGACCCGGGACGGGTCGTGCTCGGCGCCGATGCCCGGCCGCCACCGCGGCAGCTGCACCAGCCCTGGGTCGAGGAGCTCGAGCCCGGTGAAGAAGTCCAGGATCTGTGACCGGTCGCGCGCCCCGGACACGACGGGGCCGGTGAACCCGGACCAGTCCCGGTACGGGTTCTGGGTGAAGTCGCCGGTGACATGGGACAGGATCAGACGGCTGCCCGGCGCGGCCCAGTCCATGAGCCGGGCGACGAGCCCCCAGGGGCTGTCCGCGTCGTCGATGTAGTCGAGGACGAATGCCAGCACGATCGCCACCGGCTGCGCGGGGTCGAGCAGCCGGCACAGCTCGTCGTGGTCGAGGATCTGCTCGGGGGTGCGCAGATCGGCCCTGATCGTCGTGGTGCCGGAGCCGGCCAGCAGCGCCCGTCCATGGCTCACCGCGATCGGGTCGTTGTCGACGTAGACCACCCGGGCCCGTGGATTGACCGCCTGCGCCACCTCGTGCACATTCGGGCTCACCGGCAGGCCCGCGCCGATGTCCAGGAACTGGGTGATGCCGTCACCGGCCACCTGGCTCACCGCGCGGGCCAGGAATCGGCGGTTGGACAGCGCGGTGTCCCTGACCTCGGGGGCCACTTTCAGAAAACGCTGGGCCTGCTCGTAGTCGGCGAGGTAGTTGTCCTTGCCGCCGACGAGAAAGTTGTAGACCCGGGCCGGATTCGCCTCACGCCCCCGATAGTGGCCGTGTCCGGCGTGCTGCCGTATCCCCGGTGTCCTGAGCCCGATGCCGGCCCCGCTGCTGTTCATCCCGAATTCCCCTGCCACAAGCACTGCCACCGCCTCACCGCATGCCGTTACGTGTCACTGTCCGTGCGGCGCCGGACCGGGCCGCCAGGTGACCGTCTCCCGCGGCCCCGGCTCGGCCCAGGCGACCGGGGCACGGGACCACAGGTGGAAGGGCAGATCGATATCCGCCCGCACCCGGCTGAGCTGCCCCCAGGAGTAGACGTCCGAGTGGACCGCCGAGGCCTGTAGCGCCGCTTCGAGGCAGGCGCGTGCGGTCTTCTCCGCGCGGCAGGTGCCGCTCGGGCCAGATCCTTCCACTCCGCCGGAGACCTGGTATGTGCTCCAGGCGTAGAGGGCATCGTGCTCGGTGTGCTGTTGGCGTTGCTCGTCGACGTTCACTGGCCCTCTCCAGACGCATCCCTACCGGGCGGCTGTAGCGATGTGTCCAGCATCGAAGAGGGCGGGGTAGCGGCGGTATAGCGGCGGTAAACCGTGCGGCGGACCCGGTATACCGGATCCGCCGCACGGGTGGCCGCCGCGTCCCGCGGCGGGGCTGAGTCTGCTGGTCAGGCCGTCACTCGGCCAGCCAGGCCAGGATCTCCCGGTTGATGGCCTCGGGCCGCTCCAGGTGCAGGAAGTGTCCCGCCCCCTCGACCAGGTCGACGCGCGAACCGGGCGGGAGGTGGTCCTTCGCGCTGCCGACCACGTCGGCGCCGATGCATCCGTCGGCCGTGCCGTGCAGGTAGAGGGTGGGCCGCTCGCCGGTCCGGGTGACGGCCTCCTGCTCGGCGGCGTACTTCTCCAGGTGGCGCGAGGGGTCGAACAGGGCGCGGTAGTAGCCGATGGCGGCCTCGAGATTGGCCGGCTCCCGCAGGCTCTCCTTGACGTGCGCGATGTCCTGCTCGGCGTGGTGGTAGCCCGGCGACCAGTCGCGCCACAGGCCGTCGATGAGCGCCATGTCGTGCGCCGCGGCCCCCGCCTCGGCCAGCGGCGTCTGGAACAGGAAGATGTAGAACGAGCGCTTGAACTGGCCGTAGTCGAAGCCGAAGAAGTCGGGCAGCACCCCGCCCAGCGGGGGAACGGCCATGGTGACCGCCCGCCGCCAGCGCTGCGGGGAGTGGGCGGTGGCGCCGTAGGTGGCGATCGCGCCCCAGTCGTGTCCGATGAGCACGGCGTCGCCGTCGCCGCCGAGCGCGTCGTGCAGTGCGTTGGCGTCGGCGGCCAGCGCACCGGCCTGGTACGCGCCGTCGGCGGGAATGCCGGTGGGCGCATAGCCCCTCAGGAACGGGGCGACGGCGTGGTAGCCCGCGTCACCGAGGGCGGGGAGCAGATGGCGCCAGGTGTGCGCGGTGTCGGGGAAGCCGTGCAGGCAGAGCGCCAACGGCGCGTCAGCCGGGCCGGCTTCGAAATAGCCGAACTCAAGTCCATTGGCATTCACGTACTTCAGCTGTGTCACGCCGGGATGCTATGCCACCCCCCAAGTCACGTCCATGTGCGGCCGCCACTCCTCGGCCGAGCCTCGTGCCGCGCCCCTGCATCGCGCAACACCGTTGCGTTCAGGCATTGTTCGATGTTGAGGGCCCCCGTGCGGCACACGGGCGAGGGTGGCAGACTGCACATCACACCGTCCCGACTTCCGAGTCGCGGATCCGTGTGCGATTTTTCGGCGCAGCGCGAGGGAGGCCCTATGACCGGCCAGAGCAGTGGGGTCGCGGAGCACCGCGACTCCATGGTGCACCGTGGATTCCTCTACCGCGACGAGGAGGAGGTGGTCTCGGTCGGTGTGCCTTTCCTGCGCGCCGGTCTCGAAGCCGACGACGCGGTCGCCGTGGTCGCCTCCAAGTCGAATATCAACGCGCTGCGCGACGCCCTGGGCCAGGATGCCTCATCGGTGCAGTTCGAGGACGCGCTCCACTGGTATCAGCACCCGGTGCGGACCATCGCCGCGTACCACGCCTATGTCGAGGCCGAGAAGCCCCGCCGGGCCCGGCTGGTCGCCGAGCCGGTGTGGCAGGGGCGCACCCCGCTCGAGGTTCTGGAGTGGGCGCGCTACGAGTCCATCGTCAATGCGGCGTTCAGTGACTCCGGGGCGCGGGTGATCTGTTGCTACGACGAGCAGGCGCTGCCTCCCCAGATCCTTGACTACGCGCGGCAGACCCACCCCGAGATGATCGACGGACACGGGCCGCGCACGAGCGAGGAGTACACCGCCCCGGGCCCGTTCATCGCCACCTGCGACCGCCGGCCGCTCCCCCGCGCCCCTCGGCTGGCCGAGACGATGCCGATCAACACGGCCGATCTGGACTCCCTGCGCGTCTTCACCACCGAGCGGGCCGGCCGCCATGGGCTGACGGGGGACGCACTGCGGGACATGGTCGCCGCCGTGGCCGAGGTGGCCACCACCGCCGCCCGGCACGGGAGGGCGCCCGCCGCCCTGCGGATCTGGACCGACAACGGCGACCTGGTCAGCGAGATCTCCGGCCCCGGCCACTGGTACCCGGACGCGCTGTGGGGCTTCACCCCGCCGGCCGACGCGGAGCCCGCGTTCGGGCTGTGGGGGGTGCGCATGCTGTGCGATGTGGTGCAGATGCAGACCGACACGGACGGCACCGTGATCAGGCTGCGCACCCGTATCTGAGCGCCCCTGCGCCTGTCTTGACCGGCGCCTGTCTTGACCGGCCCGACCTGATGAGGGCGATGGCGCGTGTTCCGGAGGTGTTCACACGCCGTCGCCTTGATCGCTCGGGCCACGCCGCTACTGTGCCGGTCATGAACGGACTTCAGGTGTCACGCCGCGCCGTGCTCGGCGGGGTCTTGGGCGGAGCCGCGGGGCTGGTGCTCGGCGGCGCGGACGCCGCCGTGGCCGCCGGGCCCGCGCACAGCAGGCGGCTTCGGGTCCTGGTGGCCACCAATGAGCCCTGGGGTACGTACCACGTCAAGCCGTTGCTCGCGGAGGTGTCGCGGCGGGGCTGGCAACTGACCCAGCTGGTACCGGACTACACCCAGATCACCCCGGGAGACCCGGTCCCGGTCGCCACGCCGGCCGACGCCCCGGAGGCGGATCTGCTCGTCGTCACGGGGGCCGGGGACTGGCCGGCGGACTGCGCGGCCCGGCTGCGGCGGCTCCCGCTGGCCGCGAGCGCCCTGGCCTACCAGAAGCCGGTCGAGGCGCCCCGCGCCCGGGAGCTGCGTCCGCGGCTGCGGCTGTTGACCGCCTCCTCGCCCGCCGAGGGGCGGGCGTTCGCCCAGTACCTCGGGACGCGGCGGCCGATCCGGGCGGTCGGTTCACCGCAGACCGACGGCCTTCCGGCGCGCCACCCGGAGCCCGGTCTGGTGCTCGTCCTGACCAGCGTCACACACCCGGACGCCACCGGAGACGCGGCCCCGGGGACGGAACTGCTGCTGGCCGGTGCGGAAAAGCTCGCCGCGGCGGGCAAGCGGATCCTGGTCGGTCTGCATCCGCGCGAGGACCGCGGCCTGTGGGACCGCTACGAGATCAGCGATGTCCCGTCGGTCACGGCTTCCGCGCGCGCCGAGGCGGCCATCGGCATCCCCGGTACGGTGTTCCCGCTGGTCGCCGCCGTCGGCACACCGCTGGTGGGCTGCACCGACCCCGAACTGACCGTGCCGGACTATCTGCTGGCGGTCTGCTCGGCCACCATCGACGACGCGGGTGCGGCAGTCGCCGCCGTGAACGCGGCGCACCTGCCCGATGCCGCCATCCTCGCGGACGCCGTCGGGCCGATCGGCGGCTCGGCCGCCCGGCTGCTCGACGCCTGGCTGCGCGGCGCCCGGCGAGGGGCTCATCACATCTGAACATCCGGCTCCGGCGCCGCGTCAAGGAGGATCTTCAGCAGTTCGTCCGGCGCGTCCCGCATGAGGTTGTGCCGGCCCTCCACGGCGTGCACCGTCCACCGAGGGTCCTCGCGCAGCCGCTCATAGGTGGGGGCGAACGGCGACGTACCGTCCCACAGCGTGGCGTACACATAGTCCCGGCGCCGGAAGCGCCCGAGGTCGCCGGTCAGCCGGATCCGCTGGAGGCACGAGGCGAGCGGATGAGCGGTGGCGCGGGGGTCGAAGAACGGCAGGGGCGGTACGGCGTAGCCGGTCTCCCCCACGCTCAGATACCACTCCCGCTGCTCACCGGAGGCCAGCGTCCAGCAGGAGTCGCCGTCCTCGGGCACGAAGGCGTCCAGGTACACCAGGGAGTCCACCCGCTGCGGCACCCGGTCCGCGGCCCCGGTGATCACCATCCCGCCGTAGCTGTGCCCGACCAGCACCGCGTCCTCGATGGACTCGGCCGTCAGCACATCGACCACGTCCTGGATGTTGGTGTCGAGGTTCACCGTGCCGCTCATCGGCCGCGCGTGGTCGCCGAAGCCGGTGAGGGTGAGGGCGTGCACGCGGTGGCCGTGCTGCCGCAGCTGTTCGTCGAGCCGCTCGTAGCACCAGCCGCCGTGGCAGGCGCCGGGGACGAGGACGAAGGTGGCCATGTGGTGCTCCTCAGTGCTGGTGGTGGTCGGCGCGGGTGGCGCGTCGGTAGGTCGCCGTGATCCGCGCGAGTTCTTCCGGGGACCGGGCGTCCCCCGTGCGCTGCATCTCCCGGTTGGCGGCGACGACCGCGGCGGTGGCCTCCCGGCGCGCCTTCTCATAGGCGGCCAGGCCCCGGGGAAAGTCCAAAGCCAGTTGCTCGGCCAGCACCCGGGCGTCGACGATGGCCTGCGACGCCCCGTTGGCCCCGACCGGGTACATGGGGTGCGCGGCGTCGCCGAGCAGGGTGACCCGCCCCTCGCCCCAGGTCGGCAGGGGGTCGCGGTCGACCATCGGGTATTCGAGGATCGTCGGGCTGTTGCCGATCAGCGCGGGTAGGTCGAGCCGGCCCAGGTCCCAGGAGCCGAAGTGCTCCAACACCTCCTCGGCCCGGCCCGGGGTGTTCCAGTTGGCGTCGCCGGGCAGTGGCCCCGGCTCGGCCACCGGCACCAGGGCCACCCAGTTGATCAAGGACGGGCCGATCGGGTAGGCGACCAGTTCGACGTTGCCCGCGCCGCGTGCGATCACCGACGAGCGGCCACCGAGGAACGGCCGGGCCTCGGCCGCCCCGCGCCACATCCGTACCCCCGACCACAGCAGCGGGCCCTGGTCCGGATGCAGCCGCGCGCGCACCGCCGAGTGCAGACCGTCCGCGCCGACCAGGGCCGCCGCTTCGATCTCGGCCCCGGGCACCCGGACCCGGACCGCGTCGGCGTCCTGCTCGAAGTCCAGCAGCCGGGTGCCGGTGCGTACGGCGTGCGGGCCGAGCCGGTCGTGTACGGCGGCCAGCAGCAGCGACTGCAGCCGGCCGCGGTGCACGGAGTACTGCGGCCACCGGTAGCCCCCGGCGAGACCGCGCTCCTCGGTGAAGAGCACCTTCCCGGACTGGTCGCAGTACACGTTCTCGGCGGTGGCGACCGAGATCCGGGCGAGGTCGTCGCCGAGGCCGAGCGCCGTCAGCTCCCCCACGGCGTGCGGCAGCAGATTGATGCCCAGGCCCAGAGGGCGCAGCTCGCGCACGGCCTCGATCACGGTGGCCTCGAACCCCGCGGCGTGCAGGGTCAGCGCGGCGGTCAGCCCGCCGATCCCGGCCCCGGCGATCAGCACCCGCACGGTCAGTCCCTGATCTCGGGGCGGTCGATGATCCGCAGCCAGCTGCCGTCGGGCTGCCGCCGTACGACCTGGACCCGCCCGCCGGTGTTGTCGGCCGGCCGGGTCGAGGTGACGGCGAGGTCGCCGTTGCGGACGGTCGGCAGCGCCGGTTCCGGTTCGAAGTGCGGCGCCTGCGCCAGCATCTGCTCGAACACCTCCCGGATCGCCTCGCGGCCGACCGTCTGGGACCCCGGCGGGAAGGCGAGGACGGCGTCGGGTTCGTACAGCTCGGCGAGGCCTTCGACGTCGCCGGCGTTGGCCCGCTCCACGAACAGGCGGGTGAGGTCTTCGGGCTCGGTGGCGCGCTCGCGCGCGGTGGTCCGGTCGGTCATGGCTGCTCCTGCTCTGTCGCTGTCGCGTCTTTCTCTTGCTGACACCTCCACTCTGCGGCCGCGCGATCTAGAAGTCCAAGAGCTGGTTGTGCTGCTCACCAGAAGCAATCGTTATAGCATCGGCGTTATGGAACTCCGGCAGCTCGAATACTTCGTGGCCGTGGTGGAGGAGGCCAACTTCACCAGGGCGGCGGAGCGGCTTCATGTGGCCCAGCCGGGTGTCAGCGCGCAGATCAAACGCCTTGAGCACGAGCTCGGGCAGGAACTGCTCGACCGCTCGGGGCGCTCGGTGCGGCCGACCGAGGTGGGCGCGGCGGTCCTCCCCTACGCGCGGGCCGCGCTCTCGGCGGTGTCCGGGGTGCGGCTGGCCGTGGAGGAGCTGACCGGGCTGGTCCGCGGGCATGTCGCCATCGGCACGGTGACCTCCCACAATGTCGATCTGCCCACACTGCTGGCCGAGTTCCACGAGGACCACCCGGCCGTGGAGATCACGCTCACCACGGACAGCTCCGACGGGCTCGTCGACGCGCTGCGCGGCGGCCGGCTGGACGCGGCCATCATCGCCTACGGCACCACACCGCCACCGGGCCTCGAGCTCCACATCGTCACTCAGGACACTATCGTCGCGGCGGTCAGCCGGGACCATGAACTGGCCCAGCGGTCGACGATCCCGCTCGACGCCCTGCGCGGCCGGGTGCTGATCGCCCTGCCCCGGGGCGCGGGCATCCGCTCACTGCTCGACGAGGCCTGCGCCGCGGCCGGATTCACCCCGCATATCGCCTTCGAGGCCGGCACCCCCGCGGTGCTCGCCGAACTGGCGGCGCGCGGCCTGGGCATCGCGATCGTGCCCTCGGGCGTCGTGCGGCGGCGCGAGGACCTGCGCGCCCTCACCATCACCCGCCCCGCGCTGCGTGGCGCCCTCGCGTTCGCCTGGCGCGCCGAGGGTCCTGTCAGCCCCGCCGCGCGCGCCCTCATCGGGCGCGCGCGGCGACTCATCGGGCAGGCTTAGGGCAGCTGCATGACCGCCTGCACCGGCAGGTGGTCGCTGGGGAACTGGCCGTCCCGGGAGTAGGGGTTGATGGCGGCGTAGTGGGTGTGCACGGTCGGCGAGGTGAGGATCCAGTCGATCCGGTCGCCGTCCGGGACCAGCGGCCGGTAGCCGTGGAAGGTCGCGTACTGCGCGCTGCGCCGCTCGGCGGCGTCCCAGGAGTCGACGAGGGTGCCGCCGCCCAGCATCGCGTCATAGACCGGGTTGCCATGGGCGGCGACGTTGAAGTCGCCGGTGACGATACGGGGAAGGGCCGCGTCGAGGCCGCCGAGCCGTTCGGTGATCAGGGCGGCGGCGCGCTCGCGGGCGGGCTGGCTGCGGTGGTCGAGGTGGGTGTTGAGGGCGTAGAACTGCCCGCCGGTGCGCAGATCATGGAAGCGGACCCAGGTGACCATACGGACCACCGCCCCGCCCCAGGTGTTGGATCCGATCACATACGGGGTGTCGGACAGCCAGAAGTGGTCGTACTCAAGCGGTTCGAGCCGATTGGTGTCGTAGAAGACGGCCATGAACTCATCACGGCTGCCGCCCGCTCTTCCCGTGCCGAGCCAGTCGTAGCGCGGTCCGAGGTCGTGGGCGATATCGCGCAGCTGGCCGTACAACCCCTCCTGGGTGCCCAGCAGTTGGGGCGCCTCGCGGCGCAGCAACTCCCGCATGGCGGGGCGGCGCTGCGCCCAGGAGTTGGGCTCGGTGTCGGAGGCGAAGCGGAGGTTGAAGGTCATGACGCGCAGCCGCGCGTCGCGCTCCGGGCCGGAGTCGGCCGCCTCGGCGGCGCCCCCGGATTGGGCGGCGAGCGGCATGGCGACGGCCGCGGCGGCCGCGGCGCGCATGCCATGGCGACGGCTGAACACAGGTGCGGGCATGGCTCCTCCGTAAGGTCCGGCGATGGCCTCAAGTCTCGGGCCTCGCGGTGTGGGCGAAGTGACCTGCGGTGACCGTGCTTTGAAACGTAGGACTACCCGCGGATTGCCTCCGGGCCACCCGTCACACCTCTCCTCGTGGTGAATTCCCCATGGCGAATTCCTCGCGGTGATCTGTCATGGAGGATGCCGAGCCAGGGCAGGCGCCCTCGGGTCCGATGACGTTTCGATCAAACGACTCGACCAAAAGGTGCCAGGAGACTCAGTGCAGCAGGACACCCCCACGCTCGCACAAGCGCAGCCGGCCGCCGCTCCGCCCGGGGAGGGAGGGGCCCGGAGCCGCGTGCGCGACCCGTACTTCGACAACGCGAAGTACCTCACCATCGTGCTGGTGGCCTGCGGCCATGCCTGGGAACCGCTCACCTACGGAAGCCGGGCCGTCACCGCGGTGTATCTCACGGTGTACGCCTTCCATATGCCGGCCTTCGCGCTGATATCCGGGTATTTCTCGCGCGGTTTCGACCTCGGGCCCGGGCGGGTGCGGCGGCTCCTCACGGGGGTCGCCGTGCCGTACATCGTCTTCGAGGTGGCGTACACCCTCTTCTACCGCTGGGCGCAGGACGACCCGGGCTATCCGATCAGCCTGCTCGACCCCTGGTATGTGATGTGGTTCCTGGTCGCGCTGTTCATCTGGCGGCTCACCACACCGCTGTGGCTGGCCCTGCGCCACCCGGTGCCGATCGCGCTGGCCCTGGCCGTGCTCGGCTCGGTCTCACCGGAGGTGGGCGGCGATCTCGCCCTGCAGCGGGTGCTGGCGTTTCTGCCCTGCTTCGTTCTGGGGCTGAAGCTGCGGCCGGAGCACTTCACGCGGCTGCGCACCCGGCGGGGCCGGCTGGCCGCGCTGCCGGTCGGCGTCGGTGCGCTGGTCGCCGCGTACGCGCTGGCGCCGCGGATCGACGCGGGGTGGTTCTACCACCGCGGAAGCGTGGCGGGCCGGGGGGCGCCGGAGTGGGCCGGGGTGTTCACCACACCCGCGCTGTTCGCGCTGGCGCTGCTGCTGACGGCCGCCTTCCTGGCCTGGGTGCCGGGGCGGCAGCTGTGGATCACCGCGCTCGGCACGGGGACGATGTACGGCTATCTGCTGCACGGCTTTGTGATCAAGTCGTCCCGCTTCTGGCGCTGGTACGACCATCCGTGGCTGCACACGCCCGTCGGCGAACTGACGGTCACGGCCGCCGCGATCGCCATGATCACCTTGCTGTGCACCGCTCCCGTACGGCGCGTCTTCCGCCCCCTGGTCGAACCCCGGATGACCTGGGCCTTCCAGCTCGGGAACAAGGGTGCCACCCAGAACGCCGCCAAGAGCACAGCAAACAAGACGCAACACATCAAAACAGCGCAAGACACTCACTAGAGTGGGTGATATCCGCGTGAAACGGGCACTGAGGAGGTGCCGACGATGTCCGAAGCGACCACCACCGACCTCTACGAGGTCACGATGGCGATGTCCTATCTGCGCGAGGGGATGATCGGCCCGGCCACTTTCAGCCTCTTCGTCCGGGATCTGCCACCCGACCGCGGCTTTCTGGTCGACGCGGGCCTGGAGTCCGCACTGGACTTCCTCTCCGACTTCCGTGTCGGCCCCGAGGACGTCGAGGACTTCGCCGCGGTACTCGGGCGGCCGGTCGACGAACTGCGCCCGCTGCTCGGCCTCGCGTTCACCGGCCAGGTGCGGGCGGTGCCCGAGGGCCGGGTCGTACTAGCCGGGGAGCCCCTGCTGGAGGTCACCGCGCCGATGCCCGAGGCCCAGCTGGTCGAGACATATCTGCTCAACCGGCTCAACCATCAGACGGCGATCGCCTCGAAGGCCGCCCGATGCATCCTCGCGGCGGCGGGGCGGCCCGTGGTGGACTTCTCGCTGCGCCGCACCCATGGGCCCGAGGCCGGTTACCACGCGGCGCGGCTCGGCGCAGTGGTCGGATTCGCCGGAACGAGCAATGTGGCGGCCGCCCGCGCCGAGGGGATCCCCGCGGTGGGCACGATGGCCCACTCGTTCGTGGAGGCCTTCGACTCGGAGGAGGCGGCCTTCCGGGCCTTCGCCCGGGCCCACCCCGGACCGATGACGCTGCTGGTGGACACGTACGACACCGAGTCGGGAGTCCGCACGGCGGCGCGCGTGCTGCGAGACCTGGATGGGGGCGCCCGGGTCCCGGGCTCGGCCATCCGGCTCGACAGCGGGGACCTCGGCTTCCTGGCCCGGCAGGCACGCGGCATCCTCGACGCCGCCGGTCTGGAGGAGGTACGGATCGTCGTCAGCGGCGGTCTCGACGAGTACGCCGTGGAGGATCTGGTGCGCTCCGCGGCGCCCATCGACATCTACGCGGTCGGCACCCGAGTCGGGGTCTCCGCCGACGCCCCGTACCTGGACTCGGCCTACAAGCTGGTCGCGTACGACGGGCGGCCGGTGATGAAGCTCTCCGCGGCGAAGGTCACGGCCCCCGGCCCCAAGCAGATCTTCCGCCGCGCCGGGCAGCCGGATGTGATCGGCCTCGCGGACGAGGATCCCGCCCCGTACGGCCGGCCGGTCCTGGAGACGGTGATGCACGGCGGCGAGCGCACCCGCGAACGCGCCACCCTGGCGGAGAGCCACCAGCGGTTCCTCGCCGACCTGGCGGACCTCCCACACCCGGCCCGCCGGATCCGCGCCCCCGCCGCCCAGCGGCCCGTCTTCTCCGAGCGCCTGGCCGCGCTCGCCGAGGAGGTGCGCGGCCGCATCGACCGCGAGCTCGCCGCCGTCGCGCAGGCGGAAAGCCCCGAACAAGCCGCGTCCGGATCACACCGGACCACCATCAGATGAGACATCAGGTGAGGAGTCGGCCATGCCGCAGACAGTGGAGTGGAAGGTTCACCTCTACCTCTACGAGGACCAGGGAACGACCAAGGCGCGCGTGGTGCTCGACACAGAGGAAACCTCGTTCACCGGCCGGGGCGTCGCCCGGTGCAGCCCCGACGACCACGAGGTGCCGGAGATCGGCGACGAGCTCGCGGCCGGGCGCGCCATGCACGACCTGGGCGAACAGCTGCTGATCGCCGCGGAGCGGGACATCGAGGGCGAGATCGCCACGCACCGGCCACGGGTCCGTCCCGCGCCGGGGTGGGCCCTGTGAGCGGCGGTGCGGGGCAGCCGCGCCGGGGTGCCCCGCACCGTCACAGGGACGGGCCGCCCGGCACGCAGCGGCCCGCAACGGGGCCTCACCCCCATCGCGTGGAGTAGCCCCGGTACCCGCGACGGCCCGGCCGGATGAGCAGCGTGGCCAAGAAGCCGAGGAGTCCAGCGCCGATGAGCGCCAGCCCGGGGCCGAAGCTCTGTGCGTACGCGACGACACCGGCGAGCGACGAGGTGTCGCCCTGGGTGCCCGGGATGATCGGGCTCACCTGGCCGCCCTGACCACCCGCACCGCCTGCACCACCCGGTCCGCCCGCCGCGCCCTGGGCGGCCGGGTCCGAGCCGTTGTTCGGGGCGGTGGACGCCGTACCCGCCGCCTCCCCGTCGCTCGCCGGGGCGTTCGGGAGGGACACGCCGAGGGCGGTCAGCGCCTTGGTCACCGGCTGGAAGAAGGTCACGCCTCCGCTGGTGCAGTCGCCGGTGCCGCCTGAGGTCACCCCGAGCGCCACGTTCTGGGCGAAGAGCGGGCCCCCGCTGTCGCCCGGCTCGGCGCACACATCGGTCTGGATGAGCCCGCTGACGGTGCCCTCGGGGTAGTTCACCGTCGCGTTCAGCGCGGTCACCGAGCCGGTGCGCAGCCCCGAGGTGCTGCCGCTGCGGAACACCTTCTGGCCGACGACCGGGTCGGCGGCACCGGTGATCCGCACGGTCTGCCCGTTCCCGATGTTCAGCACGCTGCTCTGGTCCAGGGAGGTGTTCTGGTACTGCACCAAGGAGAAGTCGCTGCCGGGGAAGTCGCTTCTGACCGTCGTGCCGACGGTGGTGTTCCCCTGCGTGTCCGCGAACCACGCGGTGCCGTTCGGACCGCAGTGGCCCGCGGTCAGGATGAACCCGGCCTGGCCGTTGGTGACGTTGAAACCGGCCGAGCAGCGCCCGCCCTGGGTGAAGATCGGCTCGGCGCCCAGGGTCCGGGTGGTGAAGGAGCCGGCGGTCCGCTCCATGCGCACCTCGCCGCCGATCGCCGACGCGACGCCCCTCATCCGTGACCACTGGTCGGCGGAGACGCTGCTGTCGCCGAGCACCACCACCTCGTTGGACATAGCGTCCACCGCCCACGCGGTCCCGGCCACCCGGGGCGCCTCCCGCAGCGTCTCGGTCGCCGAGCGCAGCTGCCGCATGCTGTAGCGCACCTGCTTGGCCCGCGCGCCCGCCTGGTTGACCTGGTCCGCCGCCTCCGCGTCGGTCACCGCGACCACCGCCCGCCCGTCGGAGCCGATCCAGCTGCCCGCCGTACGGGAGGTCCCGAGCTTGTCGACCAGGGTCCTGGCCAGCTGGGCGTCCCGGGTGTCTCTCGCCTCCAGGGCCCGGGTGGGATCGCCGCCGGACCCGTTGGCGGGCGATCCGTCCGCCGCGGCCTGAGAGACCATCACGCCGCCGCACACCACAGCCCCGATGGCCACGAGGCGTGCGACACGGTGCGCCCTGCGCCGCGTGTGTCCCACCACCCTGCCTCCTTAACGTCGTTCCAGCACGGCGCCGCCCCGGCCGCCGGGGCCGGGACGGCATAGCCTTCCCTTCCATACGGACCGCGGCGCCGTTCCGCTCAGCCGAGACGTCAAGTGGGCCTGAAATCCGGGAATTCGGTGTTGATCGTCGGCGCGCGCTCGCGGCCTTCGCTACGGGAAAACACGTGCTCAGGCGCGCCTGTCGCTCCCGCGCCTGGCGGGCGGGCGGCCTACGATCGTGAGAATGAACAGCGCAGATGTCCTGGCCGACGCCTTCGGCCGCGTTCAGGAGACGGTTCACGAAGCGGTGAAGGGGCTGACGGTGGACCAGCTGGCCGCCCGCCTCGACGACAAGGCCAACAGCGTCGCCTGGTTGGTGTGGCACCTGACACGGGTTCAGGACGACCATGTCTCCGAGGTCGCGGCGGCCGAAGAGGTCTGGACCGAGCAGGGCTGGTACGAGCGGTTCGAGCTGCCGTTCCCGGCGGCGGCGACGGGCTACGGCCACCGGGCCAAGGATGTGGCCGCCCTCCGGGTGCCCCCGACGTTGCTTCTCGGGTACTACGACGCCGTCCACGAGCGCACGATCGACTACGTCCGGGGCCTGCGCGACGCCGATCTGGCCGCCGTCGTGGACGAGGCGTGGACCCCGCCGGTGACGCTGGGCGTCCGGCTGGTGAGCGTCATCTCCGACGATCTGCAGCACGCCGGGCAGGCGGCCTTCATCCGCGGCGTGCTGCGGCGGCGGTAGCGCGCGAGGGGGCGACGCGGCGGCGCGTGCGCCGGGGTGCGGGTGCGATCACCGCGACCGGGACACTCCTCACAACCCCTCGGTACCGCCCAACAACCCTTGTACCGGGCGAATACCGACATCACTGTTGCCAGCAGGGATTCACCCGCTGAGCCCGCGCCACCACGGGACACCGGCCGTGGCGCGGACCTCCTCTCCCCCGGCATCAGGAGGACAGTCGTGAGGATCAAGCACCCGCTCCACAGAAGCGGCCCGGCGAGCCGCCCCGCCCGCGCGGCGGCACGCCTGCGGACGGCGGCCCTCATAGCGGGCCTGGCCGCCGTATTCGCGCTGCTCGCGCCGGGGGCCGCTGCCGCGGACCCCGCGCAGACGTACAGCGCCTCGGAGCTCAAAGCGGCGAGCGACGCGATCCTGGCCGCGGACGTCGGCGGCACCGCATGGGCCGTCGACGAGGACAGCGGCTCGGTCCGCGTCGACGTCGACAGGACCGTCTCGTCCTCCGAGCTCGCCACGCTCAAACAGGCGGCGGGCCCGCGCAGCGGCGCCCTGCACATCCAGCGCACCCAGGGCAGAATCACCCAGCTGCTCTCCGGCGGGGACCCGATCTACTCGTCCAACGGCTTCCGCTGCTCGGCAGGGTTCAATGTGCACATCGGCACCTCGTACTACATCCTGACCGCCGGTCACTGCACCAACGGCTATCCGAACTGGTCCGCCCGGCTCGGCGTGCCCATCGGCCCGACGGCCTACTCCAGCTTCCCGGTCAACGACTACGGCTACGTCTCGTACACCAACCCGCTGTTGCCGCACCCCAGCAACGTGTACCTCTACAACGGCACCTACCGCGCCATCACCGGGGCCGGCAACGCATTCGTGGGCATGCTCGTCCAGCGCAGCGGCAGCACCACGGGCCTGCATGGCGGCACCGTCACCGGGCTCAACTACACGGTCAACTACGGCAACGGCAATGTCGTCTACCAGATGATCAGGACCAATGTGTGCGCCGAGCCCGGGGACAGCGGCGGGCCGCTCTTCTCCGGCAACACCGCCATCGGCCTGACCTCCGGCGGCTCCGGCAACTGCCAGACCGGCGGCGTCACGTACTACCAGCCGGTGGTCGAAGCGCTCAACAACCACGGGGCGGCCATTCCCTAGAGCGCCCGCCCATCCCGCGCCCACGGCCGGCCGCCCCTCCCGGGCGGCCGGTCAGCCCGTTCGACGGCCGCCGCTCGGCGCCGATGTTCACCGCGTACTCCAGGCACTCGTCGCACACCGTCCAGGGCCGCCGACCGCGCTTCAGCCGCCCGGCGGCCCGTAGCCGCCGCCTCCCGGCGTGTGGACGACGAGCATGTCCCCCGCCCCGACCTCGGCCGCGTCGCAGCCGCCGAGCCGGTCCACCGAGCCGTCGGCGCGCTCGATCAGATTCGCGCCGCACGCGCCCGGCTCGCCGCCCGCCATGCCGTACGGAGGCACCCGCCGATGGCCGGTCAGCAGCGCCACGGTCATCGGCTCCAGGAACCGGATGCGCCGGGTGACGCCGTCGCCACCGCGCCAGCGGCCGCGGCCGCCGCTGCCGCGCCGCACTTCAAAGGCGTCCACGCGCACCGGGTAGCGCCACTCCAGGACCTCGGGGTCGGTCAGCCGGGAGTTGGTCATATGGGTCTGCACGGCGTCCGCGCCGTCGAAGCCGTCCCCGGCGCCGGAGCCGCTGGCCACGGTCTCGTAGTACTGCACACGGTCATTGCCGAAGGTCACGTTGTTCATCGTGCCGGAGCCCTCGGCCTGCACCGCCAGCGCCGCGTACAGCGCGCCGGTGACGGCCTGTGAGGTCTCCACGTTGCCCGCGACCGTGGCGGCCGGGAAGGCGGGCGCGAGCATCGAGCCCTCGGGGATACGGACTTCCAGGGGCTTGAGGCAGCCGCTGTTGAGCGGGATGTCCTCGGCCACCAGCGTCCGGAAGACATAGAGCACCGCCGCCATCACCACCGAGCTCGGCGCGTTGGCGTTGCCCGGCTGCTGCGGTGAGGTGCCGGTGAAGTCCAGTACGGCCCCACGCGCCGCGCGGTCCACCCGCAGGGCCACCTCGATGACCGCGCCGCTGTCCGTCTCGTAGCGGTACGAGCCGTCCTTGAGACGCCCGACGATGCGGCGCACGGACTCCTCGGCGTTGTCCTGCACATGGCCCATATAGGCGTGTACGACGTCCAAGCCGAACTGCCCGATCATCCGCCGCAGTTCATGGATGCCCTTCTCGTTGGCGGCGATCTGGGCCCGCAGATCGGCGAGGTTGGCGTCGGGGGCGCGCGATGGATACGGGCCGGAGGTCAGCAGCTCGCGGGTCTCGCGCTCGCGCAGCCGGCCGTCCCGTACCAGCAGCCAGTTGTCGAAGAGCACGCCCTCCTCCTCGATCCGGCGGCTGAAGGCGGGCATGGAACCGGGGGTGATGCCGCCGATCTCGGCGTGGTGGCCGCGCGAGGCGACGAGGAACAGCAGCTCCGCCCCCTGCTCGTCGAAGACGGGGGTGACGACGGTGACGTCGGGCAGATGGGTGCCGCCGTGGTACGGGTCGTTGATGGCGTACACATCGCCCGGCCGCATCGCGTCCCCGTTGCGCCGCAGCACCTCCTTGATGGACTCGCCCATGGATCCGAGGTGCACGGGGATGTGCGGGGCGTTGGCGATCAGGTTTCCCTGGGCGTCGAAGAGGGCGCAGGAGAAGTCCAGCCGCTCCTTGATGTTCACGGAGTGGGCGGTGTTCTCCAGGCGCAGGCCCATCTGTTCGGCGATCGCCATGAAGAGGCTGTTGAACACCTCCAGCATCACCGGGTCGACCTCGGTGCCGACCGCCACAGTGCGCGGGCGCGGCCGCACCCGGGTGAGCAGCAGATGGCCGCGCTCGCCGACGGCGGCCCGCCATCCGGGGTCGACGACGGTGGTGGCGTCCGCCTCGGCGATGATGGCCGGGCCGGTGACGGCGTCCCCGGGGCGCAGCTCGGCGCGCTCGTACAGCAGGGTGTCCCGCCACACGCCCTCGGTGAACATCCGCACGGTCGCCGCCGGGCGCCCGCCTGCACGGCCCGGCTGCCCGTCCGCGTACCCGCCCGTGGGCGCGGTGGGGCCCGCCGCGCCGACGGCCTCGACCGACACTGCCTCGGCCACGAGCGGCTTGTCCATGGTGAAGGCGTAGCGCGCGCGGTGCGCCCGTACGAACTCCTCGGCCATCGTCTCGGCGGTGTCCAGGGGGACGGGGATGGCGGAGTCGGTTCCCGCGTACCGCAGATGGACCCGGGCCGAGGTGGTCACGGTCTCCTCGGGGACGCCGTCCGCGCGCAGCTCGGCGCGTGTCCGCGTCTCCAGCCTCGCGCAGGTCTCACGCACCCGCGCCAGGCCGGCCTCGCTCAGCTCCGTCTCCACGGCCTGTTCGCGCATGGCGGTGGCGTCGGCCACGCCGATGCCGTACGCGGAGAGCACGCCCGCGAGCGGCGGCACGATCACGGTGGTCACGCCGAGGGCGTCGGCGACCGCGCATGCGTGCTGGCCGCCCGCGCCGCCGAAGCTGGTGAGCGCGTAGCGGGTGATGTCGTGGCCGCGCTGCACGGAGATCTTCTTGACGGCGTTGGCCATGCCCAGCACCGCGATGTCCAGGAAACCGGTCGCGGCCTCCTCCGGTCCGCGCCGGTCGCCCGTCGCCTCCGCGATCCGGCCGGTGAGCGCGGCGAAGCGGGTCCGCACCGTCCCCGCGTCCAGGGGCTGATCGCCGTGGGGGCCGAAGACCGCCGGAAAGTGGCCGGGCTGGACACGGCCCAGCATCACGTTCGCATCGGTCACGGTCAGCGGGCCACCTCGCCGGTAGCAGGCCGGGCCCGGGACGGCCCCGGCGGAGTCGGGCCCGACGCGGTAGCGCCGCCCGTCGAAGTGGAGCACCGAGCCGCCGCCCGCCGCGACGGTGTGGATGTTCATCATCGGGGCGCGCATCCGCACCCCCGCCACCTCGGTGCCGAAGACCCGCTCGAACTCGCCCGCGTAGTGGGACACATCGGTCGAGGTGCCGCCCATGTCGAAGCCGATGACCCGGTGATGGCCCGCCTCGCCGGAGGCGCGGACCATGCCGACCACCCCGCCCGCGGGCCCGGACAGCACCGCGTCCTTGCCCCGGAAGTGCGAGGCCTCGCGCAGCCCGCCGTTGGACTGCATGAACATCAGCCGGATGCCGCGCAGCTCGGCGGCCACGTCCTCGACATAGCGGCGCAGGATCGGGGAGAGATACGCGTCGACGACGGTGGTGTCGCCGCGGGACACCAGTTTCATCAGCGGACTCACCTCGTGTGAACAGCTGACCTGCGTGAAGCCCAGCTCGCGGGCCAGCGCCCCGACCGCCTGCTCATGCGCGGCGTGGCGGTAGCCGTGCACCAGCACGACGGCGGCGCTGCGGAAGCCGTCCCGGTGCGCGGCGCGCAGCGCGTGTGCGGTGGCGTCCAGGTCCAGTTCACGCACCACGCCACCGTGGGCGTCCACCCGCTCGGGCACCTCGACGACCCGGTCGTACAGCGCCTCCGGCAGCAGGATCCGGCGGTCGAACAGGCGCGGACGGTTCTGGTACGCGATGCGCAGTGCGTCCCGGAAGCCTTCGGTCACAACCAGGACGGTCGGCTCGCCCGTGCGCTCCAGCAGGGCGTTGGTGGCGACGGTGGTACCCATCTTGACGACGGCGACGCGGTCGGCCGGGATGGGCTCGTCGGGGGCGAGTCCCAGCGTCAGCCGGATACCGGCGACGGCCGCGTCCCGGTATCGCTCGGGGTGGTGCGAGAGCAGCTTACGGGCCACCAGGCGGCCGTCGGGGCGCTTGCCCACGACGTCCGTGAAGGTCCCGCCGCGGTCGATCCAGAACTCCCAGCGCCCTGTCGTCACCCCGCCATTGTCGCCCCATTTGCCTGGATGGCGTGGTCGGTGTCATGGGGTCGGTGGGCGGTCCGTTCGGGGGTGATCGCCGCGAGGGCGGCGCGGGTCTCCAGGCGGTCCCGGGCGTCGAGCCGATGGCCGGTGCCCAGTACGGCGTGGCGGCATTCGAGCGCCGCCAGCTTGAGCAGGTCCGGCAGCAGATCGGTGCAGCGGTCGGCGACCCAGCGGGTGCCGCGTGTCGCCATCCACCAGGCGCCGGAGAGCAGCGAGGGCGGTGGGCCGTCAAGCGCCTCGGCGGGCGGCCGGCCGGTGGCCAGCCCGCGTACGGTGAGAGCGGCGTGGAACTCCCGCGCCAGCAAACGGTGTCCGAGCTCGCTCGGATGCAGCCGGTCCACGCTCCACGCCGCCCGCTCCTCGACCCAGGAGTGGTCCGCGAGGTGTACGTGCACGGCCTCGTACCGCCGGGACAGCGTGTGCACGACGGTGTTCACGGCGCGCATCCGGCGGGCCAGGGGCCGGGCGAGGGGCGCCGGCAGCCCCAGCATCCGGCCGGGGTCGGGGAGACACGCGGTGAGCACCACGGCGCCGTCGGCGCGCAGCGTGCCGATGACCGTGTCAAGCGCCTCGGCGACCCGCCGGATGTCGAACGCGGCCCGGAGGGTGTCGTTCGCGCCGGCCACGACCGAGGCGAGATGCGGTCGGGCGGTACGGGCGGCGGCCAGCTGCCCGTCGACGAGGTCGGTGGAGAGCGCGCCGCTTCGGGAGACGTTGACGAGCTCCACGGCCCCCGGTAGGGGCGCGAGCCCGCCCGCCAGGTGCACGGCCCAGCCGCGCCACCCGCCGTCGGGCGCGGGGTCCCCCATCCCTTCGCTCAGCGAGTCGCCGAGCGCGGCGAAGCGCAGGATGTGCGGTGGGCGGTCGGCGGCGGGCTGGTCCGGGGGCCGCGGCGGCTGTGCGGCTGGGTGGCCGCTCGGGTCGTCCGGGGCGCGCACCCCAGCGGCGGACGCGGCGTCGAACTCCGCGACGACGGCCGTGGCGGCCCCAACCGACGGCCGCGGAGGGCACGCCGGAAGCGGGCGCACGATCAGGCCGCATGGTTCACCGTCCCGGCCGCCCTGCTCGGCCGTCTCCTCGCCCGGCCGCCGGCCGACTATTCGCCGCGCGGCGGTGGGTGCCGCCACGACGACGCCGTCCGACGGGACCTCCCGGCCTTCCTGCCCGGCCGGATCCGCCGGTACCGGGGCGCCCGGGCCGCACACCGCGCTCATGGCCGCCGCCCCACCCGGCACGGCCCCGCCGACGAGGCTCCACGGTGCCGCGGCCCGGCGGGCACCCCCAGCGGTCGCTGGGGGTGCCGTAGCCGTAGCCGACGCAGAGGACGCGCGGAGATCGCCCGGACAGCATCAACGCCGCCGACGGTCGAAGGCCGAACCGCGCTCATCGCGCGGCCCTGGCGGCCGGGCCGACGGGCAGACCGTCCGCATGCGCCCCCTGCTCCGGGGAGGCGGCGTCACCGTTACGGCCGTCACGAGCGGGGACATCGCCGCCGACGACCAACCCACCACGAACCGGCGACGGATCATGCACAGGCAGCGCGTCGTGGGCCGCGAGGAACGCGGCCACCGCCTCCGGCCAGCTGTAGCGCTCCGCGCGGGCGCGGGCCGTCGCGCGGCGGGTGGGCTCGGGGCGGGACAGAAGGTGCTCGACGGCGTCCGCGAACGCGGCGCCGTGGTCGGCCGCCGTCGCACCCGCGGGGCCGACGATGGCCGGGAGGGCGGACAGTTCGCTGACGACGACGGGCGTACCGCACGCCAGCGCCTCCAAAGCGGCCAGCCCGAAGGTCTCCGCGGGCCCCGGGGCGAGCACGACGTCCGCGCCGGCCTGGAGCGCGGCGAGCGCGCCCCGGTCGGCGACGTGGCCCAGGAACGTGGCCGGAAGCCCCTCCTCGCGGGCGCGGGCCTCGAGGCGGGGCCGCAGCGGGCCGTCGCCCGCGACCACGAGCGCCGCGACGACGCCCCGCCGGCCCAGCTCGGCGAGCGCGTCGAGCGCGCGGCCGGGCCGCTTCTCGGGCGACAGGCGCGAGCACATCACCAGAAGCACCGCGGCCCCGTCCCGGTGCCGGTCGCGCAGCGCCGGGTCGCGGAGGGCCGGGTGGAAGTGGTCCAGGTCGACGCCCAAGGGGGCGCGCACGACATTGCGCGCGCCGATCCGTACAAACTCGCGCGCCGCCCACTCCGTGGTGCAGACGATGCGCGAATACGCCCGCGCGGTACGCCGGTTCAGCCCGTCGGCGGCCCGTCGGGCGGCGGCCTCGGGGACGCCCCAGGTGCGCAGCACGCCGTCGGCGCTCTCGTGGGAGACCATCACGGAGGGCACGCGGGCGCGGCGGGCCCACTCCCCCGTCCACCTCAGGGTGGTCCGGTCTGACACCTCGAGCCGGTCGGGTGCGAGCCCGTCCAGCAGCCGGGCCAGGCGTCGGCGGTCGGTCAGCACGCGGTAGCCGCCCGTGCCGGGCACCTCGGGCCCCGGGACGGTGATCACCCTCCCCTGGGGGGTCAGCTCGTCCGAGGCGTGGGCGCCCGGCACGACCAGGACCGGCTCGTGCCCGGCCGCCCGGTAGCCCGCGCCGAGCTCGCGCAGCGCGGTACGCAGCCCGCCGGAGGAGGGGGTGATGAAGTTGGCGAGCCGAACGATCCGCAGGGGCATGCGCACGCCGTTCGCCTCGTGGTCCGGTGCGCCCACCCTCGGCGGCGCCGCACTCACGCTGCCACCGCCGTACGGGCCGCGAGCACCTCGGTGTAGTGATCTATCAGCTGGTCGCCGACCGCCTCCCAGGTGCGGCCCTGGACCGCCTCGTGCCCCGCACCGCCGAGCGCGGAGCGCAGCCGGGGGTCGGCCGCGAGGAGGGAGACGGCGTCGGCGATCGCGGTCCCGTCGAGGGGCGGCACCAGCAGGCCGGTGCGGCCGTGGTCGACCAGGTCGAGGGGGCCGCCTGCCGCGGGGGCGATCACGGGGACGCCGCTGGCCTGGGCCTCCTGCACCGTCTGGCAGAAGGTCTCCTGCGGGCCGGTGTGCGCGAAGACGTCCAGGGACGCGAAGACCCGGGCGAGGTCGTTGCCGGTGCGGCGCCCCAGGAAGCGGGCCCCGGGCAGCGCGGCGCGCAGCCCCGGCTCGCTGGGGCCGTCCCCGACGATGACCACCCGGACGCCGGGGAGCGCGCAGACGGGGGCCAGGAGCTCGACGTTCTTCTCGGGGGCGAGCCGGCCGACGTAGCCGACGATCAGCTCACCGCCGGGGGCGAGGGTGCGGCGCAGCTCGGTGTCGCGGCGCTCGGGGGTGAAGCGTTCGGTGTCGACGCCGCGCGCCCACAGCCGCACCCGCGGCACGCCGTGGTCGTCGAGGTCGTGGGCGGCGGCGGTGGACGGGGCG
>NZ_MUNE01000435.1 GCF_002154605.1 Streptomyces milbemycinicus | reverse complement strand
GGCGTGCTCGGTGGGGCCTGTTCAGCAGGGCCTACTCAGTAGGGTCTACTCGCCCTTCGCCGCCGTCACGCCCTCCAGCCGGTTGAGGAACACCACCTTCGGGTCCGCCGCGTCCTTCGCAGGCACCCGTACCGCCGACTCCGACACCCGGGTCAAGGTCACCGACTTCTTCGCCTCGCCGGTCATCAGCGCCTTGATCTGCGGGGTGGGGTTGGGCCGGTAGCCCTTGGCCATGGTCTGCTTCTGCCGGTGGTGGGAGGTGAAGAAGACCAGCGCCCCGCCGTCGCTCAGGCGCAGCCCCACCGGGGCGTAGCGGGCGCCCTCCGCGGCCGTGTCGATGTACTCGGTCCAGAACTTGGGGGTGCGCAGGAACTTCTTCCGCGAGGTCCGCAGCCCCGACGTCGCCTGGCCGTCCGCGAAGACCTCACCCTTGCCGGTCATCAGATACTCGGTGTACTCGGCGCTGAGCTCATCCGGCCGCGACGCCAGCTTGGGCGTGGCCCCCTCGGCCGGTACGGACTTCGCCCAGCCGTCCTTGTCGATCTGGAAGTCCGGCACCTCGTCCTGGCTGAGGATCGACAGATACGCGGCCTTCCACGGCTCGTTCGCCCCGTCCCGCGTGAAGACCAGCAGCCAGCGGTTGTCGTCGCGGTTGCTCTCGGTGTTCGCCACGAAGAACTTCGGCCAGCCGACCTGCTTGGGTATGACATAGCGCGCGTCGCCCAGCTTCAGCGGCGGGTAATCGGGGTTCCCGTCGGGCTTGTCGGCGTGCTGCGCCTTCAGGTCGGCGGCGCTGATGTCCAGCAGCGGGCCGGTCTGGACCTGGCCTGCCAGCGCCGGATCCAGCTTGCTGTAGGACTTGTTGTAGACATCCGTGAACCGCTTGAGCGCCTTGGGCGCCTCACCCTTCGCGATGGACGGGATGTTCTCCCGCTCGCCGTGCACCGTCATGCAGCCTGTCAGCGTCATCGCCAGCGTCACCGCCGCTGCTGCCGCGGCTGTCGGAACTGCGCACCGCCGACGCTGTGACCTGCGTGTCATCGGACTTGGGCTCCTTCGGGACTGCTCTGGTCGGCGCAACCCTACCGGGGAGCAGGAAGAAGGCGAGCGTGGGGACCAGATACAGCAGCCACACCGTGACCTGCAGAACGGTCGGGTCCGCCTGGAAGTTGAAGACGCCCTTGAGCAGGGTGCCGTACCAGGAGTCCGGCGGGATGGTCCCGGTGATGTCGAAGGCCTGGCTGTGCAGACCGGGGAGGAATTCCGCCTCCTGCAGGTCGTGGAAGCCGTACGCGAGGACGCCCGCCGCCACGATGACCAGCATGCCGCCGGTCCAGGTGAAGAACTTCGCCAGGTTGATCTTCAGCGCGCCGCGGTAGAACAGCCAGCCCAGCAGCACCGCGGTGAGCAGCCCCAGCACCACCCCGATCAGCGGCCGCGAGGTGCCGTCGTTGCTGGCCTGCACCGCTGCCCAGACGAACAGCGCGGTCTCCAGGCCCTCGCGGCCCACCGCCAGGAAGGCGGTCACCACCAGCGCGCCGGTGCCCATCGCGAGCGCAGCGTCCAGCTTGCCGTGCAGCTCGGCCTTCAGATGCCGCGCGGTGCGCCGCATCCAGAACACCATCCAGGTCACCAGGCCGACCGCGACGATGGACAGCGAACCGCCCAGCGCCTCCTGGGCCTTGAAGGTCAGCTCCTGCGAGCCGAACTGCAGCGCCGCGCCGAAGCCCAGGCTCACCGTGACCGCGACGCCGATGCCCAGCCAGACCGGCCGCAGCGCCTTCCGGCGGTCGGTCTTGACCAGATATGCGACGAGGATGCAGACGACCAGGCTGGCTTCCAGCCCTTCGCGCAGTCCGACCAGGTAGTTGCCGAACACGAGGTTGGCCTTTCTCTTGTTCTTCTCGGGCCGCTTGTTCTTCTCGGGCCGTTCGTACTTCTCGGGCCGCTCAGGTGAACAGCGCCCGTCCCCACCAGTCGTCCGCGCCGCGGACGCCCGGCGGGACGGCGAACAGCGCCGAACCCACGTGCTGGATGTACTCGTTGAGCGCGTCGTTGCGCGCCAGCTTCTGCTGCACGGGGATGAACCCCTGCCGCACGTCCCGCTGGTACGCGAGGAAGAACAGCCCCGCGTCCAGCCGCCCCAGGCCGTCCGTACCGTCGGTGAAGGAGTAGCCGCGGCGCAGGATCCGCGCCCCGCCGTTGGAGTCCGGGTGGGCGAGGCGGACATGCGCGGTGGGCAGCATCGCCTTCAGGTTCGGCTCATCGCGCTCGCGCGGCTTGCCGATGGGCGCGCCCTCACCCTTGGTGCGCCCGAAGACGTCCTCCTGCTCCTGGAGGGAAGTGCGGTCCCAGGTCTCGATGTGCATCCGGATCCGGCGGGCGACCAGATACGAGCCGCCGACCAGCCACTCGGGGCCGGTCTTGGTCCCCACCCACACATGCTTGTCCAGGGCCGCGGAGTCGGTGCCCGCGATGTTCCGGGTGCCGTCCTTGAACCCCATCATGTTGCGCGGGGTCTGCGCGTCCGGCGTCGTCGAGGACGTCTTGCCGAAGCCCAGCTGCGACCAGCGGATCGCGACCTTGCCCATGCCGATACGGGCCAGGTTACGGATCGCGTGCACCGCCACCTGCGGGTCGTCCGCGCACGCCTGGACGCACAGGTCGCCGCCGCTGCGCGCGGCGTCCAGGTTGTCGCCGGGGAACGCGGGCAGCTCGAGCAGGGCCTCCGGGCGGCGCCCGGCGAGGCCGAAGCGGTCCTTGCCCTTCTTGTCCTTGAAGAGGGTCGGCCCGACGCCGAAGGTGAGGGTCAGCCGGGACGGCTTGAGCCCCAGCGCCTCGCCCGTGTCGTCCGGCGGGGCCTCGGCGAGCCCGCCGACCGCGCCGCCGCCGACCGCGTGGCCCTGCGTCATCCGGGCGGCCGCCTTCGTCCACTCCTTCAGGAGCGCGATCAGCTCGTCGCGGTCGTCGGTGGTGACATCGAAGGCCGCGAAGTGCAGCCGGTCCTGTACGGCGGTGGCGATCCCGGCCTGGTGCGCGCCGTAGAAGGGCACCGCGGCCCCGCTGTCGGCCACCGGCTGGGCGGTCGCGTCGGAGTTGCTGAGGGCGGCCGCGGCACCCCCACCCGCCGCGGCGCCCAGCGCGAGCCCGGCGCCGCCCCAGCCGAGCAGCGCACGGCGGGAGGGGACGGTGCGGCGGGTGGCGGCGTCATCCGTGGGCGGTTCGGCCGCGGGCTGGTCGTCGGTCACGGACCGGTCGTCGGTCGCGGACCGGTCGTCGGTCACAGGCTGGTCGTCGGTCGTGGGCTGGTCGGTCATGGTCGGCGTGCCCCTACTTCGCCACGGCCGCGGCGAGCTTGGACAGCGGCTCGGCCAGGGCGTTGACCGCGTCCGACAGCTCCTTGCGCTTGGCCTCGCCGACGGTGTCGTACGACACGAACCCGTCACCCTCGCGGTACTTGTCGAGCAGCTTCTTCACCGCCGCGAACTGCTTGTCCAGCTCCTTGGTCAGGGCCGGGTTGTTCTGCGAGGCCACCGGCTTGAGCAGCTGGTACGACTTCTGGGCGCCGTCGACATTGCCCTCGAAGTCGACCAGGTCGGTGTGGCTGTAGCGCTCCTCCTCGCCGGTGACCTTGCCGGTCTGCACCTCGTCGAGGAGCTCCTTGGCGCCGTTGGCCATGCCGGTGGGGGTGATGTCCGCCGTGCCGACCCGCTTCTGCCAGTCCTTGAGGTCCTTGATCAGCTGGTCCGCGAGGGTCTTGTCCTCGGCGGTGATCTTCTTGTCCTTCCACAGGGACTTCTCGAGCCGGTGCCAGCCGGTCCACTTCTGGCCCTTCTCCAGACCGTCCTCGCGGATGTCGACCTTCGGGTCGATGTCGCCGAAGGACTCGGCGACCGGCTCGGTGCGCTCCCAGCCGACGCGCGAGGGCGCGTACGCCTTCTTGGCGGCTTCCAGGTCGCCCTTCTTGACCGCGTCCGCGAACGCCTGCGCCTTCGGCAGCGTCTCGTCGGCCTGGGCCTGGGCGTAGGCGCGGTAGTCGGCCACGGCCTTGTCCAGCTTCGGGTTCCGCTTGGCGACCTTGCCGCCGGTCACGGTCACCTTCTGCCGGATGCCGTGGCCCTTCATACCGGGCTTGCAGGCGATCTCGTAGGTGCCCGCCTTGATCTCGGCGGTGATGCTGACCTTGAGGCCGGAGCCGATGTTCTCCCGCTCGGTGACGATCCGGTCGCCGGGCGCGTAGACATACACCTCGGTGACCTTGGAGCCCTTGTTCTCCACCGCGAGCTTGACGTGCCCGGCCGGGAACTTGGTCTTGGAGACCTCGCACTTGTCGTTGGACGCCGTGATCCGGATCGCGTCGGAGCCCTTGGCGTCGGACTTCTCGGCGCAGCCGGACACGGCGGCCAGCGAGGCCACCGCCGCGATGGCGGTGACGGCGGAAGAGCGGGCGGCTCTCATAAACGGACTCCAGTCGAGATCGGGCAGCATGCCGACATGG
This sequence comes from Streptomyces milbemycinicus, assembly GCF_002154605.1. Taxonomy (GTDB): domain Bacteria; phylum Actinomycetota; class Actinomycetes; order Streptomycetales; family Streptomycetaceae; genus Streptomyces; species Streptomyces milbemycinicus. The sequence goes on along the minus strand of NZ_MUNE01000435.1, from coordinate 618 downwards.
CGGCATGTCGAGACAGGGGCCGGATAGGCCGCCCTAACTTAACTGAGGCTTACCTACCCAGCTCCAGCTCAGCCCCAAGAATCCGTAAGCTGAGAGTAAAAAATGTGTAATACGCCCCTACGGCAGGGTCAGAATCTCCGCGCCTGTGTCGGTCACCACGAGCGTGTGTTCGAACTGAGCCGTCCGCTTCCGGTCCTTGGTGACGACCGTCCAGCCGTCGTCCCACATGTCGTACTCGTAGCTGCCGAGCGTCAGCATCGGCTCGATCGTGAAGGTCATCCCCGGCTTGATCTCGGTGGTGTGATGCGGGCTGTCGTAGTGCGGGACGATCAGGCCCGAGTGGAACGACGAGTTGATGCCGTGGCCCGTGAAGTCACGGACCACGCCGTAGCCGAAACGCTTGGCGTACGACTCGATGACACGGCCGATGATGTTGATCCGGCGGCCCGGCTTGACCGCCTTGATCGCGCGGTTGAGGGATTCCCGGGTGCGCTCCACCAGCAGCCGCGACTCGTCGTCCACCTCGCCGCACAGATAGGTGGCGTTGGTGTCGCCGTGCACACCGCCGATATACGCGGTCACATCGAGATTCACGATGTCGCCGTCGCGCAGCACGGT
>NZ_MUNE01000434.1 GCF_002154605.1 Streptomyces milbemycinicus | reverse complement strand
GGCGGCCGGGGGCTCGTACGGTATGGCGTGCCGACGGCCGCGCAGCAGGCGGTCGGCCGCCTCGCCGCCGGAGACTCCGGAGACTCCGGAGACTCCGGAGACTCCGGAAACAAGGACGACGCAGAACGCCTCGTGCTCGGCGAAGTGGGCGCGCAGCCGGTCGAGCCGGGCCTCCGGGCCGGCGGCCCCGAAGTCGGCCAGGGCGGTGGGTAGTTCGAGGAGATAGCCGTGGCCCCGCGCGGTCTTCTCGCCCACCGGGGCGGGGTGTTCGGCGCCGGAACCGGCACCCGGTCCGGGCGCCGCGCCGAGCCGCCACACCCCGCCGCCCGTCGTCCCGGCCAGCTCGGCCAGCAGCGCGAGCGCGGTCCAGCCGCGCCCGGAGCCGGGCTCGCCGCACAGCGCGAGGAGGTGGGTGCGGCGCAGGTGTTCCCGCATGGCGTCGTAGCCCGCGCCCCGGCGGTGGATCCGGCGCAGACGGGCGAGCTCGTCATGGGCCACCGGCCCCTCGGGGAGCGGACCCGCCGGGGCGCCCTCGGCCGGGTGGCGGGCGGCGTGGCCGTGAGCGTGGTCGTGGTCGTGGTCGTGGTCGTGGGGCTGCGCGGCGGTGTGCGGATGTGTGTCGGTACGCGGATCCGTGGCGGTACGCGGATGCGCCTCCGTGTGCAGATTCGCGCATGCCTCGCGGGCCGCCCGGGCGCCGCCCGCCTCGCCCACGGTGCCCAACGGGCTGTCCATGCCGTCCATGGGCAGGTCCAGGCGCGTGCCGGTCCGCTCCTCCCCCGGAGTGTCCGGAGTGGTCCGCCGCGCCCGGCTGTCCGTGTGGCTGGCTTCCGGTCCGCTCATCGCCCCGCCGTCCTTCGTGCCTGGTGCAGTCCGTGTGTCGCGGCTCGGGGGCGGTCCGCTGGCTGTGGTGGCCGTCATTCGGCTGTCATTCGGCTGTCGTCGGGCTCTGGCCGAAGTGGGCGGCGGGGCTCTGCCCCCGTGCTCCGCTCCGCCGCCCTCCTCCGGTGCCGGGCGCTGGGCCGCGTGCACCCCCGTCGCACACGGTCCCGCTCCCTGTACCTTCTTCAGAGTCGCGGCCCGGGGCCCGGGCGGCTGTAGCCGTTTACACAGTCGGTCGGCGCAGTATCGATGTGCGGCTCCGCCGCGTGGCCGGGGGCTCACGCGCGGGCGCGCGCTCGCGGACCGGCCGCGGCCGGTCACCCCGTCGCGCGCCCCTCGGCCAGCAGGCGCAGCAGCGCGGTGTCCACGACGACGAAGCGGCGCGAGGCGGTCTGTACCACGCCCTGGTCGCGCAGCAGCCGCAGCGCCTTGGCGACCGCTTCCCGGGTCGAGCCCACGGCGGCGGCGATGTCGTGCTGTGGCAGCGGCAGATCCACGGAGATGCCGCCGTCGGCCTCGGGGCGGCCGGTGCGTTCGGCGAGTTCGACGAGGCGGGCGGCGAGGCGCTGCAGCACCTTCTCGGAGGCCAGGGAGCGCCGTTCGCCGTCGGAGCTGCGCAGCCGGGAACTGAGCTGGCGCATGATCAGAACCGTGGCGGCGGGGCGCGCGGCCAGATACGCGCGGAAGCGGTCGCCGGAGACGACGACCGCCTCCAGCCGCCCGAGCGCGGTGACCGTGGCGCTGCGCGAACCGTAGTCGACGGCGGCCTGGTCGCCGACCACCTCGCCCGCCCCGCGCAGGGCCAGTATCAGGCGGATACCGCGCTCGGTCTCCACCGAGACGGTGGCCCAGCCGGAGGTGATGGCGACGACGAAGGTCGTACGGTCGTGCTCGCGCAGCACGATCTGGGAGGGCTCGTACGTCCGGTGTCTGCCGAGCGCGAGCAGCGCGCGCCGGTCCTGTGCGGGGAGCGCGTCAAGGAAGGGCCTGCCGCCCTCGAAGAGACTCATCCGCCCTCCCCGCTCGGTGCCACGCGGCGGAGCCGCATATCGATACAAGTGCGTCGTCCGGCTCGCGGAGAACACCCTCGCTGTTCCAGTTATTCGGGGCTGTTCCAGTTATAGGCGCGGCGGGCGGGTGTTGCGGAACCCCGCGACAGTCCTGAAACAGTCCGGCGAGAACCCTGCGACCGAGACATGAGCGACAGCACGGTAGGCACATGTCACAGGCACGTCAATGGCGCCTCGCCGCCCGGTCCTGCCCGGTACGGAACACCGCACCCGCGAACGCCGCCACCGCGGCGGTCAGCGCCGCGAAAACCCAGCCCGCGCGCAGCGCCCCCAGGTCCGGCTGCCGGGCGCCGCCGGTGACCACCACCAGGGCCGCGACGCCCAGCGCGGTGCCGCCCTGACGCGACATCATCAGCACACCCGAGCCCAGGGACAGCCGGTGGGCGGGCAGCAGACCGGCCGCCGCGAACATCACCGGCTGGTACAGCCCGGTGCCGATCCCGGCCAGCACCAGCCCGGGCAGAAAACCGGCCGCGTAGTGCGCCCCGCCCCCCGACGGGCCCGCCGCCACCAGCCACCACACCGGCGCCGCGGTGAACGCGGCGGCACCCAGCACGGCGCTGCGCCGCTCCCCCAGCGCCCGGACGATCCGCCCCGACAGCATCGAGACGACCAGCACGGTCAGCGGCCACGCGGCGACGGCCACGCCCGCGCGGCGCGTCGAGTAGCCCCAGACGCCGGTGAACAGCCAGGTGGCGGAGAGCAGCAGCGCCGAGTAGGCCAGGAAGTAGCTGAGCAGGCCGAGCGTGGCGGTGGTGAACCCGCGCGAGCGGAACAGCGCCGGGTCCACCACCGGGTCCGGGTGCCGCCGCATATGCGCCACGCACAGCGCGGCGGCCGCAAGGCCCGCGGCCAGGACGGTGAGGGTGGCGGGCGCGGCGTACCCCCAGTCCGGCGCCTCGACGCAGGCGGTGGTCAGGGCACCGGTGGCCAGCAGCACCAGCAGAGTGCCGAGCGGATCGAGCCGACGGGCGCGGCTCCGTACCCGCTCGGTACGCACTGGCTCGGTACGCACGGACTGGGTGCGCACTGACTGGGTGCGCACTGACTCGGTACGTACAGGCTCGGCACGCACCGGCTCGGCACGCACAGGCTCGGCACGCACCGGCTCGGCGCGCGGCAGGATCCGTACGCCCGCCGCCACCGCCACCAGCACCACCGGGACGTTGATCAGGAAGATCCACCGCCAGTCGGAGGCCGCGAGCAGTCCGCCCACCACCGGTCCCGAGCTCGCCGCCACCGCGCTGACCGCCGTCCACAGCCCCACGGCCGTGGCCCGCTCGCGCGGCGCGAAGGCGGGCAGCGCCAGGGAGAGCGAGGTGGGCACCACGATCGCCGCCGCGACGCCCTGCACCACCCGTGCCGCGATGAGCCAGCCGAGGCCGGGGGCGGCCCCGCAGCCGAGCGAGGCCGCCCCGAACAGGGCCATGCCCAGCAGGAAGGAGCGGCGCCTGCCCGTCTCGTCGGCGAGCCTGCCCGCCGGAACCAGCAGCGCCGCGAGCACGATGGTGTAGGCGTTCAGGACCCAGGAGAGCGTGGCGGTGGAGGCCGAGCGGAAGTCGGCGCCGATCGCGGGGAAGGCGATATTGACCGCGATCAGGTCGAGTACGGCGAGGAATTGGGCCGCGGACGCCACGGCGAGGATCAGCCAGCGGCGGGGATCGGGGCCCGGGGAGGTCGCGGGTTCGGGCACACCGCTCCCCTGGGCCTTTGTGGAAGGGATCGTCATGCCCATCCAGCATCGACGGCGCTGCACGGACTCACGAGTGGCAAGACTGACAGCACCCGCTACATTTCTGCCATGCCCTCGATAGCCGTCGCCGTCACCGCCGGTATGCCGATCTTCGATCTGGCCGTGCCCTGCCATGTCTTCGGCACCGACCGGCCGGACCTCCCCGACGGCTGGTACGACTTGCGCGTCTGCGCGATCGGCCCGGACAGCGGCCCGGTCGCCACCCGCTCCTGGTTCGCGGCGCATACGCCGTACGGGATCGAGGAGCTGATCGCCGCCGACACGGTGATCGTCCCGGCGTCCGCCGATGTACGCGGCGATCCGCCCGGCGAACTCATCGACGCCCTGCGCGAGGCCCACCGGCGCGGCGCCCGCGTGGTGTCGCTGTGCTCGGGCGCGTTCACGCTCGCCGCGACCGGGCTCCTCGACGGCCGTACGGCGGCCACCCACTGGATGTACGCGGCGCTGTTCGCCGAGCGCTATCCGGCCGTGCGGCTCGACCCGAGCGTGCTGTACGTGGACCACGGCGATGTCCTCACCGGAGCGGGGTCGACCGCGTGCATCGATGTGTGTCTGCACATCGTGCGCGAGGACTTCGGCAGCGCCGCCGCCAACACCCTGGCCCGGCAGCTGGTCGCGCCCGCCCACCGGCCGGGCGGCCAGGCCCAGTACATCGAGGCGCCGCTGCCGGAGCGCACCGACGACTCGCTCGCCCCGCTGCTGCACTGGGCCGCCGAGCGCCTGAACACCCCGCTGACCGTCGCCGACCTGGCCCGGCGCGCCCACACCAGCCCGCGCACCCTGGCCCGCCGCTTCCACGCCGCGACCGGCACGACGCCGCTGCGCTGGCTGCAGACCCAGCGGATCGCGCGCGCCCGCGAGCTGCTGGAGGGCGGGGATCTGCCGGTGGACCGGGTGGCGGAGCTGTGCGGGCTCGGCACGGCGGCGAATCTACGGCGCCACTTCACCCGGGCGGTGGGGGTGCCGCCGCACGACTACCGCCGCGCCTTCCGCGCCCGCCGCCCGGCCGGGGCCCAGCAGACCTGACCCGACACCCCAGCACCCCCACGGCCCGGCACCCCGGCATCCCGACGGCCCGGCACCCCGACGGCCGGTGCCGCTAGAGCCGGGGGTCGACCGGCTCGGACTCCAGGGCCAGCACGCCGAACACCGCCTCGTGGACCCGCCACAGCGGCTCCCCCTCCGCCAGCCGGTCCAGCGCCTCAAGACCCAGCGCGTACTCGCGCAGCGCGAGCGACCGCTTGTGGCCCAGGTGCCGCTCGCGCAGCCGGTCCAGGTTCTCCGGTCGGGTGTACTCCGGGCCGTAGATGATCCGGAGGTATTCGCGGCCGCGGCACTTGACGCCCGGCTGGACGAGCCGACCGTCCGTACCGTCCTTGCGCACCAGCCCCGCCAGCGGCTTGACCACCATGCCCTCGCCGCCCGCCTCCGTCAGGTCGAGCCACCACCGCACGCCCTCGGCGACCGACGCCTCGTCCTCGGTGTCGACGACCAGCCGACGGGTGGGGGCGAGCAGCCGGTTCACATACTTCGGGGTGAAGGCGCAGATGGAGTTGTTCGCATAGGCGTCCAGCTCCTCGCGCTCGACGATCCGGTCGATCATCGCGAGCTGTTGGTCGTGCGGGAGGGCGGCCAGGCTGCGGCCGCGCACCGCCAGGATCTGGAACGGCGCCAGCCGGATGCCGTCCAGGCCGTCCGTGCCGCGCGCCCCCACCGTGCGGCGCCCGCCGGTCTCCTGCCGCTCCCCCGGCCAGCCGCGCTGCGGATCCCCCACCGGCCAGCAGTAGCGCCGGTATGCCTCGGTGAACGCGGCCGCGTCGGCGGCGCGTTCGCCCTGTTCGCCGAGCAGGGCGGTCACCTCCACGCCGCGCGCGGCGGCCGACTCCAGGGCCGCGAGCGCCCCGGGGAACGCGGCGCCCGAGGCCGCGCCCACGGCCGCGTACTGGTTGCGCAGCAGCCCCTCCGCCTTCAGCGACCACGGCATCAACTCGGCGTCGAGCAGCAGCCAGTCGGTGTCCAGCTCCTCCCACAGGCCCTCGCGGCCGATGGTGGAGCGCAGCCGGTGCAGGATGCGCTCGGTCATCGTCGGGTCGTCGAAGAACGGCCGGCCCGTGCGCGTGTAGAGCGCGCCGGACACGCCCTCCGGCGCGCCGAAGCGCTCGGCCGCGGCCTCCTCGTCACGGCAGACCAGCACCACCGCGCGCGAGCCCATGTGCTTCTCCTCGCAGACGACCTGGCGCACCCCGTCCGCCCGGTAGGCGGCGAACGCCTCCGCCGGGTGCTCCAAGTAGCCCTCCTCCTTGGACGTCGCGCAGGGGGCCATGGTCGGCGGGAGGTAGGGCAGCAGCCTCGGGTCGATGGCGAAGCGGCTCATGACCTCCAGCGCCGCCGCCGCGTTCTCCTCCTTCACCGCGATGCGGCCCATGTGCCGGGTCTCGATGACACGGCGGCCGTGCACATCCTTCAGGTCGAGCGGGCGGCCGTCTGCGCCGCCCGGGGCCTCGGTCGTCAGGGGCTTTACGGGCTCGTACCAGACCCGCTCGGCGGGGACGTCCACCAGCTCGCGCTCGGGCCAGCGCAGGGCGGTCATCCGGCCGCCGAAGACACAGCCGGTGTCCAGGCAGATGGTGTTGTTCAGCCAGGACGCCCGCGGGGTCGGGGTGTGGCCGTAGACCACGGCGGCCCGGCCGCGGTAGTCCTCGGCCCACGGGTAGCGCACGGGCAGGCCGAACTCGTCGGTCTCGCCGGTCGTGTCGCCGTACAGCGCGTGCGAGCGGACCCGGCCGGAGGTGCGGCCGTGGTACTTCTCGGGCAGCCCGGCGTGGCAGACCACCAGCGCGCCGCCGTCCAGCACGTAGTGGCTGATGAGCGAGGCGATGAAGTCCCGCACCTGGTCGCGGAAGGCCGGGTCGGTGGCGTCCTCCTTCTCCAGCTGCTCGATGGTCTGGGCCAGGCCGTGGGTGTGCTGGACGTTGCGGCCCTTGAGGTAGCGGCCCAGCTTGTTCTCGTGGTTTCCGGGCACGCACAGCGCCGCGCCCGAGGCGACCATGCCCATCACCAGGCGCAGCACACCGGGGCTGTCGGGCCCGCGGTCCACGAGGTCGCCGACGAAGACGGCCGTGCGGCCCTCGGGGTGGGTGGCGTCCACGGGGCGGCCGAGGGGGTCGCGGTCCAGCGCGTAGCCGAGCCTGCCGAGGAGGGTTTCCAGCTCCGAGCGGCAGCCGTGGATGTCGCCGATGATGTCGAACGGGCCGGTGAGGTGGCGCAGATCGTTGTAGCGGCGCTCGGTGACGATCCCGGCGGTCTCGGCCTCCTCCTCGCCGCGCAGGATATGCACCTTGCGGAAGCCCTCGCGCTCCAGGGACTTCAGCGACCGGCGCAGCTCGCGGCGCTGGCGCGGGATGACATGGGCGGGCAGGTCCACCCGGTCGGGGCGCTCCGCGTTGCGCCGCACGCAGACGCTCTCCGGCACGTCGAGGACGATGGCCACGGGCAGTACGTCGTGCTCGCGGGCCAGCTCGATCAGGCTGCGGCGGGCCTGTGGCTGGACGTTGGTCGCGTCGACGACGGTGAGCCGCCCGGCGGCGAGCCGCTTGCCCGCGATGTAGTGGAGCAGGTCGAAGGCGTCGGGGGTGGCGCTCTGGTCGTTCTCGTCGTCGGCGACCAGTCCGCGGCAGACGTCGGAGGACACGATCTGGGTGGGCAGGAAGTGGCGGCGGGCGAAGGTGGACTTGCCGGAGCCGGTGGTGCCGATGAGGACGACGAGGGCCAGGTCGGGCACGGCGAGGCCGCGCTTGGCGGAAGTCATGCGGCCGTCTCCTTCGCGGTCGTGGTGTTGGTCTCAGGCGTGGTTTCTGTGTCGGTCCCGGTGCCGAGGCGGAACAGCGCGAGCTGGGTCGGCGGGCCCACCTCGGGGTCGTCGGGGCCGACGGGCCGGAACTCCACGGCGTATCCATGGCGTTCGGCGACGGTCCGCGCCCAGCCCTGGAACTCCTCCCGCGTCCACTCGAAGCGGTGGTCGGGGTGGCGTACCCGCCCGGCGGGCAGGGTCTCCCAGCGCACGTTGTACTCAACGTTCGGCGTGGTCACCACGACCGTACGGGGCCGGGCGGCGCCGAACACCGCGTACTCCAGGGCGGGCAGCCGCGGCGGGTCCAGATGCTCGACCACCTCGCTGAGCACCGCGGCGTCATACCCGCGCAGCCGGCTGTCGGTGTACGCCAGCGACCCCTGGAGCAGCTTCACGCGCGCCGAGCGGCGCTCGCCCATCCGGTCCAGGCGCAGCCGCCGGGCCGCCTCGTTCAGCGCGCGCATCGACACATCGACACCGACGATCTCGGTGAACCGCGCCTCCTTGAGCAAGGCGCCCACCAACTGCCCCTGCCCGCAGCCCAGGTCGAGCACCCGGGCGGCGTCGGCCGAGCGCAGGGCGTCGAGGATCGCCTCGCGCCGCCGCACCGCCAGCGGCACCGGCTTGTCCTCGGTGTCGGACCGCTCGTCGACCGCGTTGTCGATCTCCTCCACCTCCGTGTCGTCCGCCTCCGCGAGCCGCACCAGCTCGAGCCGCTCCAGGGCGCTGCGTGTGAGCGACCAACGGCGGGCCAGATAGCGGCTGGTGATGAGCCGCTGCTCGGGGTGGTGCTCCAGCCAGCCCTCGCCGGAGTCGATCAGCTTGTCCACCTCGTCCGGGGCCACCCAGTAGTGCTTGGCGTCGTCGAGCACCGGCAGCAGCACATACAGATGGCGCAGCGCATCGGCCAGCCGCAGCTCGCCCTCCAGCACCAGCCGTACGTACCGCGAGTCGCCCCACTGCGGGAACTGCTCGTCCAGCGGAACCGGCTCGGCAGTCACCGCCCAGCCCAGCGGCTCGAAGAGCCGCACCACCAGCTCGGCGCCGCCGCGCGCGGGGAGGGCGGGCACCTCGATCCGCAGCGGCATCGCCCGCTCCGGCAGCTCGGGCCGCGCCTTGCAGCGGCCTTTGAGGGCACTGGAGAAGACACTGCTGAGGGCGACGGAGAGCAGTGAGGAGGCGGCGTAGGGGCGGTCGTTGACGTAGTTCCCGAGGGCCGCGTCCGGGGCACCGCCCCGGCCCTTGCCCCGGCTCCGGCGCACCAGCGCCACCGGATCCACCTCCAGCAGCAGCGCCGCCGTACAGCGCTCGACGTCCGCCTCGGGGTAGAAGACGTGCGCCGTGCCATGGGAGGTCGAGAACAGCTGCGCCTTATCAGGGTGCTTGTGCAGCAGGAACCCGAGGTCGGTCGCGGGGCTCTCGGCGGTACCGGTGGTGGTTATCGTCAGGAACACCCGTCCGAGTATCGCCGGACCACCGCCGCGTTTCTAATCGTTTAGCTCCATGCTCTCCCCCTTCCGCCGGCTACTGACGCCGGCCACTTCCGCTCGCCGCTTTCACATGTCAGTTTTCATATGTCAGTTTTCATATGTCAGTCACTTCCGCTCGTCGGCCATCACGGCCGCCAGCTCCGCGATCCGGTCCGGCCCCACCCGGCAGCAGCCGCCGATGAGCCGCGCGCCCGCGTCGCGCCACGCCTTCACCCGCGCCGGGTCGAACGTCGCCCGGCCGCGCCAGCCGCGGGCCTTGGCGTCCCACTCCTCGCCGCTGTTCGGATACACCACCACCGGCTTGCCTGTGGTCGTCGCGGCGACCTCCACGGCCCGGTCGGCGTCGCCCGGCTCACAGCAGTTGACGCCCACGGCCAGCACCTGGTCGTTCCCCGCCGCCAGGGCGAACGCCTCGCGCAGCGGCTGCCCGGCCCGGGTGTGCTCTCCCGCGATGCTGTACGACAGCCACACCGGTATCCCGCAGCCCTCGACCGCCCGCAGCAGCGCCTCGGCCTCGTCGGCGTCCGGCACCGTCTCCAGCGCCAGCACATCGGGCCCGGCCGCGGCCAGCGCCTCGATCCGCGGCCGGTGGAACCGCTCCAACTCGCCGACGCTCAGCCCATAGCGCCCGCGGTACTCGCTGCCGTCCGCCAGCATCGCCCCGTACGGACCGACGGAGGCGGCCACCCACACCGGCCGGTCGACGGTGCCGCCCGCGCCCTCGGCCGCCCGGCGCGCCAGCTCCACGCTGCGCTCCAGCAGCGCCGTGGCCTCCTTCTCCAGCACGCCCCGGCGGGCGAAGCCCTCGTAGGTCGCCTGATAGCTGCTGGTGATCAGCACCCGTGCGCCCGCCCGCGCATACGCCGCATGGGCCTCCTCGATCTGCCGCGGGTCGTCGGCCAGCAGCCGGGCCGACCACAGCTCGTCGGAGAGATCGCAGCCCTGCGCCTCCAGCTGATTGGACAGCCCGCCGTCGAGGACGAGCGGCCCACGCTCCAGGGCGGCGGCCAGTGGCGTACGGCGGGCAGACATCACGGGTGCTCCTTGCTCAGGGTGGTGCGGTGGTGCGGTCGTGCGGTGTCGCCGGGCGTTGCCCGCGGTCGCGCTCGTGGCCCGGCGCGCGTCCGGCGGGTGGTTCAGCCCAGCTGGGCCTGGACCTGCGAGGAGATCAGCTCCAGGTGGTCGAGGTCGTCGAGGTCCAGAATCTGGAGATAGATCCGCGACGAGCCGGCCTGCGCATACTGGCCGATCTTGTCGACGACCTCGGCCGGCGAACCCGCCAGACCGTTCTCCTTCAGCTCGTCCACCTTGCGTCCGATGGCATTGGCCCGCCGGGCGACCTCGGCGTCGTCCTTGCCCACGCAGACCACCAGCGCGTTGGAGTACACCAGGTCGTCGCCCTTGCGGCCCGCGGCCTCGGCCGCCGCCCGCACCCGCCCGAACTGCCGCTCACTGTCCTCCGCCGAGGCGAAGGGCATGTTGAACTCGTCCGCGTACTGCGCCGCGAGGCGGGGGGTGCGGGTCTTGCCGTGGCCACCGATCAGCACGGGCACCCGGTCCTGGGCGGGCTTGGGGAGCGCGGGCGAGTCGGCGAGCTGGTAGTGCGCCCCCTCGTATCCGAAGGTCTCGCCGACCGGTGTGCGCCACAGACCGGTGATGATGGCCAGCTGCTCCTCCAGCCTGGCGAACTTCTCCGCCGGGAAGGGGATGCCGTACGCCCGGTGCTCCTCCTCGTACCAGCCCGCGCCCAGGCCCAGCTCCACACGGCCACCGGACATCTGGTCCACCTGCGCGACCTGGATCGCGAGCACGCCGGGCAGCCGGAAGGTCGCGGCCGTCATCAGGGTGCCGAGCCGGATCCGCCGGGTCTCGCGGGCGATCCCGGCCAGGGTGATCCACGCGTCGGTGGGGCCGGGCAGCCCGTCGACGTCTCCCATCTTCATGTAATGATCGGAGCGGAAAAAGGCATCGAAGCCCAGATCCTCGGTGGCCTTGGCGACGGAGAGCAGGGTGTCGTAGCTCGCCCCCTGCTGGGGCTCGGTGAAGATTCGCAGATCCATGGATCCCATCCTGCACTGTCATGCCGCGCCACCCCACTCCAGCACCGTCATGTGCCTGAGCATCCCGTGCACCCGGTCCCTCGCCTCGTCCGCCGCGTCGATCGCCTCGACGCACTGCCAGTACAGCGCCTCCTCGTCTGTGTTGGAGGCGACGCCGACCAGCGCGAAACCCGCCTCCGCGAGCAGATCGCCAAGCGCCAGCAGCACCTCCCTCGGATCCCTCACCTCGGACAGCTGGCCGGCCCGTAAGCCCCCGCTGTGCAAGGCCGGGTGATGCAGTGCGGGGTGGAACAGGGCGCCGCGCGCCCTGTTTCCCGCCTCGCACAGGCCGCGCGCCTCCGCACGCGCGGCCGCCGGACCACTCACCACGAAATGGCCACCGATCGCCTCCGCGAGCGCCTGTATCTGCCAGGCCTCGGCCACGATGTCATGCACGGTCCCGGCCTGCGCCAGAGCGTGCCGCGTGACACCGATCAGCCGCATCGCATCCATGCCCCGCTCCCCTCTCAAACGGACTTCCCACACCCGTCACTCCTCCACTACCCAGAGTGATGACTAACAGGCAGAAAAGCTAGGGGAATTCAGGAATCTGTTGACAACAGTTACGTTGTGGATAACTTCATCACTACAGAGAGTGACGAAACGAAGATCCCTAACGCCTGGTGGCCGGAAAACGGACCTCATTGCGGTCGATCTTGGCCGCGAGAGCCGCCAGCGCGTCGATCCCCAACACCTCGCAGAACTGGAGCAGATACGCCAACACGTCGGCGACCTCGTCCTCGACCCGGGCCGCGCTCCCCGACTCCTCCATCACCCGCGCCGACTCCTCGGGCGTCAGCCACTGGAAGATCTCCACCAGCTCCGACGCCTCGACGCTCAGCGCCGTCGCCAGGTTCTTGGGCGTGTGGTACGGCTGCCAGTCGCGCGCCGCGGCGAACGCGGCCAGCCGAAGCTGCAGCGCCCGCACATCCCGCCCCTCGGCCTGCGACCCCTCAGCCCGTGCCCCCTCAGCCTGCGACTCCCCGGCCTGTGACTCCCCGGCCTGCGCCTCATCGAGCCGCGACTCATCGGGCCGCGACTCATCGGGCTGTCGGTACTCTCGTGCCTCGCTCACACCCCAGGTGTACCACTGTCGCCCCAGCCCCCTCCTCTGCACCCGGCTCCTCCGCCACCGGCGGCTCCGCCACCGTCCCCACCAGCCGGATGTGCCCCCGTGCGCACATCCGCGCCGCGACCCTCAGCAGCGCCCGCGCCT
>NZ_MUNE01000433.1 GCF_002154605.1 Streptomyces milbemycinicus | reverse complement strand
CCCACGGCCCCCGCCCCTGCCAGAAAACGCGCCCGGCTGATTCCCCTGCCCCGCATGGTGTTTCCCCCTGGTGTCCGGGCCCGCTGTCTGCGACCCACCACCAGTTTCGGGAGTGGCGGCGCCTCCTGTCGTCAGCCGATGGTCTGCGCCTGATCGACTTAAGTTGTACTGCGTCGTCCGCCTCCACCCGAGGACCACTTGTTGAGCTTCCGGATGATCTCCTTCAGCTCGTCGCGCTTGGCGTTCTGGCCAAGGTTGGGGTCGGGGCTGGGGGTTTCGTTCTTCTGGTCGGGCATCAGAGTCCCCACCGTGCTCGTTCCCGGTCCCGCTGCCGCTGGTCCATGCCGGGGAAGGCGCGCTCGTTGAGCAGGCGGGTCAGCTGGGCGTTCATCAGCGACGCGTCGTCGATCGAGATGTGCGCCAGCTCGGTGGCCATGTACACCTCGCCCCGCAGCACGCGGACCCCGACGACGAACTGACCGTCGTGCAGCCGCACATCGCCGGTCAGTTTGAGAGTGCGGGGGAGTGTTTCGTATCGGTGGCCGCTCACTGCGTCTGCCTTTCCTGGGGGTGTTGCTGTCTGTGCCTCCATGCTTACGGAGCGGCGCTACAGTGGATAGACCTGCGGTTTTCGTGGTGCGAGATCGGAAACGGGGGCGACGATGCCTGCGCCGAAGGAACTTGACCCGTCTACGTCACTGGCCGCGCTGTACGGCGCGAAGCTTCGCAAGCTGCGGTTGCGTGCGGGGTGGACGCAGCGGGAGCTGGGGGAGAAGGTTCCGATCGCGCACAGCCGGATCGCGCAGTTCGAGCTGGGGAAGGAGATCCCGCCGAAGGACGTGAACGACGTGTTGGATGCGGTGCTGGGGGCGGATGGGGATCTGTGTGACCTGTGGGAGCACGTCAGGAGGACGCCCCTCGTGGACTGGGCTCGGAAGTTCGTGCAGTACGAGGCTCGGGCGAATGTGATGCGCAAGTACATGGGGCAGTATGTCCCGGGCCTGCTGCAGACCGAGGCTTACGCCCGTGAGATTGTGCACCTCGGGCACCCCTGGTGTACGGCGAGCGAGATCGAAGAGACGGTGCGGGTCCGGATTGACCGGCAGAGCCTCCTCGGCCGAGCGGGGTCACCGCTTCTGTGGGTCGTATTGGACGAGTCGGTGCTGCGGCGGCCTGTCGGGGGAGCCGAGGTTATGTGTGAGCAACTGGCGCGCTTGGCCGAGGCTTCGGAGGCTCCGAACATCGAGATCCAGGTGCTGCCGTTCGCTGCTGGTGGGCACCCCCTGGGCGGCTCACTGACCTTGCTGTCCTTCCAGAACAGGCCGGATGTGGCCTACCTGGAAGGCATCTCGGGCGAGTTGGTCGAGGACGCGACCGCTGTGGCAAGGCACGCCTATCGATACGATTTGGTACGCGCCATGGCGCTGCCCACAGCTGCGTCAACTGCCCTAATCCGACAGGCGATGGAGGACTTCAACCGATGCGAGCCGAACTGAGCACTGCTAGATGGCGCAAGTCCACCTACAGCAACGCGACGGGCGGCGAGTGCCTCGAAGTCGCCGAAGACTTTCCTGGCGCTGCTAGGTGGCGTAAGTCCACCTACAGCAACGGAGGCGGTGGTGACTGCCTCGAAGTTGCGGAGGGCTTCCGAGGTGCGGCCACGTGGCGTAAGTCCACCTACAGCAACCCCACCGGCGGCGACTGCCTAGAGGTCGCCGACAACCTCCCCGGCATCGTCCCCGTCCGTGACAGCAAGAACCCCGACGGCCCCACCCTCATATTCTCCGCAAACGCATGGTCGGTCTTCGTGGCGACCATAGCCACGAAGACCGACCAAACCACCTACTAGCCCTTCAGCGACGCGATATCGATCACGAACCGGTACCGCACATCGCTGCTCACGACCCGCTCGTAAGCCTCGTTGATCCGGTCGGCCGTGATCACCTCGATCTCCGCGCCGAACCCGTGCCTCGCGCAGAAGTCCAGCATCTCCTGCGTCTGCCGGATGCCGCCGATCTTCGAGCCCGCCATCGACTTACGGCCCATGATCAGCGAGAACTGGTTGAACGAGCTCGGGAACTCCGGGCCGCCCACGTGCACCATCGTGCCCTCCCGCTTGAGCAGCGAGAGGTACGCGTCCAGCGGGATGTTCGCCGAGACCGTGTTGATGATGAGGTCGAAGGTGCCGGCCAGCTCGGCGAAAGTCGACTCGTCGCTGGTCGCGTAGAAGCGGTCGGCGCCCAGCCGCAGCCCGTCGTCCTTCTTGCGGAGGGACTGGGAGAGGACGGTGACCTCCGCGCCCATGGCGTGGGCGATCTTGACGCCCATGTGGCCGAGGCCGCCGAGGCCGACGATGGCGACCTTCTTGCCGGGGCCGGCGTTCCAGTGGTCCAGGGGGGAGTAGAGGGTGATGCCGGCGCACAGCAGCGGGGCGGCGACGTCGAGGGAGAGGCCGTCGGGGATGCGCACGGCGTAGTTCTCGTCGACGACGATGTGGGTGCTGTAGCCGCCGTAGGTGGGGGAGCCGTCGTACGCCTTGCCGTTGTACGTCGCCACCTCGCCCTTGAGGCAGTACTGCTCGTCGCCCGCCAGGCAGTTCTCGCATTCGCGGCAGGAGTCGACGAAGCAGCCGACGCCGACCCGGTCGCCGACGGCGTACTTGGTGACGCCGGAGCCGACCTCGGTGACGATGCCCGCGATCTCATGGCCCGGGACCATCGGGAACAGGGCGCTGCCCCACTCCTCGCGGGCCTGGTGGATATCGGAGTGACAGATGCCGGCGTACGCGATCTCGATCAGGATGTCGTGTTCGCCGACCGGGCGGCGCTCGATGGTGGTGCGCTCCAGCGGGGCCTTGGGGGCAGGGGCAGCGTACGCGGTGACGCTGGTGGTCATATCAGTGATCTCCGTGAACGGGGTTTTGGGATATGGAGGAGGGAGAGGGGGAAGAGGACGAGGCACGGTCGGGGGGCGCGGTCGCGGTCCAGTTCGCGAGTAGCTGCAGCGCTGCCTCGGAGGGGGATCCGGGCTCGACCGTGTAAATGCACATCGCCTGATCGTCATCGCCGGGGAAGGTCACGTTCTCGTAGGCGAGTGTCATGTCCCCGACCACCGGGTGGTGGTAGAGCTTCACGCCGTGCGACTTCTCCCGCACGTTGTGGTCGGCCCACCACGTACGGAACTCCGGGCTCTTGATCGTCAGCTCGCCGACCAGCTCGGTGAGGCCGGGGTCGTCGGCGTAGCGGCTCGTCTGGAGTCGCAGACCGGCCACCATTTCCGACGCGTACTTGTCCCACTCGCGGTACAGCTCGCGGGCCGCCGGGTCGAGGAACATAAAGCGGGTCATGTTCCGCTCGCGGTACGGCAGCGCGTCGAAGTCGATGATCAGCGCGCGGGCCAGCCGGTTGGAGGCCAGCACATCGCCCCCGCGCCCGAGCACGAAGGCGGGCGAGACCCCCTCCAGCATCTGCAGCATGCGGTACACCCCGGGCCGCACCCGCTGGGGGCGGAGCGGCCGGCGGCGCTGGGCGCGGCGGGGCTTCGGCTTGGCCAGCTCGAAGAGGTACGCACGCTCGGTGTCGTTCAGCTGCAGGGCGCGCGCGACGGCGTCCAGCACCGCCTCCGAGACATTCAGATGGCGGCCCTGTTCCAGCCGGGTGTAGTAGTCGGTGCTGACCCCGGCCAGATGCGCCAGCTCCTCGCGGCGCAGCCCCGGCACCCGGCGGCGGCCTGGGGCAGTCATGTTCACGCCCGCGTCCTCAGGGCGCAGCCGAGCCCTGCGGGTCCGCAGGAACTCGCTGAGCTCGGTGTTGCGGTCCATGGCTTCCAGTATTCGCGGCCGGAAAGGCTCGCGGCCGTGTCAACGTAGGTCTGCTGGACCTAGGCGGGCCGGACCCAGCCGGGGGCCGGCCGGTGTACGGCGGGGGCGAGCCGGTGTAGGGGGCGGCAGCGGTCGGCCCGTACGGCGCGGGGCGTCCGCTCGTACGGTGGCGTCGCGCTCGCACGGGAGAGTGGTGCCCACCCAGGACGGGTACGGGCCTCGGGCCGGTCTGATAGACCTTGACAGCGCGCTCCGTGTTGCACTGCGGGTCTTGTACGGCAGACTGCTTGTCGCCCCCCACCGCGACGCACCGCACAGGCGCGGCGCAGCACAGCACGGCCGAGCAGATACGGGACATCGGAGATCATGAGCGCCCCTACCTCAGGATCCGCGGACGGCACCTCCTTTCCTGGCTTTTATCCGGATCCGTCCATCCCTGGCTATATCCGTTACTGGAACGGCGCCGCCTGGGTGCCCGGCACCAGTCGGCCCGCGCCGATCGACGGCGAGGCCATGCCCGCGCCGCCGCCCGGGGTGACCCATACGCAGGTCACGGCCCCGGTGCCGGACGAGACCGGGCCCATGTATCTCGACGAGGCCCCTGCCGCTGGTCCTGCTGCGGGTTCTACCGGTCCCGCCGGAGACAGCGGCGGACGGGCGCTGCCGGAGCTGCGGCCGCGCGGTGAGATGGACGTACGGAGCGGGCCGGGGCCCGAGCCGGTGCCGCCGGCCCAGGGCGCGTCCGGCGCGGCTCCGGTCGGTATGGACTGGAACGATCCGCAGCGGCTGCACGGCACCCGGCCGGAGCCCGCGTCGGCCTGGCAGGCGGATGCGGCCCGGCAGTCCGGTTTCGGCGGGGAGCAGGACCGCCGCGTCTCCTGGGGCTCGAACCCGGCGGAGCCGGGAGCGGGGGCCGGAGGCCCGGCTTCCGGTGGGCCCGTGAGGCCGGGGGTGCCGGATCCGCGCCGGGCCACCAGCGGTCCCGGTGGTCCCGGCGGGCCTGGCGGGGCTGGGGGTGCCGGCGGTTCTGGTGGCGCCGGCGGTCCCGCGGGCGCGCAGGCCCTGCCGCCCGCACGGCGCGCTCCGGAGCTGCCCCCGGCGGAGCCGGGCCCCGGCGCGGGTGCCCCTGGCGTGGGCGCGAGCGGTGATACGGACGCGCCCGGCGGCGGGCGTACGACAGGCGGGGACGGCACGATCTCCATCCGCGCGATCCGGCCCGGCCAGACCGGTTCGGGGGCGGGCGGCGGCGCGCCCACGCGGGACGACGGCACGATGACGATCCGCGCCCTCGGGCGTGGCGCGCCGAAGCAGAGCAGCGGTACGGCGGCGCCCGGGCAGCAAGGACAGCCGGGACAGCAGGGGCAGCCTGGCTGGTCCGGGCAGGCCGGTGGGCAGCCCGGCGCGGCCGTTCCCGGGCAGGGCGCGGGTGCGCTGCCCCCGCAGGGCGGCGTCGTGCTTCCGGGCCACGGCGCTCCGGCGCAGGGCCCAGTC
>NZ_MUNE01000432.1 GCF_002154605.1 Streptomyces milbemycinicus | reverse complement strand
CACGAAAATCTTGCAAGAGCCCAGATTCCGGCACCCACAGGCTGGTGGCGGCGGCGCTGAGCGTCGCGACGGCCGTCGTCGGCGTGCGGATCACCCGTACCGCCACCCGCACACGCGAGACCGCCGCCCCGGCGGGGGCCCCGGCCACCCCGCTCACCGAACCGCGCTGAAGCACTCACCCACACACCCGCTGGAGCCTCCGCCCCTCGGCAACGCAGTGAAGGACACGGAGACATGACACGCATCCTCATCGTGGGCGCAGGTGCCACCGGCGGCTACTTCGGCGCCCGACTCGCCCGCGCGGCACGCGACGTGACGTTCCTGGTCCGCCCCCGTCGCGCCGCCGAACTGCGCGCCGACGGGCTGCGCATCACCACACTGGAGGGATCCGAACGCCTGGAGCCGAAGCTGGTCACCGCCACGGAACTCGACGGTCCCTACGACCTGGTCCTGCTGACCGTGAAAGCCGGTTCCCTCGAAGCTGGCCTCCAGGACCTCAAGCCGGCGGTCGGCCCGCGCACTGCGATCGTCCCCTTCCTCAACGGCATCGACCACCTCGACGTGATCGACACCCAGTTCCCCTCAGCCGTCCTCGGAGCCGTCGTGAAGGTCGCGGCGCAGCTCACCCCGGACGGCGCGACCACCGTGTCGGCACCGGGCGCGAGCCTCGAGATCGGCGAACTCGACGGAGGGCACACGGCCCGTCTACGCGACACGGCCGCCGCGCTGGACGTCGTCGGCTTCGACGTCCAGGTCTCCGACCGCATCCTCACGTCGATGTGGCACAAGTGGGTCTTCATCGCCACGACCACCACCATCACCTGCATCGCGCAGGGCACCATCGGTGACGTGGCGGCGGTGAGCGGCGGCAAGGGGTTCGCCGACGCGGTCCTCGCCGAGGCCGCCGCCGTGTCCGGCGCCCGACGCCGCCTACGTCGCGCTGCAGGCCACCGTGACGCAGGAGGGTTCGCCCTTCGCCCCGTCGATGTACCGGGACGTCCTGGACGTGCGGCCCACGGAGGTCGAGCACGTCCTGGCCTCCCTTGCCCGTGCGGCGAAGCGACTCGACCTGTCCGCTCCGCTGCTGAACGCCGCCGTGGTCCGCCTCCGGGTGCACAACCAGCGCGTCGCGAACGCCTCCCGGCCGGGCTGAGACCGGGCGGACGGCAACCGAACGTCCGACGCACCGCGCTCGCCGCGGCCTCGAGCGGGCCGCGGCGACCGGTTCCCGGGCGGTTCCTCACGCCTGGGGAACACCTCCGGTCGCGGGGGTGCGGGTCGCGCGCAGGCGCTGGGCGAGCAGGGCGAGGGCGCAGAGGGCGGCGACCGTCGCCGCGTAGGTGACGAACGTGTCCTGCAGACCGGCGTGCGTGGCGGCGATGCCGGCGATCACGGCCGGGATGCTGAAGGCCAGGTAGGAGATGACGAAGGCGACGGAGAGCAGCTCGCTGCGTTCGGCGGGGCGGGCTATCCGGGCCAGGGTGCCGAAGCTGGCGAGGGCGGAGCCGCCGAAGCCGACGCCCGCGATCGCGGTTCCGAGCGCAGCCGCGGTCAGGGAGTGCTCCTCCACACCGGTCAGGGCGACGGCCGTGCCGACGAGGAGCAGGGTCGCGCTGACGGCGAGGGTCCGTCCGACGGGCCAGCCGCGCAGGGCGAGAGCGGTGACGAAGGCCGGGCCGGTGAGCAGGGTGACCACGAGTCCGCCGACGACGTGGCTGGAGAGGCCGAACAGGCCGACGGCGACGGACGGGCCCAGGGAGAGGTAGAGGCCGCCGAGCGCCCAGCTCGCGATGAGGATCGGGACCAGGCTCAGCAGGTCGGCCCGCAGGTGGGGGGCGATCCGCAGGCGGGGCTGGAGCGAGCGGGCGGCGCCGGGGCGGCGCAGCGAGGTCTCGGGCAGGGCCGACAGGAGGGCGCCGGCCACCACGAGGGCGAGGAGCAGCAGCACGTAGACGAGGCGGGTGGGGTGCGGCCCGTATTCGATGAGGAGCCCGCATCCGAGCGAGCCCAGTCCGAGTCCGAAGGTGGGTGCGGTGCCCGTGACGAGGCCCGCCCGGTGCGGGGCGTGCGCGGGGTTGAGGTCGGACAGGGCGGCGCCGAGCGTGGTCATGGCGGCCCCGGTGGCGATGCCCTGGATGAAGCGTGCCGTCAGCAGCAGGCCGACGTTGCCCGCGGTGAGGAACAGGACCATCGAGACCGCTTCGAGGGCGATCGCGGAGAGCAGGACCGGACGGCGGCCGAGGTGGTCGGAGAGGGCGCCGAGGACGAGCAGCGCCCCGATCATGCCGAGCACGTAGACGGCGAAGACCGTGGTAAGGGTGGTGGCGGAGAAGTGCCATTCCTGCTGGTAGACGACATAGAGCGGGGAGGGCGCGCTGGAGGCGGCCATGAACAGCACGAAGACGACCGCGAGGGAGGCGAAGGCGACGGGACGGCTCAGCCGTCGTCGCCTCTCCTCCGGTGGCGCCACCCGGGCGGTGGGCGGCGGGGAGGGCTGGAGCTGGGACGGGGCGGGACCGGACACGACGCGACTCCAAAAGCAGTGATCGATGCGTTTGGGACGCTACCACTAACGCAATGATCAGTGCGATAATTTCCCCATGGCTGACTCGTCGACCCAGGTACGTCCTGGCGGCCGCTCCGCGAAGGTGCGGGCGGCCGTCCACCGTGCCGTCGCAGAACTCCTCGCCGAGGAGGATGCGGAGACCCTGACCCTGCCCGCCGTGGCCGCGCGCGCCGGCGTGCACCCCACCACCTTGTACCGGCGCTGGGGGTCCGCCGCCCAGCTACTCAACGACGTCGCCACCAGCCGCTTCACCGGTGACCTGGTCGTCCCCGACTCCGGCTCCCTCGCCGGCGACCTCCAGCGCTGGCTCGCCGATGTGGTCACCGACGTCGCCGACCCGGACACGCTCGCCCTCATGCGGGCGACCATCGGCTCCGGCCCGGCGGGCGGCTGCGCCTGCGTCGAGGACCGCCACCGCCAGCTCGGCGCGATCATCCGGCGCGAACAGGACCGCGGGGGGACGGCACTCGACGTGGAGACCGCGGCGGACTTCCTCCTCGGCCCGCTCTACTACCGCGCCATTTTCACCCCCGAGCCTGCCTCCGCCGACTGGGCCCGCACACTGGTGTCCACCTATCTGGCGACGCTCCGGACGCCCTGAGCCGCACACGGATCGCGGGGGCGCGGCGTGGCGCACGCACAGGCATCTTGCCTGGGCGGCCCCTTCGGTATCAGGCGCAGTACCTGTGGGACTCTGTCGCCCGATTCGCGGTGAGGCCCGATTCGACCAGCGTGACCTGAGCATTCAGCGTCAGCGGCCTACCGGTTGGGCCAGGTCGACCGAATCGGGCGACAGAGTCCCACAGGTCGCTCGTAGGCAGCAGGCGGAGCATCGCGAACGCGTGAGTCACAGCCAGGTAGCCCAGTCGCAGCAGCACGACCGAACATCATTCCGCGCGATCGATACCCACGCGAGAGGGTAGGATCAAGCGATCGCCGTCGAAGTCCGAACAACCCGCTCACCGCTTCCCATCAGCGCGGATGGGGTTCTTGGCAAGCGACACGATCCTGTTGCCCATTTACCGTTTGTGCTGGTCGGGGTGTTGATTGTTGCGGCAGGCTGGTCTGGTGGCCGGTCTTTCTCGTTCCCGGTCACGGAGCGGGAGGGGCCCGGTGTTGATGGAGCCGCGGTTGTGGCCGGAGCCGGCGCCGGAGGTGGCTCGGGCGGTGCGGGCGAAGTACTCCGGCCGTCAGGTGCCGCTACCGGTCGCGGTACGTGATCGGCTCGGTGAGTTGTTCGCAGATGCCGAGTTCACGGAAGCGTTCGCGGTAACAGGGCCGCGTGGCTGGTCACCGGGCCGCTTGGCACTGGTCACGGTGGAGCAGATGGCGGAGAACCTGACCGACCGACAGGCTGCTGAAGCGGTGCGGGACAAACTCTCGTGGTCCTACGCGCTCGGACTGGGCCTGGAGGATCCCGGCTTCGACTTCAGTGTCCTCTCCCAGTTCCGCACCCGGGTCGCCGCCCATGGCCTGGAAGAGAAGGTGCTGGACTTGTTGGTGGCCAGGCTGGTCGAAACAAGGCCTGCTGGCCCAAGGAGGCAAGCAGCGCACGGACTCCACCCACGTGGCCGCGGCGGTGCGGGCCCTGAACCGGCTGGAACTGGCCGGGGAAGCGGTTCGCGCCGCACTGGAAGCGCTGACCTGCGCGGATCCGGACTGGGTAGCCCAGGCGGTGGACGTGGCTTCATGGAGCAGGCGGTACGGACCGCGGGTGGACAGCTGGCGCCTGCCCACTTCCCGGGCCAGGCAGCAGAAACTGGCCGTGGACTTCGCCCGGGACGGCTTCGCCCTGCTGGGCGCGGTCTACCACTCCAGCTCTCCGGGCTGGCTGCGCGAGCTGCCCGCGGTGCAGGTTCTGCGGTGCGTGCTGCTGCAGAACTACACCCGCACCACCACCCGAGGCGGCCGCGAGGTCGTCAAGCGGCGGGAGAAGACCGATGAGGGCGGTGACGGCCGACCGCCCGGCCACCTACGTCTGTCCTCGCCGTATGACACCGATGCCCGATGGTCCGCCAAACGCGACATGTTCTGGAACGGCTACAAGCTTCACATCAGCGAGACCGGCACCTCCGCTCCCGAAGCGGCACGCACACGCCCGAACCTGATCACGAACATCGCCACCACCCACTCCACAGTGCCGGACAGCAAGACTCTCCCCGCAGTCCACCACGCGCTCCAGCAACGCGGGCTGCTTCCCGATGAGCACTACCTCGACTCCGGCTACGCCACCGCCGAACTCATCCACGGCTCGGTCAAAACCTACGGCATCGCACTGATCACACCAGTCCTGCTGGACACCTCCCGGCAGGCCAAAGCCCAGGCAGGCTTCGCCGCCACCGACTTCACCATCGACTGGGAAGCCGAGAAGGCCACCTGCCCCGCCGGACATTGCCCTTGCCGGAAACGTCATCCATGCAGGTCACGCCGCATGCCGGTACTCGTGGAGGATACCGCCGAGGCGATCGTGTCGACGTATCTTGAGGTGAGCTAACGTGTCCGGATCGTCGATCGGCGGGGGCAATGGGTGCAGCGGCCTGGCGTTCGCGATGCCCTGGTGTGGTCGGTGTCCGTTGTAGAACTGCTCGAACTCGCGCAGGGTGGCGAGGAGATGTCGTTGGTTCCAGATCAACGTCCGTGAAGGGTGTCTTTATTGCCGCATGGTGGTTGACCTGGGGCTTTTCGATCGCTCAAGTATGGGCATGATCAGTGATCGTGGGTCTGCGATTGCGCTACCTGATCTTCTGCCGACTGCTGGGCTGCTTCCTCTTGCTGGGCCGATCGCCCGCCGCGAGCAACGCCGAGATCCTTGCGCTTCGTCATGAGGTCGCTGTGCTTCGCTGGCAGATCGAACGGCCGCGGCTCTCCTGGGCTGATCGTGGCGTGCTCTGCGCTCTCGCACGGCACCTCCCACCCGCCGTACGCCGCCATCGGCTGGTCACCCCGGGCACGCTGCTGACCTGGCACCGTCGTCTGGTGCGCTGGAAGTGGCACCAAGCACCGGTCCCGTCCGGTCGTGTGCCGTTCGGAAACTCGTCGTTCCTGGTCAGGCTGCGTGGCCGATGGTGATGTGGAGGGGCTGGCCCAGGGCGGTTGCTACGCGCAGGAGGGTGCGGGTGGAGGGGAGGGTGAGGCTGGTTTCGAGGCGGGCGATGGCGGGTTGGGTCATGCCGGCGCGGCGGGCGAGTTCGGTCTGGGACCAGCCCAGTTCGGTGCGGCGCTGGTAGACGGTGCGGCCGATTTCGATGGCCAGCCCGGTTTCGTCGTAGATCTGCTGAGCCTGGGGGGCGAGACCGGTCTCCTCGTTGGCCAGTTCCTTGGTTCGGCGGGTCTTCCATGTGGAGTGGTTCACAGTTCTTCCTCCTTCACGTTGCGGTCGTAGATCTCGTGGCTGTTGGCGGGGCGGTGTTTGGCTTCGCACCGTTGCTGTGCTGCGTGGGCGCGGTCGACTTCTGCGGTTTCGCGCATGCGGGTCTTGTGGAACACGGTCAGCATGACGATGCGCCGGGCGGGGGCGAGCCAGTAGGTGATGCGTTGTTCGCGGCGGTGCAGGGAGAACCGTAGTTCGCGTAGCTTGCCGCCCAGGTGGCGGGTCTGGGGTTCGCCGAGTGTCTCGGCATGGTCGGCGAGGAAGTCGGCCAGCTTCATCACGCGCAGGTAGTCGGCGGGTGGGAGCGAGTCCAGCCACTGCTGGACTTCCGCTTCAAGCTCGATTTCGTACCGCTCACCCATACCAAAAATCATATACCGATGCCGCGCGGGACTCCATCGGGCTGGCTTGCGAATCGTCTCTGCGGGAATGGAGTGTGGGTGTGGGAGGTGGAGGCGGTGTCGACGAGGATCACATGTCGACCCTGCGACGTGAACGGCCCCCTCGGCCTCTGCGGCAGTGTGAATGTTGGCGCCGCTGTCGACGGCGGTGACGCGCGTGCGGGGCTCCCTCTGTGACTGGCGGTGTATCGCTCCGTACCGCCCCGAGCGGACCGCTACAGAGTGAAACGGTTGGCTACCAAGAGTGGTCGCTGGGCTGGGGGTCAAGGGGTCGCAGGTTCAAATCCTGTCGTCCCGACCAGCATCATCGCAGGTCGGAGGCCGTTTCCGCGGGTAGCGGAAGCGGCCTTAACCGTTTCCGGGCTGGGAGCAATGGGGAGCCCTCTGGGAGCCCTCGTGCTCCCAACTCGCAGACGTGTCAACGGTGCCCGATTCGTCCGTCACCCGATCCGGTAGACCTACAGCGCCGTACCGAGTCCCTGTGCGCCGTCGTCAACCACAGGCCCCCGATGTCACCTGATCGATTCGGATGCTCTCTGCATCGAGAGGTATAAGGACCCCTTGTCGGCTCTCGACCCCCTTTCGAGGTGGGAGCGTGGTGTCGTGCTCCCTATGCGACAGGGGGGAGGTGGGGGCTGACGGCCTTGGTCGGCCCGTTTCTGCAGGCAGTCGGGGCTCGGGTGTCCGGGGCGCGAGTTGCCTGCCGGGTCAAGGCGGGGCAAAGCCCCTTGACGTCCGCGTGCAGATGGGGCACTCCCAGGGCGTGAGCGCCGTATCCGGCTCCACGGCGCAGTGGCGAGACAGTCGACTGGGTGTCTCGGCGCAGAAAATAGTGTGCCAAGCATGGGCTGGCGGCTGTCGGTCCCGACAGGCGCGGGTATGTCGGGCAAGCAAACTCAGCGGCAGTCAGGTCGAAATGACCCAGGAAAGCCCCCACGTCGAAGGCGTGTTCTGCATAACTGGCCACGTCCTCGGTGACGTCTGCCTGGTCGCAAGCGCATGGGATGGTGATGGGTCACAGTCCATGACATCCGGTGCGGGCTCGGTTGCCCACCGTCCTGGCCGTAGAGTCGATCCTCGACGGGAGTCAATCAAGGGATGGCAGCTCTGCGGGTGCCGAAAAATCATCCATGCAGGTGGGGGGCTTGATCAGTAATCTTCGGCTCTGCATGAGCTGGCCCAGGCGTCTTCTCCTGCCCAACGCACCGGCGGCATCATGATGTGCCGTGCTGCTGCGTTTGGCCTACCTCGCCGCGACCAATGCCCTGGCGGTCCTACGCCTCCTGCCGATGAGCGACAAAGAGAAGGACATCGAGATCCTCGCACTCCGGCACCAACTGCTGGTCCTGCAGCGCCAGGTCGGCAAGCCGACCCTCACCGAAAGCGACCGTGCCGTCCTCGCCGGCCTGCTCCACCACCTCCCCAAAGACAGACTGCGGCACCTTCTGCTCCTGGTCCGCCCCGACACAGTGTTGCGCTGGCATCGTGAGCTGCTCAGGCGGCGCCATGCCGCGACCTGCGTACCCAGGCGACGTGGACGCCCTCGCACCATCCGGTCGATCCGTGCCCTGGTCCTGCGCCTGGCCAGGGAGAATGCCTCGTGGGGGTATCGCCGGATCCACGGCGAACTCGCGGCGCTGGGGATCAAGGTCGCCGCCTCCACGGTTTGGGAGATCCTCCGCGAGCACGGAATCCGCCCCGCACCCGAACGGCAGAGCACCACCTGGGCCGACTTCCTCCGCAGCCAGGCCAAGGCCCTTCTCGCCTGTGATCTCTTCGAAGTCCGCACGCTGACGGGGGCGCGCCTGTACGTCTTCGCTGTCATCGAGCACACCACCCGTCGTATCAGGGTCCTCGGCGCCACGGCACACCCCACCGGGGACTGGATCGTGCAGCTCGGACGCAACCTCCTCATGGACCTCGAAGACGCGGGCAGCAGGGCACGGTTCCTGATCCGCGACCGCGACTCGAAGTTCACAGCCGCCTTCGACGCCCTGATGACCGATGCCGGTCTCAAGGTCGTCACCACCGGCATTCGGATACCCCGGATGAACTCGGTCATGGAGCGCTGGATACAGACCTGCCGCGCCGAACTCCTGGACCGGACCCTGATCTGGAACCAGAGCCACCTCCTTCACGCCCTGCGCGAGTACGAATCCTTCTACAACGAGCACCGCCCGCACAGAGCCCTGGAACAAGCCGCCCCCTGCCGCCCGCTACCCACACCCATCACCCAACAAGCCCAACTCGCCCACCTGGAAGTCCACAGACGAGACCGACTCGGCGGAACCCTCCACGAATACCAGCACGCTGCCTGAGCTGCGCGGATGATTTATCGGCACCCGCACTGCTCCTCGTCGCTCAACTTACCCAGCGATGGGGCACCCGCTATACCCGCACCGGCAAAACCATTTGGGCTGAGCAGCCCATCTCCATGCGTTGAGTCGGCCAGGCGCTCTCAACGCGGCGCATGGCCACTCCACCGTTGGCCCTCAGGAACTTTGAAGGCTTCCGCCTACCCGTCAGGCTTGATCAGGCGTTCCTGTCCGGGTGATCCCGCGGTGGTCGGGTCATAGCGGAAGGGCCTCCTGGTAGCTCGGGATTGCGGTCCCACCGAGCAGTTCCAGGAGGCACTGTGTCGCACTCTTAACGGCTCCGACATGGCGGACGAATGGCAGGTCGGCGGGCCATTGCTGCCAGCGCCGGGGCGGCTTCAGGGACGGGGTGGCCGGTCGGAGGGCTACTGTCACCGCGTGACGCTGGACGCGGTCCACAGCAGTCGTCGCAGCGAGGGTGCCGTGTTCAGCTGAAGCGGGTCTGTGAGTTCCGCCGCGATACTCCGACGACCTCACCCGACAGCGTGCCCGTTCGGGTCCTGCAGATGCTCGAGAGCCGCGGCGGCCGTCTGCTCGGCTTACCGGTTCTCAGACCCGTTCGACCACTGTGTCGGCGGTCGAGATTTCCAGAGCGAGTGTGTTGTGGAGGGCAGTGTTGAGGGCGTGGTGGGGGTCGGCGGTGGGGGGCGTTCACGAGTGGAGG
>NZ_MUNE01000431.1 GCF_002154605.1 Streptomyces milbemycinicus | reverse complement strand
AAGACCCGGTGGCGGTCCTCGACGGCCACGCCCGGCCCTCGGTCGAGGACCGCCACCGGGTCTTCGACCGCTTCTACCGCGCGCCCGGGGCGCGCAGCCTGCCCGGCTCCGGCCTCGGCCTGGCCATCGTCCGGGAGGTGGCCGCCGCACACGGCGGTACGGTCTTCGCCGAGCGGCGGCCGGGCGGCGGCGCGGTGATGGGCTTCACGGTCACCGACGCCGCGCCCATCGCCTGAGCACCAGGGACCTCAGGGCTTACGGGCCACGCCCGCCCAGAAGGAGACCTCCTCATCGGTGACCGTGACCGGGCCGTCGGGCCACCAGCGGTGCGGCGGCACGATGCCCGGCTCGACGAGCTCCAGACCATGAAAAAACTTCTCGATCTCGCTCTTGGTGCGCAGCTGGGCCTCGATACCGCCCTTGCGGTAGATCGCGACCGCCGCGTCCACACTCGCCTGGTCGAAGTCCGGCGAGCTGTGGCTGATCTCGAGAAAGCTGCCCGAGGGCAGCGCGTCCATCAGCCGCTCCACGATCTCGTACGTCCCGTACTTGTCGGGGATGAAGTGCAGCGTCGCGTTGATCGACAGCGCCACGGGCTCGCTCAGATCGAGCGTTTCCAGCAGCTCCGGCGAGCCCAGGATGGACTCGGGCTCGCGGATGTCGGCCTCGATGTAGGCGGTGCGCCCCTCGGGGGTGCCGTGCAGCAGGGCCTGGGCGTATGCGAGCACGATCGGGTCGTTGTCGGCGTAGACCACCCGGGCCTCGGGGGCGATGCTCTGGGCGACCTGGTGGAGGTTGGGCTCGGTGGGAATGGCGGTGCCGATGTCCAGGAACTGCCGGATCCCGGCCTCGCTCGCCAGCCAGCGGGTCGCCCGGTGCATAAAGGCACGGTTGCTCCGGGCACACGGGATGATCCCCGGATAGACCTCCATCACCTTGCGGGCGGCTTCCTCGTCGACCTGGTAGTGGTCCTTGCCGCCGAGGTAGTAGTCGTACATCCGGGCCGAATGCGGCTTCGTGGTGTCGATGTGCTTGGTGTTCTCGGCACTCATGGCTTACGCGCCACCCCTGCCCAGAACGACACGTCGGCGCTGTCGAGCGCGGGGGGTTCACCGTCGGGCCGCCACAGATGTGGTTCCTGCACGCCCGGTTCGATGAGCTCCAGGCCCTCGAAGAACACCTCGACCTGGCTCCTGCTGCGTACCTTGGCGGGGATGCCGCCCTGGTGGTAGATCTCGATGACCTTCTCCCAGGTCTCCGGATCGAAGTCCGGGGTGCAGTGGGTCAGGATCAGATAGCTGCCCGAGGGCAGGGGTTCGACCAGCTGCCGGACGACGTCGTACGGCTTGTCCTCGTCCGGGATGAAGTGGAACAGCGCGTTGAGCGAGAGCGCGACCGGCTTGCTCATGTCCAGCGTCTCGTGCAGCTCGGGGGCGCCCAAGATACGCTCGGGGTCGCGCACATCCGCCTGGATGTAGGCGGTGCGGCCCGTGGGGGTGCCGGTCAGCAGGGCCTGGGCGTACGCCAGCACGATCGGGTCGTGGTCGGCGTAGACCACCCGGGCGTCGGGGGCCACGGACTGGGCGACCTGGTGGAGGTTGGGCTCGGTGGGGATGCCGGTGCCGATGTCCAGGAACTGCCGGATCCCCGCCTCGCGCGCCAGCCAGCGCGTCGCCCGGTGCATGAACGAACGGTTCTCCCGGGCGCATGTCTTGACGCCCGGGAAGACCGCCATGACATGGGCGGCGGCTTCCTCGTCGACCTGATAGTGGTCCTTGCCGCCGAGGTAGTAGTCGTACATCCGGGCCGAATGCGGCTTCGTGGTGTCGAATTGCAGGGGGTTCATGGTTTGCGTGCCACTCCTGCCCACATGGATATGTCCGCGCTGCGGATGTCCTCGGGGCGCTCGCCGGGATCGGGCTGCCAGCGGTGCGGTTCCGAGACGCCGGGGTCGACGAGCTCCATGCCCTCGAAGAAGCCCGCGACCTCGTTCTTGGAACGTGTGATGAAGGGAATCCCGTTCTCCTTGTAGACCTCGATGACCTTCCGCCAGGTCTCCGCGGAGAAGTCGTGGGTGGAGTGCGACATCATCAGGTAGCTGCCCGAGGCGAGGGCGTCCATCAGCTCGCGGACGAGCTCGTACGGCTTCTGCTCCTCCGGGATGAAGTGGAAGAGCGCGTTGAGCGAGAGCGCCACCGGCTTGTCCAGGTCCAGCGTGTCGACCAGTTCGGAAGCCGTGATGATCTTCCGGGGCTCGCGGACGTCGGCCTCGACGTAGGTGGTGCGTCCCTCGGGGGTGCCGTGCAGCAGGGCCTGGGCGTACGCGAGCACGATCGGGTCGTTGTCGGTGTACACGACCCGCGCCTCGGGGGCCACGGACTGGGCGACCTGGTGGAGGTTGGGCTCGGTGGGGATGCCGGTGCCGATGTCCAGGAACTGCCGGATCCCCGCCTCGCGCGCCAGCCAGCGCGTCGCCCGGTGGATAAAGCCCCGGTTGACGCGGGCGTTGAGCTTGACGGTCGGATGGACGGCCAGGACGTTGGCGGCGGCCTGCGCGTCCACCTCGTAGTGGTCCTTGCCGTCGAGGTAGTAGTCGTACATCCGGGCCGAATGCGGTTTGGTGGTGTCGATCCGGCCGGAGGCGACGTCGCTCTGCTCCCTCATGCGGCCCTCCAGTCTGCTGCGGTACCCGCCGGGGCGGTCAGGTTCGGTTCGGTACGGGTGGTGAGAAGGAAGTCCGCGGCACCGGCCTTGGCGCCCTGGATGAACTTCTCGATCTCAAGAGGCGTGTAGATCAGCGCGGGGCCGTCGGGGTCGGTCGACTGGCGCAGCGCCACGCGACCGTCGCTCAGCTTGAGGACCTCGACGCAGGCGCCGCCGTTGGGGCCGCTCCAGGGCTTGCGCCAGCCTTCCGCACCGAGGTGCTTGGCCGGCATACCGTTGTAAATGTGATCCACCTGGTCCACGGTCAGAGCTCCTTGCGAATCTCACGGAGGAAGGCCTCCGTGCGTCGCGCCGGTGTGGCCTGGGTGCCCATGCGGTCGAGGGCCTCCAAGTAGGCGGCCACATCAGCGCGTTCGTCGAGATAAGCGGCGCCGGTCAGCCCCTCGGTGTAGACGATGTCCGGCAGTTCCGGGATATGGAACCGGAAGAGCTGGAAGGGTCCGCCCATGCCCGGATGCGGTCCGGCGGTGAACGGCACCACCTGGAGAGTGACGTTCGGCATCTGGATCGCCTCGATGAGGCGGTCGACCTGCGCGCGCATGATGTCCGGTCCGCCGATGGGCAGGCGGAACACCGGCTCGTCCATGACGACCCACAGATGAGGTCCGTCGGGTCGGGTGAGTAGCTCTTGACGCTCCATCCGCAGGGCGACCCGTCGATCGAGCTCCTTGGTGTCCGCCTGCGGGAATCCGATGGTCAGCAGCGCTCGTGCATAGTCTTCGGTCTGCAGCAGTCCGGGGATGAAGTGGGGCTCGTAGGAGCGGATACGGCTCGCCGCGCCCTCGAGGCTCACATAGAGGCTGAACCAGTCCGGCAGCACATCGCGGAAGCGGTGCCACCAGCCGGGTCTGTTGGCGTCCTCGGCCAGCGAGAGGAAGGCGTCGACCTCCTCCTGCTCGGCTCCGTAGGTCTGCAGCAGCTTCTCGACGTACGGGAGCTTCAGGCCGACTTCGGCCTTCTCCATCCTGCGCACCGTCGTCTGGTTGACGTGCAGCGCTCTGGCGGCCTGGTCGTAGCTGACGCCGGCTTTCTCGCGTAGATCCCTCAGGCGCATGCCGAGGACCATCTGCCCGACAGTCGGGGCAGATCGCGCTTCACCCACGCCTTACCTCCTCGGACGGTCTCGTGGGCATCAGTGTGCCATGCTCGGGATGAACCCGAACAGAGTGCTCTGGCTATTCTGCATTTTGCAGAACGCCGCTTGCCAACTGACGCTTACAGCACCGATAGTGATGGGGTGACTGGGCCCAATGTGGCTGACGTGTCGCCGACTTGCGGCATGCGCACCCCCCACCGTTGGACGGAAGGCGAACGGCCATGGCACTGCCTCAACGCACGACGATGGCCCGCCCCATGCCCCTCGGCGGGCCCCTCGGTGGGCCCTTCAGCGGGCTCGGCACCGGCGTCCGACAGGAGAGGTTCCAGCTGCCCGCCCAAGGCGCGTCCGTGGCCGCGGCCCGCCGCCGGGTCCGCTCCCGGGTGCCGGTGTGGGGCTTCTGTGAGGACACGTGCGACGCCGCGGAGCTGGTGATGTCCGAGCTGTTCACCAACGCTCTTGTGCACACCGGCAGTGAGCAGATCCTCTGCGTCCTGCGCGCGGAGGAGCCGCGCACCCTGTACGTCGAGGTGGCCGACCAGGGCGGCGGCTCGGCCGGACCGGCCCCGCGCCAGGCGGGCGCGGAGGACGAGGGCGGACGGGGGCTCGCGCTGGTGCGGGCCATGGCCGCGGCATGGGGGGACCGGCCGGGGCTGAACGGCGGCCGGGTGGTGTGGGCCCAGCTGAGCGCGGTCCTCTGAGACGACACCGCGCGGCGCGCGTGTCCGACCGTACCGACCCGTGCCCACCCGTACCCGCCCGGCTCCGTTCCGGCGTCGGGAGCCCGGGATGATCCATAAGACACGGCCTAACACGGCCTAACATGGCCGGATGTCCGCCGTTCCACGTCGCCGCCTGCTGGCGCTCACGGCCGGCGCCCTTGCGACCGGCGCCCTCCAGGGGTGTTCCGGCGATGGCCCGTCCGGCCGGGTCCGGCTGGCCACGGGGCCGCGGGGCGGTCCGTACGCGATCTTCGGCAGCCGGCTGGCGGACGAGGTGCACCGGGCCCACGACGGGCTCGCGGTGCGCGTGCTGACCACCGCGGCGAGCGTGGAGAATCTGCATATGCTGGCCGACGGGCGGGCCGATCTGGCCCTGTCCCTCGCGGACAGCGCGGCCGACGCCACCGCGGGCCGCGGCCTCTTCCAGCGGCCGGAACCGGTCGCCGCGCTCGCCCGGCTGTATCTCAACTATCTGCATCTCGTCGTGCCCGCCGACTCGCCGATCAAGGAGCCGGGCCAACTGGCCGGGCGTACGGTCTCCCTCGGCGCCGCCGAGTCCGGCACCTCGGTGACCGCCGGGCGGGTGCTCGCCGCCGCGGGCGTACGCCGCGTCCGCTCCGTACAGCTGGGGCTCGGCGAGTCCATCGCGGCGCTGACCGGGCGGGAGGTGGCCGCGTTCTTCTGGTCGGGCGGCGCGCCGACCCGGGCGATAGCGCAACTGGCCCGGCGCCGGCCCGTACGCCTGGTGCCGCTCGGCGGCCTCGCCCCGGCGCTGCGCCGTGAGCACGGCCCCGTCTACGAGAGCGTGTCGATCCCCGCGGGCGTCTACGGCCTGAACGCCCCGACCCCGACCGTCGCCACCCCCAGCTATCTGGTCTGCCGCACCGATCTCGCGGCGGATACGGCGCGCGCCGTCACCGGCGTCCTCTTCGAGGCCCGCGCCCGCCTCCCCGTCCCGGACGCCCCCGGCAGCCGGCTCGACGAGCGGTATGCGATCGGCACGGGGACGGTGCCGCTGCACCGGGGGGCGGCGGCGTACTACCGCGCGGTGTACGGCTGAGCGCTCCGCGCGGTACCGCTACGCCTCGGGCAGCCGCACCTCGACCACCAGGCCGTGCGGCGTGGCGGGCCGCAGGGACAGCTCGCAGTCGGCGGCGCGGGCCAGTTCCGAGGCGATGGCCAGGCCGAGGCCGCTGCCGGGGACGTTGCCGTGGCCGGGGGAGCGCCAGAAGCGGCCCAGGGCCGCCTCGAACTGGTCGGGCTCAAGGCCCGGGCCGTCGTCGGCGATCCGCAGCACGCCCTGCTCGAGGCGGACCGTGACCGTGCCGCCGGGCGGTACGAACTTCGCGGCGTTGTCCAGGGCGATATCCGCGATCCGGGCGGCCGCGGCGGGCAGCGGCGCGGCGGACGAGTCGGTGTCGTCGAGCTCCACGGTCAAGGCCAGCTCGCGCGCCGCGTAGACGTCGTGCCAGATGGCCAGCCGCCCGCGCAGCGCCGCGCGGGCGATCGGTTCGGGCGCCGCCGTGCCGGCCTCGACCCGGGCGAGCGTCAGCAGGTCCTCCATGAGCCGCCCCAGCCGGTCGACTTCGGCCAGGGCCTCGGCGAACTCCCCGGTGCCGTCCTCCGTCAGATGCGGCTCCAGGTTCTCCAGCCGCAGCGACAGCACGGTCAGCGGGGTGCGCAGCTCATGCGAGGCGTCCGCGACGAAGGCGCGCTGCCGCTCCAGGGCGGCCGAGACCGCGTCGGCCATCGCGTTGAAGCGGCGCTCCAGGAGCCGTAGCTCGGCCGGGCCGCGGCCGCCGTCGCGCACCCGCGCGTCCATCCTGCCCTCGGCGATGGCGCGGGTGGTCAGGTCCAGTTCGGTGACCGGGCGCAGAATCCACCGCGCCAGTCTGCGGGCGGCGATCAGGGCGCAGAGCACGGCGACCAGCGAACCGCCCGCGACCGCGGCCCAGACGAGCGCCACATCGCGCCTGGCCGCCGCCGTGGACACCTTCATGACCACCACGCCGGACACCTGCGCGTCCCGGCCCACCGGCTCCGCGACCACGGCCGAGGCGGGGCCGAAGGGGGTGACCAGCGGCAGGCCGTCGGTGGTGCGGCCGGACAGCGCGCGCTCGGCGGGCTCCTTGGACCAGGCCCCGCCGCCCGCCACCCGCCGGCCGTCCCGGTCGCGGATCTCCACCTTCGTGCCGTACAGCTCCTCGTAGCGGGACACCTCCTGGACGAGCCCGGAGGTGTCCCCGTCGCGGATCGCCTGATCGGCCAGTTCGGAGAAGCGGGTGGCGTCCGCGCGCCGCTCCAGCAGCAGTTTGCCGGTGCGGTGCGAGGAGTACGCCAGGGAGAACGGCACGGCGAGCGCGGTCACCAGGCACGCGATCAGCACCGTGTAGACGGTCAGGATTCTCAGCTGCATCCGCCGGTTCCCAGGCGGTACCCGGTGCCGCGCAGCGTCTCCACCAGCCATGGGCAGCCGGTTTTGGAGCGGATCCCGGCGATGTGCACATCCAGCGAGCGGGAGGCCGACAGCAGCAGATCGCCCCACACCGCGTCCAGGATCTCCTCCCGGCTGCGCACGACACCGGGCTCGCGGGCGAGCAGGGCCAGCACATCGAACTCCCGGCGGGTGAGGGCGACCGGCCTGCCGTCCACCTCCAGCTGCCGGGCGGCCAGGTCGATACGTACGCCGCCCACGGCCACCACCGTGCCGGATCCGGCCAGTGGGCGGGTGCCGCGCCGTACGACGGCGTCCATACGGGCGACCAGCTCGGCCGTACGGAACGGCTTGACGAGGTAGTCGTCCGCGCCCCCGCGCAGGCCCCGGAGTACATCCCGCTCCTCGGACCGGGCGGTGAGCACGATCACCGGGACGGCGGAGGCGCGGCGCAGCCGGCGCAGCGCCTCCAGGCCGTCCATATCGGGCAGCCCCAGGTCGAGCAGGACGAAGTCGGCGCCGTCCTTGAGCCGCAGGGCGTCGTCCGCGCGCCCGGCGCGGACGACCTGATGCCCCAGCCGGTCCAGTGCGGCGGTCAGCGCGGCCGCCAGCCGGTCGTCGTCTTCGACCAGGAGAATGTGCATGGGCGTAAGGGTAAACAGCCTCTGTACAGGTCAGACAGGGGTGCGCGCCGCCTGCTCGGACGTGGTCGGCTCGTCGGCGGGGGCCTTGGTGAGGGAGGTGTCCCGGGTCTCCCGCATGGTCAGATAGACGATCAGCGACACGGCGGCGCAGCCCGAGACGTACCAGTAGAACCCGGACTCGGCACCGGAGTTCTTGAACCACAGCGCCACATATTCCGCGGTGCCGCCGAACAGGGCGTTGGCGATCGCGTACGGCAGGGCGACGCCGAGCGCCCGGACATGGGTGGGGAACAGCTCGGCCTTCACCACCGCGTTGATGGAGGTGTAGCCGGTGACGACGACCAGCGCGGCGAGCGAGAGCAGCAGCGCGCCGCCGAAGGAGTCGGTGTGCGACAGCGCGGTCATGATGGGCACGGTGGCCAGCATCGAGCCGACCCCGAAGGTGATCAGCAGCGGGCGGCGGCCGATCCGGTCGGACAGCGCCCCGGCCAGCGGCTGCAGCAGCATGAAGACGAACAGGGCGCAGAAGCTGACCAGCGAGGCGTCGGACTTGCTCAGCCCCGCCGTATTGGACAGGTACTTGGTGAGATAGGTCGTGTAGGTGTAGTAGGCGACCGTGCCGCCCATGGTCAGCGCGATGACGAGGGCGGCCTCCTTGCGGTGGCGCAGCAGCTCGGCGATGCTCCCGCGCTCGGTCTCCCGTTGGGCGCCGGCCTCCTCGTACACCTCGGTCTCCAGCAGATTGCGCCGCAGCCAGAAGACCACGGCCGCGGCCAGGGCCCCGAAGATGAACGGGATGCGCCAGCCGTAGGAGTGCAGCGAGTCATCGGACATGGTGCGCTGGAGCACGATCAGCAGGCCCAGGCCGATCAGCTGGCCCGCGGTCATCGAGACGTACTGGAAGCTGGAGACGAAGCCGCGGCGGCCGGGCTGGGATGCCTCGGTCAGATAGGTGGCGCTGGCCGCGTACTCGCCGCCGACCGACAGGCCCTGCAGCAGCCGGGCCACCAGCAGCACCCCCGCGCCGAAGTACCCGACCTGGTCGTAGGTGGGCGCGATGGCGATGAGCAGGGCGCTGGCCGACATCAGGGTCACGGTCAGGGTGAGCGCGGCCTTGCGGCCGCGGCGGTCGGCGAAGCGGCCCAGCAGCCAGCCGCCGACGGGGCGCATGAAGAAGCCGACGGCGAAGATGCCGGCCGTGTTGAGCAACTGCGCGGTGTCGTTGCCCTTGGGGAAGAAGGCTGAGGCGAAGTAGGTGGCGAAGCTGGCGTAGACGAACCAGTCGAACCACTCGACCAGGTTTCCGATGGAGCCGCCGATTACGGCGCGCCATGGTGTGCGAGCCTGTGGCGCGGAGGGTGTGACGGACATGGGGCCTCCTCGAGCATGCGGGTGGATGGCGGCCCGCCCGAGGGACGCCGCCGCGGATGGCAGCTTCTGCGCGGACGGCGGCGGCGTACAGACCTCCGGGGCCAGACCTAACCTGCGCTTAACAAAGACCCTTGACGAGGTGTGGGGCCCTTGGGACTGTGGTGATTCCGATTGACTTCTGTTTGCTTGTGTTCGAAGTTTCGGACTTCGGGAGGCAGCCATGAGTGGCATGTCAGCACGGAGCAAGTCAGCACAGAGCGAATCAGTGCAGAGCGAGTCGTACGGACGCAGACGGTTCCTCACCACGGCCGCCGCCCTCGGCGGGGCCGCGGCCCTGACCGGATGGCCGCGCCCGGCGTCCGCCGCCCCGGCCGCGACCTGGGAGGACGTCATCAACGGCTCCTTCGGGAGCTACAGCGCCTTCGAGTCGGAGTGGAACTATCTGTATCCGTGGGGCTCCGACCACAACGGCAGCGCCCGGATGTACGGCAGCGCGAGCGACCACAACCACATCTATCTGGGCTCCGGCGTGCTGACCCTGAAGGCGGCCCGGATCACCTGGGACGAGGGGACCAGTTCGTCCTCCCCGCATCTGCCGATCCGCTACCACTCGGGCGCGGTGCACGCCAAGAACCAGATCGTGGTGACCAACCAATTCCCCGACTATGAGGTGAAGGGCGAATTCCAGGCGCCGAACGGTGCGGGGACCTGGCCGGCCTTCTGGCTGACCGGGGTCAACAGCTGGCCGCCGGAGAGCGACATCCTGGAATTCAAGGGGAACTCCAACAACTGGTTCAATACCTTCCGCACCTCCTCGGATGTGTCGAGCACGATTGTCGGGGTGTCGTCACCGGGCAACTGGCACACCTATCGCGCCTGGATCACCAAGGTGAACGACACCGACGTCGACATTCACTACTACCTCGACGGGACCTGGAAAGCGGTCCACCGCGGGGCGGGTTTCGTCGGAAAACCCCTGTGGCTCATCATCAACCTCCAGATGGAGGGCTCCTCGGGGTCTTCGGGCCCCGGCGGGGACACGTATTACCGGGCCCGGAACGTCTATGTGGGCCGCAACCGCACATCCTGAAGACCCCCGGAACGGCCAGGCGGCTTCCGGGAGGTCAGTCCCGGAAGCCGCCGCCTCTATCCGCACGCCTGCGGATGACGGCAGTCGTCGGTGGCATCCTCCAGAGCCGCCATCCGCTGTTTTCCCCAGGCGCCCAGCGGCTTCAGCGCCGTATTGAGATCCTCGCCGAGTTCGGTGAGTGAGTACTCCACCTTCGGCGGCACCTGGTCGTAAATCTCCCGATGGACGATTCCGTCCGCCTCCAGCTCCCTCAGCTGCTGGGTCAGCACCTTTTCACTCACCCCGGGAACCAGCCGCTTCAATTCGCCGAACCGGCACCGCTGGGAATTCAGCGCCCAGATGATCAGCACCTTCCACTTGCCGCCAATGACATCCACGGCCGCGTCCAGGCCACAGACATATGGCCGCTTCCTCATGAACCCATCCCCACTGACCTCTAGGTAAGTACGCACTTTTATATCCGTACTTGCCCACACTACAGCGGGCCGCAAGGCTGGGACAGGCGCGCCGGGACCGATACGAACAGCAGCATTGAGCAACGGGAGCACCCGATATGAGCGACACCCCCGTGACCGTCCTCGGTCTGGGCGATATGGGCACGGCACTGGCCCGCGCCCTCCTGAAGGCGGGATTCCGGACCACCGTGTGGAACCGTACGGCTGCGAAGGCCGAAGCCCTCGTCGCCGAGGGCGCGCTGCGCGCGGCGACGGTCGCCGAGGCCGTCGAGGCGAGCCCGCTGGTGGTGGTGTGCCTGCTGGACCACGACTCCGTGCGCGACACCCTCGCCCCGGTGGCCAAGGCGCTGACCGGCAAGGCCGTGGCCAACCTGACCAGCGGCACCCCGCGGCAGGCCCGCGAGATGGCCGCATGGGCGGCGGACCAGGGCGCCGACTACCTCGACGGCGGCATCATGGCCGTACCCCCGATGATCGCGACACCCGCCGCCTTCGTGCTCTACAGCGGGGACCGGGAGGTCTTCGAGATCCACCGGGCGGCGCTGGACGCCCTGGCGCGGAGCGAATACCTGGGCGAGGACGCCGCGCTGGCCTCGCTGTACGACATCGCCCTGCTCAGCGGCATGTACGGCATGTTCACCGGAATCCTGCACGCCTACGCGCTGATCCGCAGCCAGGACATCAAGGCGGCCGACTTCGCCCCGATGCTCGGCCGCTGGCTCAACGGCATGTCGGGCGCCGTGGCCGGATACGCCGAGAAGATTGACAGCGGCGACCACGCCCGGGGCGTGGTCTCCAACCTCGCCATGCAGTCGGCCGGCTTCGGCCACCTCATCGAGGCCGCCGAGGAGCAGGGCGTCAGCCCCGAACTGCTCGCCCCGCTCGGGCCGTTGATGGCCCGGCGGGTCGCCGACGGCCACGGCCACGAGGACCTTTCGGGGCTGGTGGAGCTGTTGCATACGCGGCCGTGAGCAGGACCTGCCCGGCCTTAGCGGTGGTCCTGCAGGACGGCCTCGCCCCGGGTGGACCGCCGCTGGTCGCGTGAGCGGCGGCCGGGGGAGCGGCGGTCGGGGGTCAGCCGGTCGTCGGCGCCGCGCGCCGGCTCCCCCGTATCCCCCGCCCGTCGCGTCCGTTGCGTCCGTCTCGCCCGGCCGCGGGGCGGCTTTCACCCCGGCCGGGTCCGGGGCGGGAGCCCCGTCCGCCGGCTGCCCCGACGTCTCCACACCGTGCACGGTCAGCATCACCAGACCGGTGCCCGCGACCAGCGCCGCCAGCAGGGCCAGCAGGGTGCCGGAGGCGCCGTGGCGGAAGTGCTCACCGAGCGCGGTGACGCCGATGGCCGTGGCGACCACGGGGTTGGCCACGGTCGCCGTCGCCAGCGGGGCGGCAAGACCCGCGCCCCGGTAGGACGCCTGGGACAGCAGCACCCCGGCCCCGGCCAGCAGCCCGATCATCGCCAGGCTGGGCAGCCCCGAGGCCCAGCCTTCGAACTCCGGCTTCCCCCACTCCAGTTCCACGGTCACGTTCTTGGTGAACACCGACGAGACACCGAAGGCGGTCCCCGCGGCCACGGCCAGCAGCACACTGCGCACCCCGGGCCGCCGCGACCAGCGCGCGGCCAGGGCCAGTACGGCGATCGCGCTCACCGTGACCACGGCCACCGTGATCCGGTCGTCCTTCGCCAGCGCTCTGGCCCCCGACGAACCGCTCAGCGAGAGCAGCCCGGCGAGCCCCGTGGTGGCCAGCAGCGCGCCCCGCCACCCGGCCGCGCCGACCGGACGCCGGACGAACACCGCGGCCATCGGCAGCGCGAAGACGATGGTCAGCGCGCCCAGCGGCTGCACCACGCTCAGCGGCCCGTACGCCAGGGCCAGCACATGGAGGACCGCACCGGTCCCGTTGAGCACCACCGCGGTCCACCAGCGGCCGCGGCGCAGCGCTGCGTACGGGCGGGGCGGCGTCGTCGCCGCGACGTGCTCCTGGAGGATGGCGCCGGCGGCGTAGCACACCGCCGAGGCCAGGGCCAGGAGCACGGAGAGAGCCAGGGAGGTCACGTCAGGGCTCCCGGGGCCGGTCGGTCGTCGTCCATGTCCTCACGATGACGTGTTTCGCCCGCCACGTCGTCGTCCCTGAGCCCCCATTGTGCGTACTACCGGCGCAGTACGGCCCGCCGGAAGCGCGCCGTCGCGGCGGCCGTCCGGGCGCGCTGCGCCAGCTCGTTCCCCGGCTCGGCCGGGCGGTAGACGGTGAGGGCGCCGGGCCGTTTCTCGATCACCAGCGCCTCCGCGGGGGACGGGGCGACCTCGCCGTCGAAGGCGCGGACGTCCACGTCGTGCAGGCCCGACAGATCCAGCCGGCGCAGCCGCCGGGCCGTCACCACCCGGGACCGTCCCAGGGTGCCGGTGAGGGTCGCGGCCAGCAGCCGGGTGCGGGCCAGCGGCTGGTTTCCGTCGACGGCCCGGACGTCCAGCAGCCCGTCGTCGAGCCGTTCGCGGTACGCCGGGGCGAAGCCCTCGGGCGCGTAGCGGCAGTTGCCGACGAACAGCACCCACAGCCGCCGCCTGCGGCCGTTCACCTCGATCTCCATGGGCGTGGCGGTGCGCAGCACACGGGCCAGCGCGACCGCGGCGGCGGGCCATTTGCCGAGCCGGCCCTCCAGGCTCTCGCGGATCCGCACCAGTTCGGGGTACATCCCCAGGCTGAAGGTGTTGATGAAGTGTGCGTCCGGCCCGTCGCCCGGCAGCGGGGCTACACGGGCCAGGTCCACGGCGACGGCGTCGCCCTCGGTCACGGCGCGCACCGTGTCCTCGATGGCGGGCACCCCCACGTCCAGGGCGAAGTGGTCGAAGGTGCCGCCGGGGAAGACGGCCAGCGGCAGCCCGCGCTCGGCGGCCAGCGCGGCCGCCG
>NZ_MUNE01000430.1 GCF_002154605.1 Streptomyces milbemycinicus | reverse complement strand
CGAGCCGATCGCCATCATCGGCATCAGCGGCCGCTACCCCCAGGCGGACACCCTGGAGGAGTTCTGGCGCAACCTCGCCGAGGGCCGCGACTGCGTCACCGAGGTCCCCGCGGACCGCTGGGACGCCGACGCCCTGTTCGACGCGGACCCGGCCGCACCGGGCCGCAGCTACGGCCGCTGGGGCGGCTTCCTGTCGGACGTGGACTCCTTCGATTCGCTGTTCTTCCAGATCCCGCCCAAGCAGGCCCGCACGATGGACCCGCAGGAGCGGCTCTTCCTGCAGACGGCCTGGTCGGCGCTGGAGAACGCCGGCTACCCGCCGTCCCGGATCCCGGCGCCCCGCCACGGCGGCCAGGGGCACGACGTCGGCGTGTACGTCGGCGTCATGTGGGACGACTACGCGATCCTCGCCGCCGCCGAGTCGGCCCGCGGCAACCACCAGGTCGTGCTGGCCAACCGTTCCGCCATCGCCAACCAGGTCTCCTACTTCGGCGACTTCCGCGGCCCGAGCGTGGTGATCGACACTGCCTGCTCCGCGTCCCTCGTCGCCGTGCACCAGGCCTGCGAGAGCATCCGCCGCGGCGAGTGCTCGTACGCGATCGCCGGCGGCGTCAACGTCGCCGTGCACCCCGACAAGTACGTGCACCTCAGCCGCAAGACCATGCTGTCCGCCGACGGCCGCTGCCGGGCCTTCGGCGCGGGCGGCACCGGGTACGTGCCCGGCGAGGGCGTCGGCGCGGTGGTGCTCAAGCGGCTGTCGGACGCGGTCCGCGACGGCGACACCGTGCACGCCGTGATCCGTGCAAGCGCCGTCAACCACGGAGGCCGGACCAGCGGCTACACCGTGCCCAACCCGCAGGCCCAGCAGGCGCTGGTGGAACAGGCGCTGGCCGCCGCGGGCATCGACGCCCGCACCATCGGCTGTGTCGAGGCGCACGGCACCGGCACCGCCCTGGGCGACCCGATCGAGCACACCGCGCTGGCCCAGGCCTTCGCCCGGCACACCGGCGACACGGGATTCTGCGCGCTCGGCTCGGTGAAGTCCGCGATCGGCCACCTGGAGGGCGCCGCCGGGATCGCCGGGCTCACCAAGGCCGTCCTGCAGCTGCGCCACGGCACCCTGCTGCCCACGCTGCACGCCGAGGAACTCAACCCGGTCATCGACTTCGAGCGCTCGCCGTTCACCGTGCAGCGGGAGACGGCGCCGTGGCCGCGCGCGTACGACGGTGACGGCCGTCCGCTGCCGCGCCGCGCCGCCGTCAGCTCGTTCGGGGCGGGCGGCACCAACGCGCACATCGTCGTGGAGGAGTACCTGACCCCCGAGCCGGCCCCGGCCGGGCCCGGGCAGGCGGAGCTGATCGCCCTGTCCGCCCGCGACGAGGACCGGCTGCGCGCCCGCGCGGCCGACCTGGGCCGCACCCTGGCCGAGCCGGGTGCCCCGAGGCTGGCCGACGTCGCCCACACCCTGCGCGTGGGCCGCGAACCCCTGGCCGCACGGCTGGCGTTCGTCGCCGCCGACCTCGCGGACGCGGCGGGCAAGCTCGCCGCCGTCGGCCGGGGCGAGGGCGGCCAGTGGCTGCACCGGGGCCGGGTGGAGCAGCACCCGCCGCTGGCCGGCCTGCTGACCGACGGCATCGGCGGCGAGGACTTCCTCGCCACCCAGATCGCGGCCGGCGCCGACGACCTCCTCGGCCGGCTGTGGGTCTCGGGCGTCACCGTCGACTGGGACCTGCTGCACCGCCTGCGCCCCGCCGAGCGCCGCCGGGTGCCGCTGCCGACGTACCCCTTCGAGCGGGTACGGCACTGGCTCGACACCACGCCCGCTCCCGCCCCCGCGCCAGGCCCGCGCCGGTGGGAGCGCCGGCTCGCCGCCGACGAGCCGGCGCTGCGCGACCACGTGGTCGACGGGCGGCCCATCCTGCCCGGTGTCGGCCACCTGGACCTGGTCGCCGAGGCGAGCGGGGGACTGGCCGGGCGGGCCTGCGTGGACGTCCGCTGGGTCGTCCCGCTGGCCCTGAGCGGGGCCGAGGAGACGGTGGCGGTGGCCTTCGACGGCGACCGGTACGAGATCCGCGGCGCCGACGACGCCGTACGCTCCTGCGGCCGCCTCTCCGCCGCCCCGCCCGCGCCCGCCCCCCTCGACGTCACCGCGCTGCGCGCCCGCCTGGACGAAGGCCCGGGCGAAGGCTCCTTCTACCGGGCGCTGGCCGGGCAGGGACTGCCGTACGGGCCGTTCTTCCGCCGCGTCCGGCAGGTGTGGACCGGCCGGGACGAGGTGCTCGGCCGGATCGGCGAGCCCGCCGCCGACGACCCGGCGCACGCCCTGCACCCGGGCGTCCTGGACGCCGCCCTGCACACCGTCGCCGCCCTGCTGGTCCGCCGCCGGGGCGAACACGCCCGGCCGATGCTGCCGTTCGCGGCCGACCGCGTCGAGGTGTTCGGCGCCGTCCCCACGACCGGCTGGTCGTACGTCCGGGAGACCGCGACCGACCGCTGCGAGGTGCTGCTCTGCGACGACACCGGCGCGGTACGGGTCCGGTTCGAGGGCCTGACCTACCGCGAGGCCAAGCCGTCCGCGGTGGTCGTGCACCGGCCGGTGTGGACCGCCCGGCCCGCCGAGGGGCGCGCCGCGGCCGCCCGCAGCGTGCTGCTGGTCGGGGAGCGGCTGGACGCCGAGCCCGCCGCCGGCATCGCCCGCGCCCACCACTGCGCCGACGTACGACGGCTCCCGGTCGGCCCCGGCGGCCTCGCGGACGCCGAACTCGACCGCGCCCTGGCCGGATCCGGCGCACCGGACCTGGTCTACTTCCTGGCCACGGCCCCCGGGCGCGAGCCCGTCGGCCGCGCCGAGCTGCGCGCCCTGACCGACCGGGGCCCGGTCGCCCTGTACCGCCTGGTGCGGGCGCTGGCCCGGCACGGTCTGCTGGAGCGCGAGACACGCCTGAAGGTCGTCACCGCGGACGTCCACCCGCTGGAGGCGGGCGA
Source organism: Streptomyces milbemycinicus (assembly GCF_002154605.1). Lineage (GTDB taxonomy): Bacteria > Actinomycetota > Actinomycetes > Streptomycetales > Streptomycetaceae > Streptomyces > Streptomyces milbemycinicus. Next base: position 1,596 of record NZ_MUNE01000430.1, on the reverse strand, counting down.
CGACTCCGCCCCGTGGGCCGCCGGGACCGCCGGCCTGGCCGCCGTCGCGGCCAAGGAGTTCCCCGCGCTGCGCGTGGCGCTCGTCGACGTACGCGCGGCGGAGGCCGCCCAGGCGGCCGACGCGATCGTGGCCGAGCCGTTCCCGGCCCGGCCGGTGCCGGTGTCGCTGCGCGCGGGCGTCCGCCGGGTGCGCACCCTGGAGCGGGTCGAACTGCCCGCCGCCGCGCCCCGGTTCCGCCCGGGCGGCGTCTACCTGGTCGTCGGCGGGCTCGGCGCCGTCGGCCGGGACACCTGCCGGCACCTGGCCCGCGGCTACGGAGCGAAGCTGGTCGTGGTCGGCCGCTCCCCGCTCGACGAGACCCGGCGGCAGACCGTCGCGGAGCTGGAGAAGACGGGCGCCGAGGTCCGCTACCTCGCCCTCGACGCCACCGACCCGGACGCCCTGACGGAGGCCGTCGAGTACGCCGTACGGGAGTTCGGCGCCCTGCACGGGGTGATCAACGCCGCGATGGTGCTGGTCGACCAGGTGCTGAGGGAGCTGCCGGAGGCCGGGCTGCGGACCGCCCTGGAGTCCAAGACCGACGCCACCTGGAGCCTGCTGCACGCGGTGCGCGAGGTGCCGCTGGACTTCGCGCTCCTCTACTCGTCCGGCGTGGCCTTCGAGGGCAACCACGGCCAGGCCGGCTACGCCGCCGGATGCACCTTCGCCGACGCCTGTGCCCTGCACGCCGCCCGCACCCTGCCCTTCCCGGTGCGGGTCCTCAACCTCGGCTACTGGCACGCGGGCGGCGATCCGGAGCGGGAGCGGGTGCTGCGCCGCTTCGGCGCCGCCGGTATCCGGCCGCTGAGCGCCGAGCAGGGCATGACCGTCGTCGAGCGGACCCTCGCCGCCGGGCTGCCCCAGGTGTTCGCCCTGGACGCCGACCGGCCCATCCTGGACAACCTCGGCATCGACCCCGACCGCACCCTGAGCGTGCTGCCGGGCGGTGCCCCGGACCCGCTGCCCGAGGTCCGCTTCCCGGGAGCGCCCGGCCCCGAACTGGTCACGCATCAGCACGCGGTCGCCGAGCTGGAGCGACTGGCGGCGTCCCTGCTGGCATCGGTGCTGCACCGGGCGGGCCTGTCCGCCGCGGGCGAGGCGTCCGGAGAGGAACTCGCCGGACGCCTGGGCGTGGTGCCCGAGCACGCCGCGCTGTTCCGGGCCCAGCTCGACATCCTCGCGGAGACGGGCTGGCTGACGGTCACCGGCACCGGTGGTTTCCGCCCGACGGGCCGGGCGGTGGAGCCCGAGGCCGTATCACTCGCCGCTCTGGACGGGCTGACGGTCCGCCACCCGGCCCTCGCACCGGTCGGCACGCTGCTGCGCGACTGCCTGACCGAGCTGCCCGGCATCCTCACCGGCCGCCGCCCCGCCATGGAGATCCTCTTCCCCGACGGCTCCGCCGAGCGGGTGGCCGCCGTGTACCAGGGCGACCCGGTCACCGACCGCTGCAACGCGGAGGTGGCCCGGCTCGTGGTCGAACAGGTCGAGGCCCGCCGGGCCGCCGACCTCCAGGATCCGGACCAGTGTCGCGGGGTCGGCGGCCCGGCGGGCCT
>NZ_MUNE01000043.1 GCF_002154605.1 Streptomyces milbemycinicus | reverse complement strand
TGCCTCGCAGCACCGCGGCGGGCGCGGGCCGAGGGCGGGCCGGGGGCGGTGAAGCGGCCCGCCCGGAACCGGACATGTGATCGTCTTGGGTAACGGACCTGTGAGCGGGGCCACTTCGGCAGCGGGCACAATCAGCGCCATGGACAGCAGCAGCACGCGTCGCCAGGCCACCCGGCAGAAGCTTTTCGAGGCAGCGGTCACCCTCATCGCGGAGCAGGGGTTCTCCTCCACCACCGTGGACGAGATCGCCGAACGGGCCGGAGTGGCCAAGGGCACGGTCTACTACAACTTCGCGAGCAAGACCGTGCTCTTCGAGGAGTTGCTGCGGCACGGCATCGAGCTGCTGACCGCCTCGCTCCAGAGCGCCGCCGACGAGACCGCCGAACGCGGCGGCAGCCATGTCGACGCGCTGGACGCGATGGTCCGCGCGGGGCTGCACTTCATCGCCCGCCACCCCTCGCTGACCCAGCTGTACGTCGCCGAGCTGTGGCGCACCAACCGCCCCTGGCAGTCCACGCTGATGGTGGTGCGGCGGCAGGCCATAGCGGTGATCGAGTCGGTGCTGCGGGAGGGCGTGGCGGCGCGGGAGCTGAGCGAGGACATCGACATCCCGCTGACGGCCTCGGCGCTGTTCGGGATGGTGCTGGTGGCGGCGCTGGACTGGCAGTCGTACCAGCCGGAGCGGTCGCTGGACGATGTGCACGCCGCGCTCTCGCGGCTGCTGCAAGGCTGTGTGGGCGGAGCTCCGGCCCAGGGTGCCGGAGCACCCGCCGAGGGTGCCCGGACCCCGGGCTGAGCCTGGCTGAACCCAGAGAGGTTCCCCCAGCTACCGCCGGGGACCCCCTGTTCTGGTGCGGTTCGAACCCCGATCGATCCGCACCGGAACAGGGGGCGCCCCCAGCGATGGCTGGGGGAACCTCCCCGTCCCCTGCGTTCCCCCGGGGGGACTCCCCCCACTCGGACAGGTCGCCACGCCGTTCCGCCGCCCCGTGTCGGCGGTCCGGCGCCGCGCCCCTTCCGCGTCCACCACTCTCCCGTCCACACAGGTCATGACCCATCCGCGCGGCTACTCATCTGTCCGCCTAGGTACCTGTACTCAAGCCCTGGGCGCTTGTCCCCAGGCCGCGGTGCCCGGGTGTCAGTGGTGACGGATAAAGTCGCGGTCATGGCACGGATTGCGGTGATCGGCGCTGGGATGGGCGCCATGGCGGCCGCCGCCCGGCTGGCCGTCGCGGGCCACCAGGTGGCGGTGTACGAGCGCGGGCGGACTCATGGCGGCGGGGTCGGGCGCTTCGAGCGGGACGGCTTCGCCTTCGACACCGGCCCCGGGCTGCTCCATCTGCCCGCCGTCTATCGCGATCTGTTTGTGAAGACCGGCAAGGAGACCCTGGAGCAGTGCGTCGAGCTGGCCCAGGTCGACCCCGCGAGCAGGCATGTCTTCGCCGACGGCACGGACGTCCCGCTGCCCAACGCCTCGCGGGCGGGGGTCGTCCGGGCGCTGGACGACGCCTTCGGCGCGGGCGCGGGCGAGCGCTGGAGCGACCTGGTCAACCGGGCGCGCGAGGCCTGGGACGCCACCCGCAGACCGCTGCTCGAGGAGCCGCTGCGCGCGGACTGGCAGGTCCTGGGCCGCGATCCGTATCCGGCGCCGGCCCGGCGCGGGGTCTCCGGGTGGTTCCGGCGGGACGGTGGAGCCACCCGGAGACCCGTCACGCTCGCCGATGTGGCGCGCCGTGAGCTGAAGGACCCCAGGGCCGTCGCCCTGCTGGAGAGCCATGCGCTCGCGCACAGCCTCGATCCGCGCACCGCTCCGGCCAGTGCCGCGGTGCTGCCCTATCTGGAGCAGACCTTCGGCACCTGGTACGCGCGCGGCGGCATGCGGGCGCTGGCAGACGCGGTGTACGAGCGCTGCCGGGCCCGGAAGGTGCGGTTCAGCTTCGGCGCCGAGGTCGTCGGCATCGTCGAGAAGGACGGGCGCGCGGCGGGCGTGGAGCTGGCCGACGGCTCGGTGGCGGAGGCGGACGCGGTGGTGGCCGGCATCGACCCGGCGCTGCTGCCCGCGCTGCTCGGCGGCGCCGAGCCCTGGCACGACGGCGATGTGCGCCCCGGCGGCGGACCCGGCGATGGGACGGCGGGGCGGCTCACGGTGTTCCTCGCGCTGCGCGGCGCGCGCCCCCAGGACACGGTGCATCGCACGGTGGTGCACGCCCCGGATCGCGACGCCGAGCTGGCGGCGATCTTCGGCGAGGCAGGCGGGTCCGACGGGGTCGGCGGGTCCGGCGGGGTCGGCGGGTCCGGCGGGTCCGGTGCCGGTCTCGGGACGCGCGCGCCGTGCCCCCGCCCAACGGTGACCGTGCTGCGCCCGGACGACCCCACGACCCGCCCCGACGAGGACCACGAGGCCATCACGCTCACCGCGACCGTCGCCCCGCACGGGCCGGTGGACTGGATCGACGGCACGGCCGCCGAGGAGGACGCGGACCAGCTCGTGGCGGTCGCCGAGGCAGCGATACCGGGGCTGCGCGACCGGCTCATGTGGCGCGAGGTGCGCACCCCCGCCGACACCGCCGCGGACACCGGCGCCGCGGGCGGCGCCGTGCCCGGACCCGCGCTGGCAGGCGCGGAGGGCCGCTTTCTGCGCCCCGCGAACGCGACCCGGCTGCCGGGCCTGTATCTGGCGGGCGGCTGGGCGCATCCTGGCGGCGGGCTGGCACATGCGGGGATGTCCGGCACGATGGTGGCCGGCCTGATCGTCGGCGGCGCGGACTGGCGCGGCTCGCAGTGACCACGGCGACCGCACTGATCACTGCGGCGGTACGGCGCTGATGCGGCAGTGATCGGTCAGTAGCGGTACCGCTCGTCGTAGCCGCCGTTGTTGTAGTCCTGCTGCTGGTACGGGTACTGCGACTGGTCCTGCGGAGGCCCCCCGTCGCCGTCGCGCTGCTGGGGGACCCATCCCCCGCCGGGCTGCATCCCGGCGTCCGGGGCGTACTGCTGCTCCCCGCCGTAGGAGGGCTCCGCGGCGTAGTGGTCGCCGAGGGCGTCGCCGCCGCCGTACTGGTCCTGGCCGTAGGCGGCGTACTGCCCGGCGTACTGCTGGTGCTGGTCGCCGTACTGCTGACCGCCCTGCTGGTCGTAGCCCGGCTGCTGGGAGCCGCCGTACGGGTCGGTGTAGCCCGCGTACGCCCCGGCGCCGTAGCCGTACTGCCCGGCGTCCGCGTAGACGTCCTGGCCGTTGCTCTGGCCCTGGGCCGCGTCCGCGTAGACGTCTCGGCCGTCCGTGGTGCCGTAGCCGCCGTAGGTCTCATAGCCGCCGTAGCCGCCGAACCCCGCGCCCTGCTGCGGGGCCGACGCGCTCTGTGCCGCGTGCGCGGCGGCGTCGCCGTAGACGCCGTACTCGCCCGTGTCGTCGGGCAGCGGCTCCGGCTGGTACGCGGGCGGCTCCTGTGCGGCCATCGGGACCGCCTCCAGATCGGAGACCTGGAGCGTCGGCTCGGCGTCCACCGGGGGCGGGGCGCTCTCGTCCTCCCCGCGGCTGAGACCGGGCACCCCGCGCAGCGCCCATCCGGCGACGAAGCCGCGCCGGAAGGACAGCGTGACGTACGTCTGGCCGATCGCGAAGGTGATCGCCCCCACGCCGATCACCGGCACGGACGGGATGAGCACCCCGGCCACCACACCGAGGAAACCGGTGAAGGCGAGGAGCCGCCAGCGCAGCCGCGCCTTGTACTGCAGCAGCACCTCTCCCAGCAACCACAGCGCGACCACGCCGAACGCGATGTAGAGGACCGTCCAGCCCATGCCCGCCCCTCTCGTGCGGCCGCCCCTCGGCTGCCGTCCTCAGGACCGCTGATGCAGTCCCAGATTCTCGTAGATCTCCAGCGTCGCCGGGGAGTGGTTCAGCGTAATGAAGTGAAGTCCGGGGATCTCCTCGGCCATCAACCGCGCGCACAATTCCGTGGCGTAGTCGATTCCGATCGAGCGTACAGCCGCCGCGTCGTCCTTCACCGCCAGGATCCGCTCCGCGAGCTCGGGCGGGAAGGCGGCATTGCTCAGCTGCGCGAAGCGCTCGATCTGCTTCACGTTTGTGACGGGCATGATTTCAGGGATGATCGGCGTCGTACAGCCCGTGGCGGCGACCCGGTCGCGCAGCCGCAGATAGTCCTCGGCGTAGAAGAACATCTGGGTGATCGCGAAGTCCGCGCCCGCGCGGCACTTGTCGACGAAGTGGCGGACGTCGGTGTCCCAGTCCGCCGAGCGCGGGTGCATCTCGGGGAAGGCCGCGACGCCGACGCAGAAGTCGCCCGACTCCTTGATCAGCTCGACCAGTTCGGCGGCGTAGGTGACGCCGTCGGCGTGGCGGACCCACTCGCCCATCGGGTCGCCGGGCGGGTCGCCGCGCAGCGCCAGCATGTTGCGGATCCCGGCGCCCGCGTACTGCCCGATGATGTTGCGGAGCTCGGCGCGGGAGTGGTTGACGGCGGTGAGGTGGGCGACCGGGGTGAGCGTGGTGTCGGTCGCGATGCGCTCGGTGACGCGCACGGTCCCCTCACGGGAGGAGCCGCCCGCTCCGTAGGTCACGGAGACGAAGGTCGGCGAGACGGCTTCGAGCCGACGGATGGCGTTCCACAGCGTCTGTTCTCCCTTCTCCGTCTTCGGGGCGAAGAATTCGAAGGAGTACGACTGCTCGCCTGATGCGAGCAGATCACGCACTGTCCGCGCGCGATCTGTCCTGGTGGAGGCTGTGCCAAGGGCCATACGGGAAGGTTAGCCAGCGGTGCGGCACACGGACAGCGGGCAGCGACGTTATGCCCCTTTCGCCGGGTCTTGGTCCGTACTGCGGACACTTTGCCGACGCCGAGCCGACACCGAGCGGGCCGGCACATCTCTCACAGGTCGCGAGCGCGCACCCGCTTGGCCAGCTCGGCGGTGGCCGCGCCGGGGTCCTCGGCCTCGGTGATCGCCCGCACCACGACGATCCGCCGCGCGCCCGCCTCCAGCACCTCGTCCAGGTTCGAGGCGTCGATTCCGCCGATGGCGAACCAGGGCCGAGCGGGCTTCAGGGCGGCCGTGTGGCGCACCAGCGACAGGCCCGGGGCGGACCGCCCCGGCTTGGTGGGGGTGGGCCAGCAGGGCCCGGTGCAGAAGTAGTCGACGCCCGGCTCGACGGCCGCGGCCTCCGCCTCGGCCGGTGCGTGGGTGGACCGCCCGATCAGCACATCCGCGCCGAGGATCGCGCGCGCCGCCGGGACCGGCAGATCGCCCTGGCCCAGGTGCAGCACATCGGAGCCGATGGCATGGGCGACGTCCGCCCGGTCGTTGACCGCCAGCAGCTTGCCGTGGCGTCGGCAGGCGTCGGCGAACACCCCGAGATGGTCAAGCTCCTCGCGGGCCTCCATGTCCTTGTCACGCAGCTGGACGATGTCCACCCCCGCCCCCAGAACGGCGTCCAGGAACTCCGGCAGATCGTCCTGGCGCCGGCGGGCGCCGGTGCACAGATAGAGCCGGGCATCGGCAAGCTGCTCGCGGGCGGTGGCAGTGGCAGTGGCGGCGGCCATCGGGACGGCTTTCCCCCTGGATCGGCGGCTGGGTCGGCGGCTGGATCGGCGGCGTTCCGGCCGCGTTCCGGCCGCGTTCCGGCCGCGTGTGGGCGGCGTGTCGGCGGCGTACGGACCGGAGCGGCCGGCCCGTACGCCGCGGGTGATGATTCAGACGATGACGATACGGATGGTGCGGTGGGTCAGCCGCGGCTCAGACGGCGAGCGCCTGGGCGCGGCGCTTGACTTCGGTGCCGCGATTCTCGTGCAGGGCCTGAGCCGGGGTGCCGGGCAGGCTCGGGTCCGGGGTGAAGAGCCACTCCAGCATCTCCTCATCGCTGAAGCCGTCGTCCCTCAGAAGCGTCAGGGTGCCCGCTAGGCCCTTGACGACCTTTCCGTCACCGATGAACTCGGCGGGCACCTGGAGCACCCGATTCTCGCCACGGCGCACCGCGATCAGCTGACCCTCCTTGACCAGCTGCCGCACGCGCGTCACCTCGACACCGAGCCGTTCGGCGATGTCGGGGACGGTGAGCCAGGCGGGGACGAGAGCATCGATCTTTGCGTCAATCTCGGTCACGGGACAAGCCTGCCATCTGGGACTGACAGTGGGTAGTCGGGCACCGGGCATCGGTGCCGTGACGCCACCGCCAGCCGCGCCTCGGCCGGGTCACCGCCGGGGCGCGCCGAGGGTCACAGGACCGCCGACTTGAGCGGCACCGACGGGTCCGCGGCGAGGGCGCGGTCCAGCCGGGAGCCCTGCTCGATCAGCTTGCGGCCCTGGGCCAGATCGCGCGGACGGCCGACGGCCAGCAGGGCGACCAGCGCCCCGTCGCGCAGCCAGCACACCGACCAGGCCGCGCCCTCCGGGTCGCCGCGCCAGACGAGTTCGTCGGCGGCGGCGTGGTGGCCCGCGTACTGCACGAAGCGGCCGAACTGCTCGGACCAGAAATACGGCACCGGGTCGTAGACCGAACCGGTGAAATGCGCGGTCCGGCTGCCGACCACATTGGCGGCGACGGTGCGCGGCCCCTGGAGTGCGTTGTCCCAGTGGTGCACCAGCAGCCGCTCGCCGTAGCGGGCGGAGGGGAACGACGCGCAGTCCCCGACGGCGTAGACGTCGGGCGCCGAGGTGCGCAGCTGTTCGTCGGCGGCGACGGACCGGTCCGGGGCCATCTCGACGCCCGAGCCCGCCAGCCAGCCCGTGGCGGGCCGCGCCCCGATGCCGACGACCACCGCGTCCGCGCTCAGCCGGGTGCCGTCCTGGAGCAGCACCCCCTGCTCGTCCACGGAGGCCACCTGCGCGCCGGTGACCAGCTCGACGCCGTAGTCGGCGTACCAGCCGGCCATGGGGGCGGCGACATCGGCCGGGAGGGCGCCCGCCAGCGGGCGGTCGGCGGCCTCCACCACGGTCACGGCGCAGCCCGCCTCGCGCGCCGCCGTGGCGAACTCCGCGCCGATCCAGCCCGCCCCGACCACCACGATCTCGCGCTGCCCGGCGAGCACCGGGCGCAGCCGCTCCGCGTCGTCGAGCGTACGCAGCAGATGCACGCCGGGCGCGCCCTCGCCACCGGGCAGGGTGATCGGCTCGGCGCCGGTGGCGATCACCAGGACGTCGTACGACACCGGGCCCGACGCGGTCTCCAGCCGCCGCGCGCCGGTGTCCAGGCCGGTCACGGACACCCCGAGCCGCAGCTCGACGCCGAGCGCGGCGAAGTCCACGTCGAAGGCGGAGCCCTCGGCCTTGCCGAGCAGCACGGCCTTGGACAGCGGCGGCCGGTCGTACGGCTGGTGCGCCTCGGCGCCGAGCAGCAGAATCCCGCCGTTCCAGCCCTGGTCGCGCAGCGCGACGGCGGTCTGCACCCCGGCCATTCCCGCGCCGACGATCACCACTTGCCGCCCGCTGTCCCCCGGGGACGCCGACTTCGTCGTCTCATCGCTCACACGATCACTCTAGGGCGGCGCACGGGGCGCATCGGAGAACCGGCTGACGAGATCTCGGGCACAGGAGCGGCCGGGGCCCCGGCCCGCCCGGCGGGGCTCGCCCTTCCGGGCGGTTCCGGCCTCGTAATAGGGTTGGCGGGACGAAGCACTCGCGGGAGCCCGACGCAGCGGGCTGAGAGGGAGGCTGAAGCGGCCTCCGACCGTACGAACCTGATCCGGGTCATGCCGGCGAAGGGAGGGGCGTTACGCCCATGCACGCATCTCGCACACCCTCGCGTACGGGGTCGGAGGAGCCGTCGGACGGACCGCCGGACGGACCGCCGGGCCGGCCGTACGACGCGCTGGTCATCGGCGGCGGCATCATCGGCCTGGTCACGGCGTGGCGGGCGGCCCAGCGGGGCTTGCGCACCGCCGTCGCCGACCCGGCGCCGGGCGGCGGCGCGGCCCAGGTGGCGGCCGGAATGCTCGCGGCCGTCACCGAGCTCCACTACGGCGAGCAGACGCTGCTCGCCCTCAACCTCGCCTCCGCGCGCCGCTATCCGGAGTTCGTGGCCGAGCTGGAGGAGGCGAGCGGCCAGGACGTCGGCTACCGCGCCTGTGGCACGCTCGCCGTGGCCTTCGACCCCGACGACCGCGCCCACCTGCGCGAACTCCATGACTTCCAGCGGCGGCTCGGGCTGGAGTCACAGTGGCTCACGGGTCGCGAATGCCGGCGCCTGGAGCCGATGCTCGCGCCGGGCGTACGCGGGGGCCTGCGCGTCGACGGGGACCACCAGATCGACCCGCGGCGGCTGGCGGCGGCGCTGCTGACCGCGTGCGAGCGGGCCGGCGTGGTCTTCCACCACGCCCGCGCGGAACGGCTCACGCTCGCGGCGGACCGCGCCACCGGCGTCGAACTCCCCGACGGCACACGGCTGGCCGCCGAGCGGACCGTACTGGCCGCGGGCAGCTTCAGCGGACGGCTCGCGGGCGTCCCCGAGGGCGCCCTGCCCCCCGTACGCCCCGTCAAGGGCCAGGTGCTGCGGCTGCGCGTACCGCCCGCGTACGCGCCGTTCCTGTCCCGGACCGTACGGGCCGAGGTGCGCGGCGGGCATGTCTATCTGGTGCCGCGCGAGAACGGCGAGCTGGTCGTCGGCGCCACCTCGGAAGAGCTCGGCTGGGACACCACGGTCACCGCGGGCGGCGTCTACGAACTGCTGCGTGACGCGCATGAGCTGGTGCCCGGCATCACCGAGCTGCCGCTCGTCGAGACCCGCGCCGGGCTGCGCCCCGGCTCCCCCGACAACGCGCCGCTGCTCGGCCCGAGCGCGCTGCCCGGCCTGCTCGTGGCCACCGGCCATTACCGCAACGGCGTCCTCCTCACGCCCGTCACGGGCGACGTCATGGCCGAGGTGCTGACGCGCGGCGAACTCCCGGACGAGGCCCGGCCGTTCTCCCCGCTGCGCTTCCAGTCCGCGCCCGTCGGCCCCACCACCCCCGTACCGCAGGAGCAGCCCACATGAGCGCCTCCAAAACCGCATCGACGACCGGCCCCATGACCGTCTCCGTGAACGGCGAGCCCCGCCAGCTCCCCGGCGGCACCACCCTCGACCTGCTGGTCGCGGAGCTGACCCCGGCGCGCTCGGGGGTCGCCGCGGCCGTCAACGAACAGGTCGTCCCCCGCGGCCAGTGGCCCGCCACCCCGCTCGACGACGGAGACCGGGTCGAAGTCCTCACCGCGGTCCAAGGAGGCTGAACCCCAGATGGCCGAAACGATGCACAACACCATGCCCGACACGACGTACGTCACCGCCGTCCGCCCCGAACCGGCGCCGGACCCGGCCCCGGACCCCGATCCGGACCCGCTCACCATCGCGGGGACGGCCTTCTCCTCCCGCCTGATCATGGGCACCGGCGGCGCGCCCAGCCTGGAGGTCATGGAGCGCTCGCTGCTCGCCTCCGGTACGGAGCTGACCACCGTCGCGATGCGCCGCCTGGACCCCACCGTGCAGGGCTCGGTCCTGTCGGTGCTCGGCCGGCACGGCATCCGTGTGCTGCCCAACACCGCCGGGTGCTTCACGGCCGGTGAGGCGGTGCTGACCGCCCGGCTGGCACGGGAGGCGCTGGGCACCGACTGGGTCAAGCTGGAGGTGGTGGCCGACGAGCGGACCCTGCTCCCCGACCCGGTCGAGTTGCTGGACGCCGCCGAGACGCTGGTCGACGACGGTTTCACCGTCCTGCCGTACACCAACGACGACCCGGTCCTGGCCCGCAGGCTGGAGGACGTGGGCTGCGCCGCGATCATGCCGCTGGGCTCCCCCATCGGCTCCGGCCTCGGCATCCGCAATCCGCACAACTTCCAGCTGATCATCGAGCACGCCACGGTCCCGGTGATCCTGGACGCGGGGGCGGGCACCGCCTCGGACGCCGCGCTCGCCATGGAGCTGGGCTGCGCGGCGGTGATGCTCGCGTCCGCCGTCACCCGCGCCCAGGAGCCCGTCCTGATGGCCGAGGCCATGCGGCATGCGGTCCGGGCCGGCCGGCTGGCCCACCGCGCCGGCCGTATCCCGCGCCGCCATTTCGCCCATGCGTCCTCACCCGGGGAGGGACTGGCCGCGCTGGACCCGGAGCGCCCGGCGTTCGGGTAGGGCGGTGAGCGGTTAGCGTGGGTGACATGGGTGGCATGGTGGCCGACCGGATCGAGCGCGAGGTGTACATCCAAGCGCCCGTCGACCGCGTATGGCGGGTGCTGACGACCCCCGAGCACATCCGCGTCTGGTACGCGTTCGAGGGGTGCGAAATCGACCCGCGCCCCGGCGGGACGCTCCGCTTCCGCTGGGATGAACAGGGAGAGTTCCACGGCAGAGTAGAGAAGGCGGTGCCGGACGCGCTGTTCCGCTTCCGGCTCGCCAGCGAACCGGACCGCGCCCTGGGCGCGGAACCGGGCGACTCGACCCTGGTGGAGTTCGCGCTCTCCACCGAGGGCCCCGGCACCCGGCTCCGCCTGACCGAGAGCGGCATCCAGGAGCTCGCGGTGCCGGACGCCGTGAAGGCCAAGCACGCGGAGTACGCCGCGGCGACCTGGTCCACCGCGCTGGAGGAGCTGGCAGCGCTGGCCGCCGCGTCGCACAACTAGGTCGCGCGCACAACTAGGTCGCGCGCACAGCCAGGGCTCGCCCGCGCCCAAGGCGTACGCGCACCCAAGGCCCGCCCACAACCAGGCGCGCGCAACCAAGGCGCACGCGAAGGCACAACAGCCACGAAGCCGACCCCGCCGCCGCGCCCGGTGTCACCGTTCGGCACCAGTCCCGCGCCCGGGCCTGGCAGGTGACCTTGCGTGTCGTGTCGGCTCGTAGACTGCTCTCTCGTGGATACGACCCTGCATGACCCCTTGGTCGGACAGCTGCTCGACGGCCGCTATCGCGTCGAGGCGCGCATCGCCGCGGGCGGCATGGCAACGGTCTACCGCGCCGTCGACACGCGGCTCGACCGCGTGCTGGCCCTCAAGGTGATGCATCAGTCGCTCGCCACCGACGACGCCTTCGTCGAGCGCTTCATCCGCGAGGCGAAGTCCGTGGCCAGGCTCGCCCACCCCAATGTGGTGGGCGTTTTCGACCAGGGCACCGACGGCTCCCATGTCTATCTCGCGATGGAGTACGTCGCCGGGTGCACGCTGCGCGATGTGCTGCGCGAGCGCGGTGCGCTGCAGCCGCGGGCCGCGCTGGACATCCTGGAGCCGGTGCTGGCCGCGCTCGGGGCCGCGCACCGCGCGGGGTTCGTCCACCGGGACATGAAGCCGGAGAACGTGCTGATCGGCGACGACGGCCGGGTGAAGGTCGCCGACTTCGGACTGGTGCGGGCCGTGGACACCAACACCAACGCCTCCACCGGCACGCTGCTGGGCACCGTCTCCTATCTCGCGCCCGAGCAGATCGAGCACGGCACGGCCGACACCCGCGCCGATGTCTACGCCTGCGGCGTGATGCTCTACGAGATGCTGACCGGCGCCAAGCCGCACACCGGCACCGTCCCGGCGCAGGTCCTCTACCAGCGGCTGAACGAGGATGTGCCCCCGCCGTCCGCCCTCGCGCCGGGGGTCGCCCCGCAGTTGGACGAGCTGGTCGCCGCGGCCACCGCGCGCGAGCTCGGGCAGCGCCCCGCCGACGCGGTCGAACTGCTCGGCCTCGCGCGGACCGCGCGCGGCGCGCTGACCGACGAGCAGCTCGACGCCGTGCCCCCGCAGGCCAAGGCGGACGCGCACGACGGCTCCGAGGACCGTACGAGCGTGATCCCGCGCCCGGTCGGCGGTATCGGGGGGCCGGTGCCCGCCGATGAGCAGCAGCTCAATCTCACCAGCAGGCTGGAGCTGCCGCCGCAGCCGCCGCAGACCGGTCCTCCCCGGCGGTCCGCCGGCCGCGGCCGGCTGCCGCGCCGCGGGATCGTGACGATCGTGGTCGGGCTGGTGCTCGCGCTCGGCCTCGGCGTGGGTATCTGGTACATCAATTCCGGCCAGTTCACGAAGATGCCGTATCTGCTGGGCAAGTCCGAGGCGGACGCCCGGAAGAAACTGAAGGACGCCGGGCTCGAGGTGAAGATCACCCGGGAGTTCAGCGATGTCGTGGACAAGGGCAAGGTCATCAAGACCGACCCGGGCGGCGGTAAGCAGATCCGCAACACCGGCACGGTGACGATCCACATCTCCGACGGGCCGCCGCGCACCCAGGTGCCCAATGTCGTGGGCATGCCGCTCAAGCAGGCGAGGCGGCAGATCTCGGACGCGAATCTGTCCGTCGGCGAGGTGACCAAGGAGTTCAGGGACGAGACGCCGCAGGGCTCGGTGATCAGCACCGACCCGAGGGCCGGCACCACCCGCCGGCCGAACACCACCGTGGGGATCGTGGTCAGCAGGGGCCCCGAGATCGACATCCCCGATGTGGTCGGCGAGTCCGAGGACGACGCCCGGTCCGACCTCGAGGACGCGGGCTTCAAGGTGAAGATCGCGCAGGAGCGGGTGTTCTCGGACGAGGACGCGGGCTCGGTCGCGGAGCAGTCGTCCTCGGACGGGGACACCAAGGGCGCCAAGGGCGATACCATCACCCTGACCCTGTCCAAGGGCCAGGAGATGATCGAGGTGCCGGACGTCACGGGCATGTCCGAGGGCGACGCCAAGCAGACCCTGGAGGCGGCGGGCTTCGAGGTCGACGTGGACAAGCCGCTGCTGTTCCCCGGCGACACGGTCACCGACCAGTCGGTGGACGGCGGGGACGAGGCGCCCAAGGGCAGCTCCATCACGATCAAGTTCAAGGGCGTCTTCTGAGAGAGCCTTGAGGGGATGTCCCCCGGGCCCGGCGCACGGCCGTCGGGCCCGGACTGGCACCCTGGCCTCGTGAGTACGTCCAAGAACCGCACCCGCGCCCGCAATCCGGTCGGCGGCCATATCCGCGTGGCCGGCGGCCTGGCCACCATCGGCCTGCCGTACGCCCGCGACATCGGCGCCGAGACCGTCCAGGTCTTCGTCGCCAACCCGCGCGGCTGGGCCACCCCGCACGGTGTGGCGGCGCAGGACGAGAAGTTCCGCGCGGCGTGCGCCGACCAGTCGATCAAGGCGTACGTCCACGCCCCGTACCTGATCAACTTCGGCTCGCACAGCGCCGAGACGGCCGAGCGGTCGGTCGACTCGCTGCGCCACTCGCTGCGGCGCGGCCGTGCCATCGGCGCGCTGGGCGTCGTCGTCCACACGGGCTCCGCCACCGGCGGCCGGCCGCGGCCCAAGGCGATCGCCCAGGTGCGGGAGCGCGCCCTGCCGCTGCTCGACGAGCTCACCCACGACGACGACCCCTGGCTGCTGCTGGAGCCGACGGCTGGACAGGGCTCCTCGCTGTGTTCGCTGGTCGAGGACCTGGGCCCGTACTTCGACGCGCTGGACCGCCATCCCAAGCTGGGCGTCTGCCTCGACACCTGCCATGTCTTCGCCGCCGGTCACGATCTGGCGGCCCCGGGCGGGATGAAGAAGACGCTCGACGAGCTGGTCGCGGTCACGGGCAAGGGTCGGCTGAAACTGATCCACGCCAATGACTCCAAGGACGTCGTCGGGGCCCATAAGGACCGCCACGAGAACATCGGCGCGGGCCATATCGGCGCCGATCCGTTCCGGGAGCTGTTCCGGCATCCGGCGACGAAGGGGGTGCCGCTGGTGATCGAGACTCCGGGCGGCAAGGAGGGGCATGCGACGGATGTGGCGCGGCTCAAGGAGCTCCGCGACGGCTGACACCGACAGGCATCGGGAATACCCCGCTGGGGTATCTGGTTCACCGAAGGAAACGACGGCAGGAACACCCTCACCCACCGGAGAGTGAGCCCGATGGAGCAGCACGACGTCCACACCGGACATGAGCACCACCAGCACGCCCACACCGACCCCAGCGACCACGCCGGTCATACCGGTCACGCCCCGGCGAGCTGGGCCATGGCCGCCCAGGCCACGCTGCACTGCCTCACCGGCTGCGCCATCGGCGAGATCCTGGGCATGGCCATCGGCACCGCGCTCGGCTGGCACAACGCCCCGACCATGGTCCTGGCGATCGTGCTCGCCTTCTTCTTCGGCTATTCGCTCACCATGCGCGGCGTACTGCGCGCCGGTCTTGACCTGCGTACGGCCCTCCGGGTCGCGCTCGCCGCGGACACCGTCTCGATCCTCGTGATGGAGCTCGCCGACAACGCGACCATCCTGGTCTTCCCGGGGGCGATGGACGCGACGCTGTCCGACGCGCTGTTCTGGCTGAGCCTCGCGCTGTCCTTCGTGGTCGCCTTCGCCGTGACCACCCCCGTCAACCGGTGGATGATCGGCCGCGGCAAGGGCCACGCCGTGGTGCACCAGTACCACTGACACCGACACCACCGGCACAGCTACGACACCGCCGAGGCGCCGCTACAGCTCCGGGCCGTCCCCCGGCTGCTCCTGGTAGGAGTAGCGCTGCTCCTCCCACGGGTCGCCGATGTTGTGATAGCCGCGCTCTTCCCAGAAGCCACGGCGGTCGGCGGTCATGTACTCCACGCCCCGGACCCATTTGGGCCCCTTCCAGGCATAGAGATGGGGGACGATCAGCCGGACCGGAAATCCGTGCTCGGCCGTCAGCAGCTCGCCGTCCTTGTGCGTGGCGAAGATGGTCTTCTCGGCGGCGAAATCCGAGAGCCTCAGATTCGAGCTGAAGCCGTACTCCGCCCACACCATCACATGCGTGACCTCGGGAGCGGGCGGCGCGAGTTCCACGATCCGACGCGCCGCCACGCCGCCCCATTCCGCGCCCAGCATGCTGAATTTCGTCACGCAGTGCAGATCGGCGACGACGGTGGAGTACGGCAGCGCCGAGAACTCGTCGTGCGTCCAGGCGTGCTTTTCCCCGTCGGCGGTGGCGCCGAAGACCCGGAACTCCCAGCGGTCCGGCTTGAACTTGGGGACCGGCCCATAGTGCGTAACCGGCCAACCGCGCTGCAGCCGCTGCCCCGGGGGCAGCTGTCCGAGCTCCCCCTCGCGGCTTTCCGACTGACCCATGGACTCCATGGTGTCAGACCTTTGGGGGTGGTCGTGACCAGGGCAGCAGCTATCCGGGCAACTCGCACTAAGCGTGTACTTACTGGACGCTCTCGACAGGGCGGTGCGACGATGCGCACAACCCGCCGTCCCCGTTCTGATGGGAAGGAGCCCCTTCGATGCAGGGCGACCCCGAGGTCCTCGAGTTTCTCAACGAACAGCTGACCGGTGAGCTGACCGCGATCAATCAGTACTTCCTGCATTCGAAGATGCAGGAGAACTTCGGCTGGACGAAGCTCGCGACATACACCCGGACGGAATCGTTCGATGAGATGAAGCACGCGGAGACGATCACCGACCGGATCCTGCTCCTGGACGGGCTGCCCAATTATCAGCGGCTGTTCCATGTCCGCGTGGGCCAGACGGTCACCGAGATGTTCCAGGCGGACCGGCAGGTGGAAATCGAGGCCATCGACCGCCTCAAGCGCGGCATCGAGGTCATGCGGACCAAGGGCGACATCACCTCGGCCAATATCTTCGAGGACATCCTGGCCGACGAAGAACACCACATCGACTATCTCGACACCCAGCTCGCGCTGATCGACAAGCTCGGCGAGGCGCTTTACATCGCCCAGCAGATCGAACAGCCGGACAGCTGACCGGAGAGCCCGCCGGAGAGCCGATCGGAGCGTTTACGCGGCTTCCGCGACCTGGGGCTCGGACCCCGTCGCGACGGCGGGCACATCGGCCGGGCCGAGGGTGTCCAGGGACTCGCGCCGGGGGCATGCCCCGCGGCCGAGCAGCGCCTGGATACGCCGTACGCAGGAGCCGCAGTCCGTACCGGCTTTGCAGGCGCCCGCGATCTGGCGGGGGGTGCAGGCACCGGTCTCGGCGTGCTCGCGCACCTGCTTCTCGGTGATGCCGAAGCATGAGCAGACGTACACGCGGTTCTCCAGATCGATCAGTGAGGTAACCCTTACCTTACCTCCCCCTCCCGAGGACCGACAACGCCGATGGGGCGCAGATCATGTGATCCGCGCCCCATCGCACCGTTCAGTCCCGGTATGTCACCGGTCCCCGTACGTCACTGGTCCCGGTACATCTCCGCGACCAGGAACGCCAGGTCCAGCGACTGGCTGCGGTTGAGCCGCGGGTCGCAGGCCGTCTCGTAGCGCTGGTGCAGATCGTCGACGAAGATCTCGTCGCCGCCGCCCACGCACTCGGTGACATCGTCGCCGGTCAGCTCCATATGGATACCGCCCGGGTGGGTGCCGAGCCCCTTGTGGACCTCGAAGAAGCCCTTGACCTCGTCCAGCACATCGTCGAAGCGCCGGGTCTTGTGCCCGGACGCCGCCTCGAAGGTGTTGCCGTGCATCGGGTCGCAGATCCAGGCCACCTGGGCGCCGGAGGCCGTGACCTTCTCCACCAGGTCGGGCAGCTTGTCGCGGATCTTGTCCGCGCCCATCCGGGTGATGAAGGTGAGCCGGCCGGGCTCGCGGTTCGGGTCGATCCGGTCGATCAGCGACAGCGCCTCTTCGGGCGTCGTCGTCGGGCCGAGCTTCACGCCGACGGGGTTACGGATCCGCGCGGCGAACTCGACATGCGCCCCGTCCAGCTGGCGGGTGCGCTCGCCGATCCACACCATGTGGCCCGACACGTCGTACAGCGCGCCCGTACGGGAGTCCGTACGCGTCAGCGCCGACTCGTAGTCCAGGATCAGGGCCTCGTGCGAGGAGTAGAACTCGACGGTCTTGAACTCCTCCGGGTCCACCCCGCAGGCGTTCATGAAGTTCAGCGCCCGGTCGATCTCGCGCGCCAGCGCCTCGTAGCGCTGCCCCGCGGGGGACGACTTCACGAAGTCCTGGTTCCAGGCGTGCACCTGGCGCAGGTCCGCGTAGCCGCCGGTGGTGAAGGCGCGCACCAGGTTCAGCGTCGAGGCCGAGGCCTGGTACATCCGCTTGAGCCGCTGCGGGTTCGGGATCCGGGCCTTCTCGGTGAACTCGAAGCCGTTGACCGAGTCGCCTCGGTAGGTCGGCAGGGTCACCCCGTCGCGGGTCTCGGTCGGCTTGGAGCGCGGCTTGCTGTACTGGCCGGCGATGCGCCCGACCTTCACGACCGGGACCTGCCCGGCGTAGGTCAGCACGGCGCCCATCTGCAACAGCGTCTTGAGCTTGTTACGGATCTGGTCCGCGCCGATGGCGTCGAACGCCTCGGCGCAGTCGCCGCCCTGCAGCAAAAACGCTTCACCCCGGGCCACGGCACCCAGGCGGTCGCGCAGCTGGTCGCACTCGCCCGCGAAAACGAGTGGCGGATAGGACTCGAGCTCGGCGATCACCTCGCGCAGAGCCGCTTGGTCCGGCCAGTCGGGCTGCTGCGCCGCGGGAAGAGACTTCCAGGTGTGGCCACCGGTGTGGGATTCAGCGTTCAGGGTCACGCCAGCAAGGTTACGGGGTCCGCCGAGCCGTCCTGCCCCCTGCCCACCAAATGAGACACCTGCCACCCCTCGCCCCTCCCGCACCACCGCACAGGGGCACGGCAGGGCCCTGGCGGAGGGGCGGCGGAGACATGTGCGCGGGAGAGATGCGGTAGGGTCCCAGCCATGTTCGCGCAACTGACCATGACCTGGTGGTGGACCGCTCATCCGGCGGCCCACTGATCGCGCGTACTCACCGACATCGCGAAGGCCGCCCGAGGGGCGGCCTTCGGCGTATCCGCGGGTCGTTCCTCCCTCCCGGAAGGAACCCCTGTCATGGGAACTCCCGCCACGCACCATGACCCGCGCGACCACGACCCGCGCGACCACGACCCGCGCGACCACGACCCGCGCGACGACGACCCGCACGCGATCGTCCGGCGGCTGCTGGCCGCCGACTGCCCGCCCTTCGCCCTGCTGCACCGCCGTACGCCCGGCCACGCCCCCGACACCGTCGAGGTGCTGCTCGGCCCGGTCACCGAGGTGGCGCGGCTGACCGACATCCCGCTGCCGACCGGAACCCCGGGCACCGGCGCGGCCGTGCGCGACGCGCTGGCGCTGGTGCCGTTCCGGCAGATCCGCGAGCGCGGGTTCGACGTACGCGACGACGGGACGCCGCTGGCCGTGCTGCGGCCCGAGGAGACGTACGAGCTGCCGCTGGGCGAGCTGCTTGACGCGCTGCCCGCGCACCAGGTGCGGACCCGGGGCGGGGCGTTCGATGTGGACGACGACGAGTACGCGGCGATCGTCGAGCGGGTCGTCGAGGACGAGATCGGGACCGGCGAGGGCGCGAACTTCGTGATCCGCAGGACGTTCCGGGGCGAGATCCCCGGCTTCGACCGCGCCGACGCGCTCGCGCTGTTCCGGCGGCTGCTGGCCGGGGAGCGCGGCGCGTACTGGACGTATGTCGTCCGGCTGGCGGACGGCCGGACGCTGGTGGGCGCCAGCCCCGAGGTGCATGTGCGGATGTCCGGCGGGACGGTCGTGATGAACCCGATCAGCGGGACGTATCGCTATCCACGGGACGGGGCCCGGCTGGACGGGCTGCTGGAGTTTCTGCACGACCGCAAGGAGGTGGAGGAGCTGTCCATGGTCGTGGACGAGGAGCTGAAGATGATGTGCACCGTCGGCGACATGGGCGGCGTGGTCGTCGGCCCCCGGCTCAAGGAGATGGCACATCTCGCGCACACCGAGTACGAGCTGCGCGGCCGCTCCTCCCTCGACGTCCGCGACGTGCTGCGGGAGACGATGTTCGCGGCGACGGTGACCGGCTCGCCGGTGCAGAACGCCTGCCGGGTGATCGAGCGGTACGAGCCCGCCGGGCCGGACGGCGCGGGACGCGGCTACTACGCGGGGGCGCTCGCGCTCATCGGGCGGGACGCGGGCGGCGCGCAGACCCTGGACTCGCCGATCCTGATCCGCACCGCCGACATCGACGCCGCCGGCGCGCTGCGGGTGCCGGTCGGGGCGACGCTCGTACGCCACTCCGACCCGCACAGCGAGGTCGCCGAGACTCACGCCAAGGCGGCCGGGGTGCTCACCGCCCTCGGCGTGCGCCCGGCGCCCGCGGACCGGACCGGCGGCCCCGCGCTCCCCCGCCTGGCGGACGACCCCCGGGTGCGGGCGGCGCTGGACGCCCGGCGGGCCGACCTGGCCCCGTTCTGGCTGCGGATGCACACGCCCGAGACCGCGCCCTCGGCGCCGACCGGCCACGCTCTGGTGGTCGACGGCGAGGACACCTTCACCGCGATGCTGGCCCATCTGCTGCGGACCACCGGGCTGACGGTGACCGTGCGGCGGTTCGACGACCCGGGGGTACGGGAGGCGGCGCTGGCCCATGACGGACCGGTGGTGCTCGGCCCGGGGCCGGGCGACCCGTCGGACATGGCCGACCCGAAGATGCGGTTCCTGCGCGAGCTGACGGCGGACCTGGTGCACGGGCACCGGCACGGGCTGCTGGGCGTGTGCCTGGGGCACGAACTGCTGGCGGCCGAGCTGGGTCTTGAGGTCGTACGGAAGGACGTGCCGTTCCAGGGCGCGCAGGAGCGGATCGGCTTCTTCGGACGCGAGGAGACCGTCGGCTTCTACAACACCTTCACCGCCCGGTGCGACAAGTCGGCCGCGGCCGAGCTGGCGATGCACCGGGTGGAGGTCAGCCGCGACCCGGCGACCGGGGAGGTACACGCCCTGCGCGGGCCGAACTTCGCGGGCGTCCAGTTCCACCCCGAGTCCGTACTGACCCTGAACGGCTCCGCCATCGTGGCCGAACTGCTGGCCGCCGTCCTGGTCTGACGGTGCCCCCTCGGCCGCCCGGGACGCGGCCCCGGGCGGCCGAGGGCAGAGCCTCGCGGGTGGCGCCTCAGCCGAAGAAGACCTCGGCCTCGGCGTACAGGGAGAGGTCCACGGTCTTCAGCCGTGCGGTGGCCTCCGCGAGGGGGACGCGGACGATGTCGGTGCCGCGCAGCGCGACCATCTTGCCGTAGTCCTCGTCCCGGACGGCGTCGATGGCGTGCAGCCCGAAGCGGGTGGCGAGCCAGCGGTCGAAGGCGCTGGGGGTGCCGCCGCGCTGGACGTGGCCGAGGACGGTGGTGCGGGCCTCCTTGCCGGTGCGCCTCTCGATCTCCTTGGCCAGCCACTCGCCGATACCGGAGAGCCGGACATGGCCGAAGGAGTCGAGCGACCCGTCCTTGAGGACCGCGTCGCCGCCCTTGGGCATGGCGCCCTCCGCGACGACGACGATCGGGGCGTAACGGATCTTGAAGCGGGACTCGACCCAGGCGCAGATCTGGTCCACGTCGAAGCGCTGCTCGGGGATGAGGATGACGTTGGCGCCGCCGGCCAGCCCGGAATGGAGGGCGATCCAGCCCGCGTGACGGCCCATCACCTCCACGACGAGGACGCGCATATGCGACTCGGCCGTGGTGTGGAGGCGGTCGATGGCCTCGGTGGCGATGTTGACGGCGGTGTCGAAGCCGAAGGTGTAGTCGGTGGCGGACAGGTCGTTGTCGATGGTCTTGGGGACGCCGACGCAGCGGATCCCGTACTCGCCGGACAGCCGCGCGGCCACCCCGAGCGTGTCCTCGCCGCCGATCGCGATCAGCGCGTCGACTTCCTCCTTGGCGAGGTTTTCCTTGACCCGGCGGATGCCGTCCTGGCTCTTGAGGGGGTTGGTGCGGGAGGACCCGAGAATCGTGCCGCCGCGCGGCAGGATGCCGCGCACGGCCTGGATGTCGAGGGTCACGGTGTCGCCCTCGAGCGGACCGCGCCAGCCGTCCCGGAAGCCGACGAAGTCGTAGCCGTATCCCTGCACGCCCTTGCGGACGACGGCGCGGATAACCGCGTTGAGCCCGGGGCAGTCACCGCCACCGGTCAGCACTCCGACCCGCATCGTTTTTCCCTTCTCCCATGAAAACGCGTGAATGACCCGATACGGGAAGCCACGCTAACGGTGATCCAGGTCACACGGGATAGGGCGGGAAGTGAATCCCCTGTGCGCAGGGGCAGTTGACGGCCAACTTCACTCGAACGAGCGGTGCCGGCTGCTGACGCCCCTTTTTTTGCGGCTCGGTTCGCCTCCGGGGCGCTACAGCCCCTGTCGACGGTCGACCGTGCTCGACCCTTCGTACCTCAGGGTCTCCGCGCGCTCTCCCTTTCGACAGCGGCGCGCCCCTTCGGCTCACTCGCCGTGTCAGGTTTCGCTGTCCAGGCCGCGTTCGATCGCGTATCGCACCAGCTCGACGCGGTTGTGCAACTGCAGCTTGCCGAGGGTGTTCTGGACGTGGTTCTGCACCGTGCGGTGCGAGATGACCAGCCGCTCGGCGATC
>NZ_MUNE01000429.1 GCF_002154605.1 Streptomyces milbemycinicus | reverse complement strand
CGGCGGCCGACTGGTCCCAGCCGGGGTTGAGTTCGCGGCCCAGGCGCAGGGTCTCGGCGACGGTGAAGCGCGGGTAGAGCGGCTTGTCCTGGGCGACGAAGGCGATGCGCCGCCGTGCCTCGGCGGACCGCAGGTCGGCGCCGAAGACCCGTACGGTCCCGGTGGTCGGTGCGAGCAGGTCGGCGGCCAGGGACAGCAGGGTGCTCTTGCCCGAGCCGTTGGGGCCGACCAGGGCGCAGATGCGCCCGGCGGGCAGCCGGAATGTGAGGTCCCGCAGGGCCCAGCCGCGCCGGTACTTCTTGCCGAGACCGGTGGCTTCCAGGGCGGTGGAGGGTTCGTATCGGTCGGTCACCCGTGCTCCCTGTTCAGGGCTGTGCCCTCGCCGGTGTCGGTGGTCGGGGCGGTCGGGGCATCGGCGAAGCGCTCGTCGAGGACCGAGGCGATCAGCGCCGCGACGTCCTCGCGCTCGAGGCCGGCGGCGCGCGCCCGGTCGGCCCACGCGGCCAGTTCGGCGCGCAGTGGCGAGTCGGCGGCGGCGCCGGGCCGGGCCAGAGAGCGCCGTACGAAGGTGCCGAGGCCGGGCCGCGGCTCGACCAGGCCCTCCCGCTCCAGTTCGCGGTAGGCCTTCAGGACGGTGTTGGGGTTGATCGCGGTGGCCGCGACGACCTCCTTGGCCGTGGGCAGCCGGTCCCCCGGCTGCAGCAGACCCAGGCGGAGCGCCTGTTTGGTCTGCTGGACGATCTGCAGATAGGTGGCGATGCCGCTGCGGCGGTCGATGCGGTACTCCACCAGCCACCACCACCCTTTCACTAATCAGTTAGTGGAATGATGGTGTGACGATCCCCGGGCAAAGTCAAGGCGAGCAGGTGGCGCCAGGTGCGGCTGGTAGCGCCAGGTGCGGCCGGCAGCGGCAGATGCGTAAAACCACACGGCGCCCGCCCCCGGTCGGGATGGGGGCGGGCGCCGTGCGCCGGTCCGTACGCCGTTGTACGGGCGGAGTCCAGGTGGTGCCTGGAGGTGTGGAACGGGTCAGACGACCAGGGCGCGGTCCGTCGGGC
This sequence comes from Streptomyces milbemycinicus, assembly GCF_002154605.1. Lineage (GTDB taxonomy): Bacteria > Actinomycetota > Actinomycetes > Streptomycetales > Streptomycetaceae > Streptomyces > Streptomyces milbemycinicus. The sequence continues at coordinate 11,493 of NZ_MUNE01000429.1, read as the reverse complement.
GGATCGGGGCGGGCAGGGCGCTGGTCCCCGCCAGATAGCGATCCACTCCGCGGGCGGCCGAGCGGCCCTCGGCGATGGCCCAGACGATCAGCGACTGGCCGCGGCCCGCGTCGCCGGCCACGAAGACACCGTCCACGTTGGTGGCGAAGTCCGCGTCGCGGGCGATGTTGCCGCGGGCGTCCAGCTCCAGGCCGAACTGCTGGACCAGGCCGTTCTCCTGGTCGGTGCCGGTGAAGCCCATGGCCAGGGTGACCAGCTGGGCCGGGATCTTCCGCTCCGCGCCCGGCTTCTGCTCCAGCTTGCCATCCTTGAACTCCACCTCGGTCAGGTGGAGCCACTGCACATTGCCGTCCTCATCGCCCTCGAAGTGGGTGGTGGAGACGGAGTAGACCCGCTCGCCGCCCTCCTCGTGCGCGGAGGTGACCTTGTAGAGCATCGGGAAGGTCGGCCAGGGATGGGCCCCGGAGCGCTCCTCGCCCGGCCGCGGCATGATCTCCAGCTGGGTGACCGAGGCGGCGCCCTGGCGGTGGGCGGTGCCGACGCAGTCCGCGCCGGTGTCGCCGCCGCCGATCACCACGACGTGCTTGCCCTCGGCGCTGATCGGGGCGGTGACGTAGTCGCCCTCCTGCACCTTGTTGGCCAGCGGCAGATACTCCATGGCCTGGTACACGCCCGTGAGCTCGCGCCCGGGCACCGGCAGGTCGCGGGCGGTGGTGGCGCCGGCCGCGATGACCACGGCGTCGTAGCGCTTGCGCAGCTTGGCGGCGTCGATGTCGCGGCCGATCTCCACACCGGTGCGGAACTTGGTGCCCTCCGCGCGCATCTGCTCGATCCGCCGGTTGATGTGGCGCTTTTCCATCTTGAACTCGGGGATGCCGTAGCGCAGCAGTCCGCCGATGCGGTCGGCGCGCTCGTACACCGCGACCGTGTGGCCGGCCCGGGTCAGCTGCTGGGCGGCGGCCAGGCCGGCCGGCCCGGAGCCGATGACGGCGACGGTCTTGCCGGACAGCCGCTCGGGCGGCTGCGGGGTGACGTCGCCGGTCTCCCAGGCCTTGTCGATGATGGAGACCTCGACGTTCTTGATGGTCACGGCGGGCTGGTTGATGCCCAGCACACACGCGGCCTCGCACGGGGCGGGGCACAGCCGCCCGGTGAACTCCGGGAAGTTGTTGGTCGCGTGCAGCCGCTCGCTGGCCTCCCGCCAGTCCTCGCGGTAGGCGTAGTCGTTCCACTCGGGGATCAGGTTTCCGAGCGGACAGCCGTTGTGGCAGAACGGGATGCCGCAGTCCATGCAGCGGCCGGCCTGCTTGCTGATGATCGGCAGCAGCGAACCGGGGACGTAGACCTCGTTCCAGTCCTGGACGCGCTGGCCCACCGGGCGGGTCTTGGCGACCTCGCGGTCCGTGGTCAAAAAGCCCTTGGGATCAGCCATTGGTCGCCGCCTCCATCATCTTCTCGGTGGTCTCGGACTCGGAGAGCCCGGCTCGCTCGGCGGCGTCCTTGGCGGCGAGCACTGCCTTGTACGTGGTGGGGATGATCTTGCTGAAGCGGGTGAGGGCGGCCTCCCAGTCGGCGAGCAGGGCGCCCGCGACGGTGGAGCCGGTCTCCTCGTGGTGGCGGCGCACCACGTCGTGCAGCCACCGCTGGTCGGCCGTATCGAGCGCTTCGACGGCATCGATGTTGCCGGCGTTGACGTTGTCCCGGTCCAGGTCGACGACGTAGGCGACACCACCGGACATGCCCGCCGCGAAGTTGCGGCCGGTCGGGCCGAGCACCACGGCCCGGCCGCCCGTCATGTACTCGCAGCCGTGGTCGCCCACGCCCTCGGAGACGACGGTCGCGCCCGAGTTGCGGACGCAGAACCGCTCGCCGACGCTGCCGCGCAGGAACATCTCGCCGCCGGTGGCGCCGTAGGCGAGGGTGTTGCCCGCGATGGTCGAGTACTCGGTCAGGTGGTCGGCGCCGCGGTCCGGGCGGACGATCACCCGGCCGCCGGACAGGCCCTTGCCGACGTAGTCGTTGCCGTCGCCCTCCAGGCGCAGCGTGACGCCGTGCGGCAGGAACGCGCCGAAGGACTGCCCGGCCGAACCGGTGAAGGTGATGTCGATGGCGTCCTCGGGCAGGCCCGCACCGCCGAACTTCTTGGTCACCTCGTGGCCGAGCATGGTGCCCACGGTCCGGTTGATGTTGCGGATCGCGACCTGGGCGCGGACCGGCTGGGCCGCCTCGGCGCTCTCCGCGTTCAGCGCGTCGGACGCGAGCTTGATCAGCTCGTTGTCCAGCGCCTTCTCCAGGCCGTGGTCCTGGCCCACCACCTGGTGGCGCACCGCGCCCTCGGGCAGGTCCGGGACGTGCAGCAGCGGGGCGAGGTCCAGGCCCTGCGCCTTCCAGTGCGCCACGGCGCGGGTGGTGTCCAGCAGCTCGGCGTGGCCGACGGCCTCGTCGAGGGTGCGGAAGCCGAGTTCGGCCAGGAGCTCGCGGACCTCCTCGGCGATGAACTCGAAGAAGTTCACCACGAACTCCGGCTTGCCGCTGAACCGCTCGCGCAGCACCGGGTTCTGGGTGGCGATGCCGACCGGGCAGGTGTCCAGGTGGCATACGCGCATCATCACGCAGCCGGAGACCACCAGCGGGGCGGTCGCGAAGCCGAACTCCTCGGCGCCGAGGAGCGCGGCGATCACGACATCGCGGCCGGTCTTGAGCTGGCCGTCGGTCTGCACCACGATGCGGTCGCGCAGGCCGTTGAGCAGCAGCGTCTGCTGGGTCTCGGCCAGGCCCAGCTCCCAGGGGCCGCCCGCGTGCTTGAGGGAGGTGAGCGGGGAGGCGCCGGTGCCGCCGTCGTGGCCGGAGATCAGCACCACATCGGCGTGCGCCTTGCTGACGCCCGCGGCCACGGTGCCGACGCCGACCTCGGAGACCAGCTTGACGTGAATGCGCGCCTTCGGGTTGGCGTTCTTCAGGTCGTGGATCAGCTGGGCGAGGTCTTCGATGGAGTAGATGTCGTGGTGCGGCGGCGGGGAGATCAGGCCGACGCCCGGGGTGGAGTGCCGGGTCCTGGCGACCCACGGGTAGACCTTGTGGCCGGGCAGCTGGCCGCCCTCGCCGGGCTTGGCGCCCTGGGCCATCTTGATCTGGATGTCGTCGGAGTTGACCAGGTACTCGCTGGTGACGCCGAAGCGGCCGGAGGCCACCTGCTTGATCGCCGAGCGGCGCGCCGGGTCGTACAGCCGCTCCGGGTCCTCGCCGCCCTCGCCGGTGTTGGACTTGGCGCCCAGCTGGTTCATGGCGATCGCCAGGTTCTCGTGCGCCTCCTTGGAGATGGAGCCGTACGACATGGCGCCGGTGGAGAAGCGCTTGACGATCTCGCTGACGGGCTCGACCTCCTCGATCGGGATCGAGGACCGCTCGCCCTTGAAGGCGAACAGGCCGCGCAGCGTCATCAGCCGCTCGGACTGCCCGTTCACCCGCTCGGTGTACTTCTTGAAGATGTCGTAGCGCCGGGAGCGGGTGGAGTGCTGCAGCCGGAAGACCGTCTCGGGGTCGAACAGATGCGGCTCGCCCTCGCGACGCCACTGGTACTCGCCGCCGATCTCCAGCGTCCGGTGGGCGGAGGGGATACCGGAGACGGGGTACGCCTGGACGTGGCGCGCGGCGACCTCCTGGGCGATGACGTCCAGGCCCGCGCCGCCGATCTTGGTGGCGGTGCCGTGGAAGTAGCTGTCCACGAAGGACTCGTCCAGGCCGACGGCCTCGAAGACCTGCGCACCGCGGTAGGAGGCCACGGTGGAGATGCCCATCTTGGACATCACCTTCAGCACGCCCTTGCCGAGCGCCTTGATCAGGTTGCGGATCGCGGTCTCGGCCTCGACGCCCGGCAGGAACGTACCGGCGCGGACCAGGTCCTCGACCGACTCCATCGCCAGGTACGGGTTGACGGCCGCGGCGCCGTAGCCGATCAGCAGCGCCACATGGTGCACCTCGCGCACGTCGCCCGCCTCGACCAGCAGGCCCACATGGGTGCGCTGCTTGGTGCGGATGAGGTGGTGGTGGACGGCGGAGGTGAGCAGCAGGGAGGGGATCGGGGCGTGCTCGGCGTCCGAGTGGCGGTCGGAGAGCACAATCAGCCGGGCGCCGTCCTCGATGGCGGCGTCGGCCTCGGCGCAGATCTCGGTGAGGCGCGCGGCAAGGGCCTCGCCACCCCCGCCGACCCGGTACAGGCCCGAGAGGGTCGCGGCCTTCAGGCCCGGCATGTCGCCGTCGGCGTTGATGTGGATGAGCTTGGCCAGCTCATCGTTGTCGATCACCGGGAAGGGCAGGGTGACGCTGCGGCAGGCGGCCGGGGTCGGCTCCAGCAGATTGCCCTGCGGGCCCAGCGAGGAGATCAGCGAGGTGACCAGCTCCTCGCGGATGGCGTCCAGCGGCGGGTTGGTGACCTGCGCGAACAGCTGGGTGAAGTAGTCGAACAGCAGCCGGGGGCGCTCGGAGAGGGCGGCGATCGGGGAGTCGGTGCCCATCGAGCCGATCGGCTCGGCGCCGGTCTTGGCCATCGGGGCCAGGATGACGCGCAGCTCTTCCTCGGTGTAGCCGAAGGTCTGCTGACGGCGGGTGACCGAGGCGTGGGTGTGCACGATGTGCTCGCGCTCGGGCAGATCGGCCAGGTCGATCAGGCCGGCTTCCAGCCAGTCGCCGTACGGCTGCTCGGCGGCGAGCGTGGCCTTGATCTCGTCGTCCTCGATGATGCGGTGCTCGGCGGTGTCGACCAGGAACATCCGGCCGGGCTGCAGCCGTCCCTTGCGCACCACCTTGGCCGGGTCGATGTCCAGCACGCCGACCTCGGAGGCCAGCACGACCAGGCCGTCGTCGGTGACCCAGTAGCGCCCGGGCCGCAGACCGTTGCGGTCCAGGACCGCGCCGACCTGGGTGCCGTCGGTGAAGGTGACGCAGGCCGGGCCGTCCCAGGGCTCCATCAGGGTGGAGTGGTACTGGTAGAAGGCGCGCCGCGCCGGGTCCATGGAGGGGTGGTTCTCCCACGCCTCGGGGACCATCATCAGCACGCTGTGCGGCAGCGAGCGGCCACCGAGGTGCAGCAGCTCCAGCACCTCGTCGAAGGTCGCGGAGTCGGAGGCGTCGGGGGTGCAGATCGGGAAGATCCGCTCCAGGCCCTGGTCCCCGAACAGGTCGCTGACCAGCTGCGACTCCCGGGCGCGCATCCAGTTGCGGTTGCCCTTGACCGTGTTGATCTCGCCGTTGTGGGCGACGAAGCGGTACGGGTGGGCCAGCGGCCAGCTCGGGAAGGTGTTGGTGGAGAACCGCGAGTGGACCAGCGCGATGGCGGTGGCGAAGCGGCGGTCGGACAGGTCGGGGAAGAACGGCTCCAGCTGACCGGTGGTCAGCATCCCCTTGTAGACCAGGGTGCGCGAGGACAGCGACGGGAAGTAGACCCCGGCCTCCCGCTCGGCGCGCTTGCGCAGCACAAACGCCTTGCGGTCCAGGGCGAGCCCGCTGCTGGCGCCGTCGGTGACAAAGAGCTGGGAGAAGGCCGGCATGGTGGCGCGCGCGCCATTGCCCAGCAGCTCGGGGGCGACCGGCACCTCGCGCCAGCCGAGGACGGTCAGGCTCTCCTCGGCGGCGATCCGCTCGATGTGAGCTGCGGCAGCGGCGCCGTCGGCCTCTCCGTCCGGGAGGAACGCGATGCCCACGGCGTACGAGCCGGCCTCGGGGAGCTCGAAGCCACTGACGCTCTCCCGCAGGAAGACGTCCGGGACCTGCACCAGAATGCCGGCGCCGTCCCCCGAATCGGGCTCGGAACCGGTGGCCCCGCGGTGCTCGAGGTTCCTCAGAACGGTGAGAGCCTGCTCCACGAGCTCATGGCTGGCCTCGCCGGTGAGGGTCGCCACGAAGCCGACGCCACAGGCGTCGTGCTCATCGCGCGGGTCGTACATCCCCTGTCGGGCGGGGTGGGATGCGGAGCGCATCGGCTCTCCCGTCGTCGTCTACGGCATTTGGGTGTGCCGAGGGACGACGCTGGCCCTCCGCCAAGAAATTTTCGTGCAGGTTACATGATGGGACGGTTCTCAGGAAGCGGATAGCGCGTTCCATCATGCGGACACGGTGCACGAGGGGTGAAGTAAGGCAAAGGGGATCAAACGATCGCCCCGCCGCAGCGCCGAGCGGGCGACGCTGCCCACTGCGCTACGGCGTTATGCCCGTCGGTAAACGGATTGAAACCGTCAAGTAACGGCGTTATTTTGCGGCTCGCCGTATGGTAAATCAACCCACGGCCGTACCAAAGAGTATGCCCAAGGCATATGTCACACCGGCCGCCGCGCCACCCAGCGCCAGCTGCCGCAGCCCGCTGAACCACCAGCTGCGGGCGGTCACCCGCGCCACCACCGCACCGCATGCGAACAGCCCGATCATCGCCAGCGCCACGGCCGGCCACAGCACCGTCGCCCCCAGCAGATACGGCAGCACCGGCAGCAGCGCGCCCAGCGCGAACGAGCCGAACGAGGACACCGCCGCCACCAGCGGCGACGGCAGATCGTCCGGGTCGATGCCCAGCTCCTCGCGGGCGTGTATCTCCAGCGCCTGCTCCGGGTCCCTCGACAGCTGCTCGGCCACCTGACGCGCCAGCTGGGGCTCCACGCCCCGCGACTCGTACAGCGCCGCCAGCTCCTCCAGCTCGTCCACGGGATGCTTACGCAGCTCGCGCCGCTCCACCTCCAGCTCGGCCTCCACCAGCTCACGCTGGGAGGCCACGGAGGTGTACTCCCCGGCCGCCATCGAGAACGCGCCGGCGGCAAGACCCGCCAGACCGGTGATCACGATCGTCTGGCGGTCCACGGCGCCGCCCGCGACACCGGTCATCAGCGCGAGGTTGGAGACCAGACCGTCCATCGCACCGAATACGGCCGGACGCAGCCAGCCGCCGTTCACATCGCGGTGGGTGTGGTTGTCGCGGTGCGCGATGTGCGGAGGTTCGGTACTCGCGATGACAGACATGATGGATACTGCGCTCCCTTCAGGGGGTGTGGGCGCGGCCGCCCTCAACCCAACAGTTCGAAGGTACGCACGAATTCCCTGTCGCCGCCAGCAAGGAAGGCCGAACTTACCTCGCTGACCTGCGGAAACGTAAAGACCGCCGGACCCGTGCGGGTCCGGCGGCCTCTCGGTGACGCCGGCTACTTCGAGGCTTCGGCCTCCGGCTTCGACTCCGCCTCGGTCTTTGGCTCCGCCTTGCTCTCCGGCTCGGCCTCAGCCTTGCTCTCGGTCTTGGCCTCCGTCTTGGGCTCCGCCTCGCCGCCGTCCTCACGGCCCGGCTCGCCGCCCTCGGCCTTGGCCTGCTCCGCCTCGGCCACCGCGGCGGGCTCCACGATCTCCTCCCGCCCGGGGGCCTTCTTCGCGGAGATCACGAAGTAGGCCACCGCTGCCAGGAAGACGATGATCGACGTCCAGTTGTTCAGCCGCATGCCCAGCACATGGTGGGCGGTGTCCACCCGCAGGTACTCCACCCAGAAGCGGCCGACCGTGTACGCGGCGACGTACAGCGCGAAGGCCCGGCCATGCCCCAGCTTGAACTTCCGGTCCGCCCAGATCACCAGCAGCGCCACGCCCACGCACCACAGCGACTCGTACAGGAACGTCGGGTGGTACGTACCGGCGACGCGCCCTATGTCGGGGTCCGCGTCGATCTTCAGCGCCCACGGCAGATCGGTCTTCTTGCCGTACAGCTCCTGGTTGAACCAGTTGCCCCACCGGCCGATCGCCTGGGCGAAGGCGATCCCCGGCGCGATCGCGTCCGCCCACGCCGGGAGCGGAATCCCCCGGCGCCGGCAGCCGATCCAGGCGCCGAGGGCGCCCATCGCGATCGCACCCCAGATCCCTAGGCCGCCCTCCCAGATCTTGAAGGCGTCCACCCAGTCGCGACCGTCGGTGAAGTACAGCTCATAGTCGGTGATGACGTGGTACAGCCGACCGCCGATCAGGCCGAAGGGCACCGCCCACACGGCGATATCGGCGACCGTGCCGACCCGGCCGCCGCGGGCGACCCAACGTCGGCCGCCGAGCCAGACCGCCACGAAGACACCGATGATGATGCAGAAGGCATAGCCGCGCAGCGGGATCGGGCCGAGGTAGATCACGCCGGACGACGGGCTGGGAATGTATGCGAGGTTCATGTCGGAGTCGACGCTACCGTGCCGGGCGGTCAATACGGCAACCCACCCGGCGCAACGGCTGCGTAACGAGGCGGGTTCCTAGCCCTTCTCGGTGACCATCCGCTTGAGCTTCCGCGGGCTGAGCGGTTTGTTCTGGTCCCCGTAGATCGACTTTCCGTCCAGCAGAACGGTCGGCGTCATGCTGTAGCCCGAGCGGGTGAAGACCCCGTTGGACTTCCGCACCCACCCGTCGTGCTTGCCCTCCTCGACGCATCTGCGGAACGTCTCGGTGTCCAGCCCCGGGACCTTGCCCGCCAGCTTGATCAGCTTCGACTTGTTCGCGTACGAGTCCTTGGTCTCCGACGGCTGGTTCTTGTAGAGCACATCGTGGTACGCCACATACTTCCCGGCGTCCTGTGCGCAGGCCGCCGCGTTCGCCGCGTACAGCGAGCCGGTGCCGCCCATATTGCCGTCGATGATCGTCACCAGGTGGTAGCGGACCTTCATCCGGCCCTTGTCCTGCAGCTTGTGCACGGTCTTGCGGAAGACATCCTCGAACTGCTTGCAGCCCGGGCAGCGGAAGTCCTCGTACACGGTCAGCGTCTTCTGGGCGCTCGCCTTCCCGGTCGGGATCACCGTGCCGGTCGCGCCCCGGGGGGCCACCGCCCGGCTGCCGGACTTCCCCGAGTCCCCGCCGGTGTTCGAGGCGACCATGCCGACCCCGGCAGCCACCCCCAGCACGGCCACCACCGCCCCGGCCACACCCAGGCCACGCCTGCGCTTGGCGCGGACCCGGTCCTTCTCTCGCTGTTCCCGCAGCCGCTCCCGGGCGCTGCGCTTCCCCTCACGGTTTTTCTCGCTCACGCCCACGACAACGAGGCGGAGGAGCCCCACTGAACTCCTCCGCCCCGTATTCGCTCTATCGAGGGACCTCTACCGGGGGATGCGGACGCCCTCCGCCAGCTCACCCGCCAGGTCCCGGACGGCCGTAAGCCCCGTCTCCAGGTCCTCGGCGTCCATCAGCCGCCGCACGAACGCCGTCCCGACGATGACGCCGTCCGCGTACTCGGCCACCTCGGCGGCCTGCCGGGCATTGGACACCCCGAGCCCCACACACACCGGCAGCGAGGTCGTCGCACGGGTGCGCGCCACCAGCTCCCGCGCCCCCTCCCCCACCGAGTCGCGGGTGCCGGTGACGCCCATGATCGAGGCCGCGTACACAAAGCCGCTGCCCGCCGCGGTGATCTTCGCCAGCCGCTCGTCACCGCTGCTCTGGGCCACCACGAAGACCGTCGCCAGCCCATGCTGCTCGGCGGCCTTCCGCCACGCCTCCGACTCCTGGACCGGCAGATCGGGCAGGATGCAGCCCGCCCCGCCCACCGCGGCCAGATCGGCGGCGAACCGCTCCACGCCGTACCGGTCCACCGGATTCCAGTACGTCATGATCAAGACGGGCGCCCCCGTCGCGGCATGCACCTCGCCGACCGTACGGATCACATCGCGGATGCGAACACCGCCCCGCAGCGCGATGTCGTCGGCGGTCTGGATGACCGGACCGTCCAGCACCGGATCGCTGTACGGCAGGCCGACCTCGATCACATCGCAGCCGCCCTCGACCATCGCCGTCATCGCCCGCACTCCGTCGTCGACCGTCGGATAGCCGGCCGGCCAGTAGCCGACGAGCGCGGCGCGCCCCTCCCCCTTGGCCTTCGCCAGCACGGACCCCAGCAGCTCTGCGCTCATCACTTCTCTCCCTCGTAGAGCCCGAAATACCGCGCGGCCGTGTCCATGTCCTTGTCGCCCCGGCCCGACAGATTGATCAGCACCAACCCGTCGCCGCCCAGCTCACGCCCCAGCTCCAGCGCCCCCGCCAGGGCGTGCGCGCTCTCGATCGCCGGGATGATCCCCTCGGTCCGCGACAGCAGCCGCAGCGCCTGCATCGCGGCGTCATCGGTGATCGCCCGGTACTCGGCCCGCCCCGTGTCCTTCAGATACGAGTGCTCCGGGCCGACCCCCGGATAGTCCAGACCGGCCGAGATCGAATACGGCTCCAGGATCTGCCCGTCCTCGTCCTGCAGCACATACGACCGGGAGCCGTGCAGAATCCCCGGCTCCCCCTTCGTCAGCGTGGCCGCGTGCTCCCCCGTCTCCACGCCGTGCCCGGCCGGCTCGAAGCCGATCAGCCGCACGGACTCGTCCTTCAGGAAGGCGTGGAAGAGCCCCATGGCGTTCGACCCGCCTCCGACACACGCCACCGCCGCGTCCGGCAGCCGCCCGACCCGCTCCAGGATCTGCCGCCGCGCCTCCACGCCGATCACCCGTTGGAAGTCGCGCACCAGCGCCGGGAACGGATGCGGTCCGGCGACGGTCCCGAACAGATAGTGCGTACGGTCCACGTTGGCCACCCAGTCGCGGAACGCCTCATTGATCGCGTCCTTGAGCGTCCGGCTGCCCGTCTTCACGGAGACGACCTCGGCGCCCAGGATCCGCATACGCGCGACGTTGAGCGCCTGGCGCTCGGTGTCGATCTCCCCCATGTAGACCACGCACTCGAGCCCGAACAGCGCACACGCGGTAGCCGTCGCCACGCCGTGCTGCCCGGCACCGGTCTCGGCGACCACCCGGGTCTTGCCCATGCGCTTGGCGAGCAGCGCCTGGCCCAGCACGTTGTTGATCTTGTGGGATCCGGTGTGGTTGAGATCCTCCCGCTTGAGAAAGATCCGCGCACCCCCCGCATGTTCCGCGAACCGCGGCACCTCGGTCAGGGCGCTGGGCCGCCCCGTGTAGTTGACCAGCAGATCCTCGAGCTCGGCGGCGAACGACGGATCGCTCTTCACCTTGTCGTACTCAACGGCGACCTCATCCACCGCGGCGACCAGCGCCTCGGGGATGAACTGGCCGCCGAACGCGCCGAAATACCCCTCGGCGGTGGGGATACGACCCTCCGGGTCCGGAACAAAGAAGTCAGACGGCATCTGACGTACTCCTCAGTCGGGGCGGATGCCCCACGACTCATAACGGACAAATAACCACGATGATCGCTGCGCGACGGCGACACGCGCGGGAGGGTGCGGCGGCTCGGGGGCTTTCCCCCGACCCACCTCTTCCCGAACTGTGAGCTCCGCCCCCAGGCCCCGGCTCCCCCAGCGGTAGCCGGGCAGGTGGCGGGACGCCCCTTTCGGCACCGAACCTGCCTCGGACACCCCTGCCCCACCCGGCCGACGAGCCGACCGAAGGGATGGGGCGGTCGGGACGACCCGCCAGAGGAGAGGCGAAGCCCACCCGCACCGCAACCGCAACGGGCCCGGGCCGGGGTCACCGGTCGGGAGTCGCCGAC
>NZ_MUNE01000428.1 GCF_002154605.1 Streptomyces milbemycinicus | reverse complement strand
CTGGCCCCCTGCGTGTGGCCGAGGTTGGACTTCACCGCCCCCAGCAGCAGCGGGCGGTCGGCCGGGCGGCCCTCGCCGTAGACGGACGCCAGCGCCTGGGCCTCCACCGCGTCACTGAGCAGGCCACCGGTGCCCTGGCCCTCGACCGCGTCGATCTCGTGCGGCAGGAGCCCCGCGGCGGCCAGCGCCTGCCTGATCAGCCGCTGCTGGGCGGGGCCGTTCGACGCGCTCACGCCGTTGTTGGTGCCTTCCTGGCCGATCGCGCTGCCACGGACCACGGCGAGCACGGGACGCCCGTGCGCGCGGGCGGTGGAGAGACGCTCCAGGAGCACCACGCCCGCCCCCTCGGCGAAGGCGATCCCCTCGGCCCCGTCGGCGAACGAGCGGCAGCGGGCAGCGGCGGGCAGCCCTATCCCCCGGCCGGTCCCGATGAACGTCTCCGGGCTGGACATCACGGTGACGCCGCCGGCCAGAGCCATGGAACACTCGCCGCCGCGCAGCGACTGGCAGGCCAGGTGCAGCGCCACCAGGGATCCGGAGCAGGCGGTGTCGAGGGTGGCCGTGGGCCCTTCGAGGCCGAAGACGGAGGCGAGGCGGCCGGACAGCACGGCGCTCGAACCGCCGGAGGCGATGTGGCCGAGCAGCTCGTCGGGGACGTCCTTCAGGTGCGGCGTGTAATCCTGGCCGGTGGTGCCCATGAAGACGCCACAGCGCCGGCCGCGGACCGACCGTGGGTCGATCCCGGCCCGCTCGAACGCCTCCCAGGTGGTCTCCAGCAGCAGCCGCTGCTGAGGGTCCAT
>NZ_MUNE01000427.1 GCF_002154605.1 Streptomyces milbemycinicus | reverse complement strand
CGCTGCGGGCTCCGCGGAGCCGAGTTTCCTGACTCCGCTGCACCAGGACGGCTTCTACATCGGCCCGAACAAGGACTTCCGCACCGCCTGGGTGCCGCTGCTTGCGACGACCCCCGACATAGGCGGCGTCGCCGTCGCCGACGGCAGCCACAAGAAGGGCCCGCGCGAGCACGTCGTCACCGAGAACTTCCGCCGCTTCGGCCACGCCGTGCGCGGTATCCCGGCGGAGGAGTTCGGCGCGGACGAGCAACTGCTGTTCTCGCCCATGGAACCGGGCGACGTGATCATCTTCCACGCCTTCATGTGTCACAAGTCCATCCCGAACGTCTCGGTGGACCCGGTCGGCATGCGGATGTCGATGGACACCCGCATCCAGCCCGCCTCCTCGCACCGCGGGTTCAACGCCCTGACCCCCTGGGCGGAGTCCGCGAAGGACCCCTCCAAGGGAGTCATGTCGAAGATCACCGGCACCCCCACCACCACCGAGTGACATCATTACCCCCGCACCCGCCTCAACCGTCCCCCCACAAACACCTGGGCAGGCAGCGCATGACGAAACGCGAGGGCCTCCCCCCTCTGAAAGGGCCCAACGCGACACCGGAGCCCTCGGCCGGCACAGAACCGGCCGCCGCGGGGCTCAGTGGCATCGCCCTGGTGGTGGTGCTCACCGGATACGCCCTGTCCATCGTGGACGCCTCCATCGTCAATGTGGCGCTGAGCTCGATCAGTGACGACCTCCACGGCGGCCCCGCCGCACTGGAGCTGGTGGTGTCCGGCTACGGCCTCACCTACGCCCTCGGCCTGGTGCTGGGCGGGCGGCTGGGCGACGCCTTCGGCAGACGGCGCCTGTACGCCTACGGGCTCGCGGCGTTCACCGTCACCTCGGCGCTGTGCGGACTCGCCCCGACCATCGAGTTCCTCGTCGTGGCCCGGCTGCTGCAGGGCGCCGCCGCCGCCATGCTCGTACCGCAGGTGCTGGCGACGATCCAGGCGGTCACCGAGGGCCAGGCGCGCGCCCGTGCGATCGGCATGTACGGCGCGACCGCGGCCCTCGGCATGGTCACCGGGCAGATCCTGGGCGGGCTGCTGGTCTCGCTGGACGTCGCCGGGATCGGCTGGCGGTCGGTCTTCGCGATCAATGTGCCGATCGGAGTGGCCGCGCTGCTGGCCGTCCGACGTGTCCCCGCGACCAGGGCCGACGCGAAGCCGGGCTTCGACCCAGTGGGTACCGTGCTGTTCGGTGTCACCATGGTCTGTGTCCTGACCCTGGTCGTGGCGGGCCCCGACCTGGGCTGGCCGCTGTGGCTGTGGTCGCTGCTCGCGGTCGCCGCGGTGGGGGCGCTGGCGCTGGTGCGGGCCGAGCGTGGACTGGAGGCAGGGGGCGGCTCACCGCTGCTGTCCCCGTCGGTGCTCTCCCAGCCAGGGATGCGCAGAGGGCTGGCGGCGATGGTGCCGTTCTCGGCCGGCTTCGGCGCCTTCCTGTTCGTCTACGCGCTGATCGCGCAGGGTCACTTCGGCTTCGACGGGCTCGCCTCCGGCGGGGTGCTGACGCCGTTCGCTGCGGCGTTCTTCGTGGTGACGCTGTTCACCCCGAGGATCGCGGTGGCCCTGGGCAGCCGGATCGTCACCCTGGGCGCCCTCGTCCAGGGCACGGGCCTGCTGCTGCTGGCACTGGTGCTCTGGCTGGGTTGGCCGCATCCCTCCCTGGCGCTCGTGCTCGTCGGGATCGCCTTCTTCGGCGCGGGCGCGGCGCTGATCGGCCCGACGCTGTTCCGGACGATCCTCGCCGACGTACCCCCCGCGCAGGCCGGCATGGGCAGCGGTGTGCTGGTGACCAGCCAGCAGATGGCGACCGCGCTGGGCGCGACCGTCGGCGGAACCCTCTATCTCTCCCTGGCCAGTTGGCTGTCGACGGTGTCGGCGGCCGTGCTCGTGCTCGCCCTGTTGGCATGTTTCTCGGTGACCGTTCTCGTGATCAGTCTGAAGCTCCCCGACCCCAGCTGACACCCGCGCCCCTCGAACGGCGCGATCTGATCAAGACCTTCTCGTTGGCAACGGCGCGCCGTCCTTCGGCGTACCCGCGCGCAGAAGCGGAGACAGCCAAGTGCAGTTACAGACAAGGACAGCCGTGGTGACCGGCGCGGCCAGCGGCATCGGCCTCGCCCTCAGCGCCCGCTTCGCACGGGCCGGCGCCGGCCTGGTCATGGCGGACGTCGAAGGCGACGCACTGCACCGCCGGGCCGCCGATCTCACCGCACAGGGGGCTCAGGTCACCGCAGTGACCGCCGACCTGACCGACCCGGACGCCGTCGAACGGCTCGCGGACACGGCGTTCGACCTACTCGGCGACATCGACGTGGTGTGCAACAACGCCGGGGTCCTCGGCCCCGTGGGACAGCCTCTGTGGGAGGTGCCGCTGGAGCGGATGCGGCAGGTCTTCGAGGTGAACCACTGGGCGCACGTCCTGGTGGCCCGTGCCTTCGTCCCCCGGCTGCTGGAGCGCGGCCGACCCGCTCATCTGATCCACACCGCCTCGATGTCCGCCTTCGTCGTCGGCGCCGGCAGCGCCGCCTACGCCGCCTCCAAGCACGCCGACCTCGCGGTCGCCCGCAGTCTGCGCGCCGATCTGCGGGGCACCGGGGTCCGGGTGTCGGTGCTGTGTCCCGGCCGGGTCGACACCCCCATGGTCCAAGGCGTGACGGCCCCGCGCGGCGCGGGCGGCGACACCTCGGTGAGCGCCGAGGACGTCGCCGGACTCGTGTGGGAGGCCCTCGGCTCCGATCGCTTCTATCTCTTCAGCAACTCCGACGCCCCGCTGCGGCTGCGCGATCAGTTCGACGACGTATGGCGTCATGTTTCCCTTCCACCCCCTTCCCCCGAGGAGGAGCTGTGGCCCGCGCCGAAAGCGACGACCGCGACGATGAAACGCTGACCATCGACCTGGAAGCGGTGAGGGAGAAATATCGGCAGGAACGCGACAAGCGCAGCGTCGGTCGCACCTACCAGTTCGCGCGCGGTGACTTCAGCCGCTACGCGCGAGACCCCTACACCGAGCGACAGGAGCGCGAGCCGCTCACCGACGACGTGGACGTCGCCGTCGTCGGCGCCGGCATCGGCGGCCTGCTGACCGGCGCCCATCTGCGCAAGAAGACCGGCCTGAAGCGCATCCGGCTGATCGACGAGGCCGGCGACGTCGGCGGCACCTGGTACTGGAACCGCTTCCCCGGCGTCCGGTGCGACGTCGAGAGCTACATCTACATGCCGCTGCTCGAAGAGATCGGCACGATACCCACCGAGAAGTACTCCACCGGGCCCGAGATCTTCGCCCACCTCCAACAGATCGCCCACAAGTACGACCTCTACCGCGACGCCCTCTTCCAGACCACCGTCACCGAGCTGCGCTGGGACGAGGCCGCCGTGAAGTGGCTGGTGAGCACCGACCGCGGGGATCTGATCCGGGCCCGGTACGTGGCCATGTCGATCGGTCTGATGCACCGCCCCAAACTCCCCGGGCTGCCGGGCCTGGAGACGTTCGCCGGACACTCCTTCCACACCAGCCGCTGGGACTTCGACTACACCGGCGGCGACAGCACCGGCGGCCTGACCAAGCTGAAGGACAAGAAGGTCGGCGTCATCGGCACCGGCTCGACGACCATCCAGCTCGCCCCGCACCTCGCCGAGTGGGCCGAGCAGCTCGTCCTCTTCCAGCGCACCCCGGCCACGGTCGACGTCCGCGGCAACCGGCCCACCCCGCCCGACTGGGCGGACAGCCTCGAACCGGGCTGGCAGCAGCGCCGGATGGAGAACTTCCACGCGCTGACCTCCGGTATCCCGCAGGACGAGGACCTGGTCCAGGACCGCTGGACCCAGACCACGGCCAAGCTGGCCGCCGCCATCCTGCCCACCGGCGACACCGGGGGCGACCCGAAGGAGCGGGCGCTCGCGGCCGAGCGGGCGGACTTCCTCAAGATGGAGGAGCTGCGCGCCCGCATCGACAGCGTCGTCACCGACCCCGCGACCGCCGCCGCCCTCAAGCCGTACTACCGCGTGTACTGCAAGCGGCCCTGCTTCCACGACAGCTACCTCCAGACCTTCAACCGGCCCAATGTGACCCTGGTCGACACCCAGGGGCAGGGCGTGGAGCGGCTCACCTCGGCCGGGGTGGTCGCGAACGGCCGGGAGTACCCGGTCGACTGCCTGATCTTCGCCACCGGCTACGAGCACGAGTTCTCCGTCCCGTACACGCACCGCGCCGGCTACGACATCGTCGGCCGCGACGGCGTGAAGCTGTCGGAGAAGTGGGCGGACGGGGCGCACACCCTGCACGGACTCCAGGTGAACGGCTTCCCCAACTGCTTCATCCTGTCCAAGATCCAGGCCGGCCGGCACGTCAACATCCCGTACATGCTGGGCGAGCAGACCCGGCACCTGGCGCACATCGTCAAGTGCGTCGAGGAGCGCGGCCACCAGGTCGTGGAGGCCTCCGAGGCCGGCGAGAAGGTGTGGGTCGAGGAAATCCTGCGGCTCGCCGCCAACGACCTCGACTTCCTCGAGAACTGCACGCCCGGCCTCTACAACAACGAGGGCGACCCGAGCGGACTGCCCCTGCTCAACTCCAGCTACGGCGGCGGCTCGGTGGAGTTCGTGAACATCCTCAGGCGCTGGCGCGAGGCGGGCGACCTCGCCGGCCTCGAACTGCGCTGACCCCCTTGCTGGCCCCTCCCTTCTGCGAAAGGCGGCAACGCCCATGGACGTAACGCCGATACCCGGCGCCGCTCTCGGTGCCGTCGTGCACGGCGCCCATGTCACCGACGACATGGACAAGACCCAGTTGGAGGAGATCTGGGCGGCGCTCGACGCGCATCTCGTACTCGTCTTCCGCGGCCACGAGACCCCCTCCTTCGAGGAGTTCCTGGCCTTCGGCCGCCGCTTCGGGTACATCCCGAAGACCGGTCTGACCAGCGGCGCCCACCCCGACCACAACGAGATCCTGATCGTCTCCAACCTGGTGGAGGACGGCCGCAAGATCGGCGTCGGCGACGCCGAGTGGATGGGCTGGCACACCGACTACTCCTTCCGACCCCGCGTCTCCCAGGTCGGCTTCCTGGAGGCCGTGGAAGTGCCGTCCTCCGGCGGCGGGGAGACCCTCTTCACCGACATGTACGCCCTGTACGAGTCGCTGTCGCCCGAAGAGCGCCGACGCCTGCACTCCTACCGGGCCCGCCACGCCCTGCGCACCGGGTACGAGGAGACCATCGAGGAGGAGCTCCAGGGCGAGGTGTCCCTCGGCGAGAGCACCGAACAGATCCAGCCCGAGGACGGCACCTCCACCATCCACCCGCTGATCGCCCGCAATCCGCGCACCGGCCGCCAGTCGGTCTACATCAGCACCCTGAACACCAAGCGGATCGTGGACCTCGCCCCCGACGACAGCCGCAAGCTGCTCGACGAACTGCTGTCGCACGCAGGCAAGCCCCAGCACACCTACGCCCACACCTGGCAACCCGGGGACATCGTCGTATGGGACCAGCTCGGCACCGTCCACGCCAAGCAGGCCTTCGACCCGGCCGAACGGCGCATCATGCGCCAGGTCGTCAGCATCTTCGACGACCCGACCGACCCCTGGCGCGCGGAGGTCGCCGCATGAGCACCGCTCCCGCCTGCCTCAGCCACGGCCGGGTCACGATCACCCCGGCGCTGCGCGCCGCCGTCGACCGGCTCGACCACCGCTCACGTCATCAGGCGGCCTACCACTTCGGCTGGATCACCGTCGGCGGGGCGCCCACCAGCGCCGACGCCGGCAAGGCCGTACGGCCGGCGCTCGCGCTGCTGTCGGCCGAGGCGGTCGGCGCACCGCCGGAGGTCGCCCTGCCCGGCGCCGTCGCAGTGGAGCTCGTGCACAACTTCTCCCTGGTGCACGACGATCTGATGGACGGCGACGAGGAGCGTCGCCACCGGCGCACGGTGTGGAAGCTATGGGGTCCCTCCAGCGCCATCCTGACCGGTGACGCGATGCTGGCGCTCGCCCAGGAGGTGCTGCTGGACACCGGGCTGCCGACGGCGGCGCCCGCCGCCCGGCTGCTGGCCCGCACCACCCGGCATCTGATCCGCGGCCAGGTCCAGGACCTGTCCTTCGAACAGCGCTCGCACGTCACGGTCGAGGAGTGCATCGACATGGCCGCCGGCAAGACCGGCGCGCTGCTGTCGGCGAGCGCCGCGATCGGCGCCGTCCTCGCCGGGGCACCGGAGGCGACGGTGGACGCGCTGGCGCTCTACGGCGACCAGGTCGGCGTCGCCTTCCAACTCGTCGACGACGTTCTCGGCATCTGGGGCGACCCGGCCGTCACCGGCAAGCCGGTCCACTCCGATCTGCGCTCCCGCAAGAAGTCCCTGCCGGTGAGCCACGCACTGAACCAGGACGGCCCGCTCAGCGACGAACTGGCCGCCTGGCTCACCACCCCCGGCGAACCCGGCGAGGAAGAACTGCGGCGCGTGGCCGGCCTGATCGAGGGCGCCGGCGGCCGGGACTGGGCGCTGGCCGAGGCCGCCCGGCGGATGGCGCTGGCCGAGGACACGCTGCGCAGTATCAAGTTGGATGCCGGCGCGCGGGACGGACTCCTCGCGCTCGGGCGGTTTGTCGTCGACCGCGAGGTCTGAGACCGAGCCGGCCCCCGTACCCGTATGCCCCTTTCTGACTTCTGACTTCTGACTTCTGACTCTCCGATCAGCGCTCCACCCCCGCCAGGGCACCACCATGCCCGCTGCCCCTCCGCAACCCACTCCCAAGGATTCCGTCATGCCCCAGGACGTCGACTTCCACATACCCCTGCCGGGGCGGCAGAGCCCGGATCACGCGCGGGCCGACGCCGAGCAGCTCGCCTGGCCACGGTCGCTCGGGCTGATCAAGTCCGAGGCGGCGGCGACGCGTCATCTGCGCGGCGGCTACGCCGACCTGGCCTCCCGCTTCTACCCGCACGCCACCGGCGCCGACCTGGACCTGGGCGTCGACCTGATGTCGTGGTTCTTCCTCTTCGACGACCTCTTCGACGGGCCGCGCGGCGAGAACCCGGAGGAGACCAAACAGCTCACCGACGCGGTCGCGGCGGCGCTGGACGGCCCCCTCCCCGACACCGCGCCCCCCATCGCCCACGGCTTCGCCGACATCTGGCGGCGCACCAGCGAGGACATGACACCCGCCTGGTGCGCGCGCAGCGCCCGGCACTGGCGCAGCTACTTCGACGGCTACGTCGACGAGGCGGAGAGCCGCTTCTGGGACACGCCGTACAACTCCGCGGCCCAGTACCTGGCCGTGCGCCGGCAGACCATCGGGGTGCAGCCGACGGTCGACCTCGCCGAGCGCGCGGGCCGCTTCGAGGTGCCGCACCGGGTCTTCGACAGCGCCGTGCTCTCCGCGATGCTCCAGATCGCCGTCGACGTCAACCTGCTGCTCAACGACATCGCCTCGCTGGAAAAGGAAGAGGCCCGCGGCGAGCAGAACAACATGGTCATGATCTTGCGCCGGGAGCACGGCTGGTCCAAGGACCGCAGCGTCGCCCACATCCAGAGCGAGGTGCGCGCCCGCCTGGAGCAGTACCTCCTGCTGGAGTCCTGCCTGCCGCAGGTCGGCGACATCTACCGGCTCGACGAGGTCGAGCGCGAGGCCCTGGAGCGCTACCGCAACGACGCCGTGCGCACCGTGATCCGCGGTTCCTACGACTGGCACCGCTCCTCGGGCCGCTACGACGCCGAGTTCGCGCTCGCTGCAGGTGCCCAGGGCTACCTGGAGGAGCTCGGCAACTCCGCTCACTAGCAGCACCGCACACCAGCAATGGGCCCCGCGCCCGGCCGTCGCGGCGGCACAGCTGTCAACAGACCGGAACAGCTGCCAACGGATCAGTAGAGATGGGAAGTTGAGAATCGAATGACCGAGCAGACCACCTTCTCGGCGGGAGCGGCGCCCGGGGCGCTCCCCGTCGTGGGACACGCCCTCCAGATAATGCGTCACCCCGTGAACTTCATGGCCTCGCTGTCGGCCCACGGCGACCTGGTCGAGATCAAAATCGGCCCCACCACGGCCTACGTCCCGACCCACCCCGAACTGCTGCGGCACGTCCTGACCAACGACCGTATCTTCGACAAGGGCGGCATCTTCTACGACCGTGCCCGTGACATCGCCGGCAACGGCCTCGTCACCTGCCCGTTCGCCGACCACCGCCGCCAGCGCCGGCTGATGCAGTCGGCGTTCACCCGCGGCCAGCTCAAGCGGTACGCCGAGGCCATGCACGCCGAGATCGAGGACACGGCGTCGCGCTGGCAGGACGGCATGGTCGTCGACGCTTTCCAGGAGATGTACGGCCTGGCCCTGCGTACGGTCGGCCGCACCCTGTACTCCACACCCGTCAGCCCCGAGCTGGCGGCGAAGGTGGAACGTTCCTTCGACGTCGTGCTCAATGGCCTGTTCCGGCAGATGTTCCTGCCGGCCTCGATCCGCCGGCTGCCCCTGCCGTCCCAGCGCCGCTACAAGAGCAACCTGGACTTCCTGCACGAGACCACCCAGCAGCTCATCGACGACTACCGCAGCTCCGACACCGAGCGCGACGACCTGCTCGCCGCCCTGATCGCCTCCCGCGACGACGACGGCGGCAAGCTCGGCGACAAGGAGATCCACGACCAAGTCATCACCGTCATGGCGGCCGGCACCGAGACCGTCGCTGCCACCCTCACCTGGGTCTTCTACCTCCTCTCCCAGCACCCGGAGATCGAGGCCGCGCTCTACGACGAGATCGACACCGTCCTCGACAGCCGCGCCCCGCAGTGGGACGACCTGCCGAACCTCTCCCTGGCCGACCGGATCATCTCCGAGACGCTGCGACTGCACCCGCCGGCCTGGCTGTTCACCCGCCTCACCGCCTCCCCGACCGAACTCGCGGGCCGTCAGCTGCCCACCGGCTCCACCGTCGTCTTCAGCCCCGCCGCGGTCGCCCAGTACGAGGACGCCTTCGACAACCCCAAGAAGTTCGACCCCGACCGCTGGCTCCCGGACCGTATCGCGCCGGCCTCCCGCCACGCCTACGTGCCCTTCGGCACCGGCGCCCGCAAGTGCATCGGCGACCTCTACGCACGCACCGAGGCGACCCTGGGGCTCGCCACCATCCTCGGCCGCTGGCGGGTCACCTGCGAGCCCGGGATGGACATCCGCCCGGTCCCGCTGGCCACCGTCTACCACCCGCGCCGGCTGCGCCTGAGGCTGGACGCACGCACCCCGCGCCGGAAGACCTCCGCCGTCCCCGTACCGGCCGGGGGTGACGTGACGTGAGCGAAGGGAACGTCGTCCTGGCCCAGCCGCCCGGCTTCTGCGCGGGCGTACGGCGCGCCATGGGCATCGTCGAGCGGGCGCTGGACCTGCACGGGGTGCGCTCCGCCGCCGCCGGCCGACAGCTCGAAGTCATCGACGCCACCCGCCCGCTGGTCTCCAAGGTCCACCAGCGAGCGGTGCGCTTCGCCCGCGACGGCCGCACCATCCTCCTCGTCGGGCACGAGGGCCACGAGGAGGTCGAGGGCGTCCTCGGTGAGGCCCCCGACCGGATCGTCGTCACCTCGAAGGGGCCTGGCTGAGGCGCCTGAAAACCGGGGTCCTTCATGGCGATACCGCGGATGGCTGCACCGGCACTTGTACGTCGCCCAGGTCATCGGACCTCCTCCTCGCCGAGCCCGTCGGCTCCAGCCGTTCACCCCCGCTTGGTCCCTTGCTGCGGGCCAGGATGCTGCCACGTAGTCGGCCAGTCGTCGAACTCCACCACAGGAATCCCGTCGACCACCAGCGTGTAGAGGGCCTCATCGGCTGCATGTACAACCCGAAGCACTGCGGAAACGTCTCAGAGATGACCAGTTGGGTGCGAGAGGAGGGGCCTGTGCGCTGGAGTGACTGGACCGGAGGCCGACGAGCGATCAGGGCTGCCGTGGCGCCGATGCCGGCTACGACGCCGCCTATCCCGACTATTCGGCGGAGGACGCGCAGGACTGGGTTTCGTTCGGCGACCACGTGACGGTCTTCCACGTCAGAAAAGGCAGTGAGAAGCAGGCACGCGGTAACGGCGGGCGCAGCGCGGAGATCGTTGTCGACAAGGTGCTGTACAGCAGAGACGGTGCGAGAAATCTGCCGGACAGCTTCCGTGCCGAGCTGTGGCCGGTTCCGTGTGTCCCGTGGGTCAAGGCCGGTCACACCTACCTGGGCCTGCTGGTGTTCGACAGCGTCGCAGGTGAGCCGTCCACGTGGCGGCCGGTGTACAGCGGAGGGGTACTGCCCTACGACAACGAGTCCATCGGCACCGGCGAGATCGAGGGAAAGGAAGGCGAGATGCCTTATGAGGACCTGTCGCCGTTCGGACTCTCCAAACAGATGCACGGCGAACACGCTCTGACACTGCAGAGCCTCCTTCGGAAGACCGAGCCGTACGCGGAGGCGGCGAAGCACCCGAACCTGTCGCCGGGCGAGCGGTACGAGCGAGTGCGTGAAGGCCGGGAAGCGCGACGCGACGAGTGAGGAGTCGAGGCGGGCTCACGCCACTGAGCGAGTACGAGGCGTACGACAACGAGCACAGGCCTCACCACACGAGGCGGCGACCCGATGCCCGAGTCGGGCCGGCTCCCCCTGGATCCGGCTGTGCCCCCACCTCGGATTCTCCCGGGCCAGCCGCAGGACGAGCTTCTTGTCGTCCATAGGACTACCCGGCAGCCGTCACCGGCCCAGGCGAACGTGACGGTCTTCCACACCCTCAGCTTTCGTGATCCTGTTCGACCTGTCGATGGACTACCAGGTCTTCGTGATCAGCCGGATCCGGGAGGCCGCCCTGCGCGGAGTGCGCCGTACCCGCCACAGCACCGAACAGGCCCCCGCCCCCTGGAATCGGTAGGCTGATCGACTCGAATGTCGGCACCTCAACTCCCTTACGAACGAGGTGAACCACCGTGAATCAGTGGCAGCAGCAGCCGGGTGACCGGCCCACCCCGGACCGTATCCGCCGCTGGAACTCAGCAGGCTGGGTCGTGTTCGGCCTGCTGCCCCCGGCCGTCGCCGTGCTCGACGCGTCGCCGGCCCGGAGGTACTGGCTGCTCGGCCTGCTCACCCTGATCGCGCTGTGTTACACCGTCGTTCTCACCCGGCCGGACAACCCCGTCCTGCGTCGCCGTACCTACCTCGTCGTCCTCGCGCTCGTCCTGGGCGCGACGTCCTACCTTCTGGACGGCGGGGCTGCCTTCTACGTGGTGTCCCTGCCTCAGTTCTGGCTCTTCACCCGCGCCCCGCGGGATGCGATCACGCTCAGCGGGGCTGCCGCGGCCCTCACGGTGTTCGGCGGCATGCTCGGCCAGGGCTGGAGCCCGCTATTCCGCACAGGGAACGTGGTGTTCACTGTCGTCGCCTACGTCGCCGGGGTGGGCCTGGGGCTGTGGGTGCACCGCTTCGTCGGCCAGAGCCACGAGCGGCAGGAGCAACTCGCGACCGAACTGGCCGTCACTCAGAAGGAGTTGGCGGCCGCGTATCAGCAGCAGGGGGCGGCCGAAGAGCGCGAACGGCTCGCCCGGGAGATCCACGACACCCTCGCCCAGGGCTTCGCCTCCATCGTGGTGCTCGCGGAGGCCGCCCGCGCCGTCACCGTCACCGACCCCGTGCGCTGCGCCGAGCAGCTCACCTCCATCGAGCAGACCGCGCGCGAGAACCTGGCCGAGGCCCGGGTGCTCGTCGGCTCCGCCCCCGAGAGCGGCGTCGCACCCGGCTCGCTGGCCACCACCCTGCGCAGGACCCTGGATCGTTTCGTCCAGGACACCGGCCTCACCGTCACCACCGAACTGCCCGACATCGACCTGGACCAGCGCACCCGCGTCGCCCTGCTGCACTGCACGCAGGAGTCCCTCGCCAACGTGCGCAAACACTCGGGCGCCTCCACCGTCGGAGTCGTCCTCACTGAACTCGCGGGCGGTGTCGAGCTGGAGATCACTGACGACGGCTGCGGCTTCGTGGTCGAGGAGTCCCGTGGATTCGGCCTCGACGGCATGCGCCGGCGGCTGGCCGAACTCGACGGCGAACTCGCCGTCACCAGCTCCCTCGGGGACGGCACCCGTGTCCTCGCCAGCCTTCCCACGCACAGTCAGGACTGACCATGACCGCGCACGAGACGGCGGTGCCGGGTCAGCAGTGTGCTCGGGGTGACCAGCCGGTGGCGGCGTAAGTCGGCAGAAGATCAGGCAGAGCAGCCGCAGACCCACGATCAGTGATCGTGCCCATACTTGGGCGAACGAAAAGCTCCAGGTCAACCACCGCGCGGCAATAAAGACACCCTTCAGGGTTGGCCCCCGGTGACGCCGCTCCTGGCGGTGACGGGTGGCTGCCTCGGCGCCTTGGTGGTCGGTATGGGGGCGGCCTCTATAGGACTTGATCGACTGCGGCCATAGCCGCCCAGCAAGCCCGCGACCAGGCCGCTCACCCTGGCCGAAAGGGCAAAACGGGGGTGATGGCCCCAGCTCAGTCCCTCCCTGGAGAGCCTCCGGACAACGCCGACAGGAGAAGCCCGGTGAGGTCTTGGCGCCGTTGTTTCCCGAGCACGCGTTCCAGGGCGGCATCCACTTCGGCGTAGGCATCGCGCCCTGCCCGCAGGAGTTCCTGACCAGTTGCCGTGACGTGGAGTTCTGCGGTGCGGCCTCGTCCCGGGTCGGTGCGGCGCTCGACGGCACCGCGCTCTTCCAGTTGCCGGACGGTGGCTTGGGCACTCTGTGCGGTGATCCCTGCCCTACGGCCCAGTTCGCTGTAGGACATGCCCGGCTCCCGCAACAGGTGGCCGAGGGCCGAGAGATGACGCAGCGTGTAACCGGTCGGCTTGAGTGCCCGTTCGACGTCCTGACGCGCTCGCCGTCCCAGGGCAGCGAGCAGGAAGGCGGTGCTGGTGGGCGGTGGCTGGGCGGTCACGACACCTCGTTCCTCCTCGGAAAGTTTCAGCTTGACTTTAACTGGAGTTCCAGGCAATCTCCAGTTCCAGCGGGCGCGGCGCAGGACTGGGCCCCGAGTTTCAGGCCAGCTGAAACATAAGGGAAGTGGACCTTGCGGTGACCCCTGCACCCCGTGGAGACCGAAACCGGTGGCGATTCCCGACGGGTCGATCATGAACATCACATGGCCGGGGCGACGAGCACCAGGACCGTCCCCGAGCCACAACACCCCAGGACGATCACCGCAGATGCCTGGTGATCCGGATGAAGCGAGATGACCGAGATGAAGCTCCTCGTGGTCGGCGCCAACGGCGGCCTGGGCAGGCAGGTGGTCACCCACTCCCTGGAGCGCGGACACCAGGTGACCGCACTCGTACGACGGGGTGTGGGGCAGGCGGAGACGCCGGGGCTGCGCATCGTAGAGGGTGCCGTGGGCGATGACCTGGCAGCCGTACGCCGCGCTGTCGACGGGCAGGACACGATCGTCAGCGCACTGGGCAATCCGCTCTGGCTCAAGGCCCGTACCGGCTCAGCGGTGATGGCCCGGGCCACCGCAAATCTGGTGGCCGCCATGCATCTGCATCGGGTACGGCGTATCGCCATGGCGCTGGCCTGGGGAAGTGGTGCCTCACGACAGCAGACCGCGTGGCCGCTCAAGGCGCTGACCCGGCTGCTCATCCGCCGCGACTACCAGGACTTCGACACCGCGGAGGCGATCCTTGCCGCCTCGGGGCTCGACTTCACCATCGTGTACTTCGGCTCGCTGACCGACCAGCCCGCCTCACCCGCCTGGTCCGCACACCCCGACATCAAAACCCCCCTCGCCCCTGGCGATCAGCCGCGCCGACCTGGCCCAGTGCCTGCTGGGCGCCGTCGAATCCCCCAGCCCCACCGCCGACCGCCTCTCGGTCAGCGGCGCACCGAAAGGATGACGCTCCCATGGACCTCACGGGCAAGATCATTGTGCTGACGGGGGCGAGCTCGGGTCTGGGAGCCGAGGCCGCCCGCCTGCTCAGCGCCCAAGGCGCCGCACTGCACCTCGTGGGCCGCGACGAAAAACGCACAAGGGCCATCGGCGAGAAACTGCACGCACCCACCTACACGGCCGACTTCACCAGCCTGTCCCAGACCCGCAGTCTGGCCGCGCAGTTGGCCCACGCCGTGCCGAACATCGACGTACTGGCTCTCAACGCCGGAGGCGTCATGCCCCCACGCCTCACCGACGACGGGATCGACGCCAACTTCCAGGCCAACGCCCTGGCGCCGTGGCTGCTGATGACACAGCTGGCCGGGAAGCTCGGTACCGGCCGCGTCCTTCTGACCAACTCCCGGTCCCACAACAACGCCGTCCTTTCCCCGCACAATCTCGCCTCCGCCCTCGCGGGAGAGCCGCGTGTGTCGGGCCACCGCACCTACGCCCGGGCCAAGCTCGCCGCCGGAGTGCTGCTACGCGAGTTCCACCGCCGCAACCCGGGCGTGGACGCCGGTGACTTCCACCCCGGCATCATGGCCTCGGACTTCGGCCGGTACATGGGCCGCACCGGCAGCCTCCTGAAGATCGCCGCCCGCCCGTTCATCGGCACCCCTCGCCAAGGCGCCGAACGGCTGGCCGAACTGGCCATTCACCAACAGGCCCTTGCCGGTGCCTACTTCGTCCACACCCGCCGCGCCAATGGTTCTGCCCAGCTCCATAGCCAGGAGCTCGGCACGGCCCTGTGGGAAGCAGCCAACCGCGCGACTGCCGCATAGCCCGGTCAAGTCGGTCCGGGCACCCGAGCCCACAGCCAGCGCCACGTCAGCCTTTCGCGGCCGACCCGCCCGTCGACGAGTGACGAGCAGTTGATCGCGAAAGCGCCATGTTCATCTCAAGGCCCAGCGTGCGGTGCAGCGCAACCGGCAAGGCCCCGGATCGCATTGGCACCCACTGGCGTGATCCTCCCCATTGATTTACAGTCTGACTGAAACAGTCTTTCAGTCAAGCTGTAACTCGGCAGGAGGGGCCGCATGGCCAGGGATATCCCAGTGCCGATTGGGGTGCGGGCACAGGAGGTGATGGTCGGGCTGCTGAGCCGGCTGCCGGATCGGGTGCGGTCGGCGATGGCGGGACCGGAGGTCATCGTGGACGGTGAAACACTGGCCGTCGATGCCCGCTTGCTGATCCGCTCCCTCGGCGGCAAGGAGTCGGCTCTGGTGGTCGAGGACTCACCGGAGCTGTCCCGCGCGGCACTGGAGCGCAGCGCACCGATGCTCCGTGCCGGCCGGCGGCCGACGCAGGCGGTGACGGTGTCCGAGGTATGCCTGAAGGGCGGGCAGAACGCTCTGGAAGCAACCTTGCACGAACCCACGTCCCGCCCCGGAACGTCGGGTGCGCTGGTGTTCTTCCACGGCGGAGGCTGGGTGATCGGCAGCCGCGCCGGATATGACCACGTGGGACGCTTTCTCGCCGAACACTCAGGCCACCGAGTACTGTCAGTGGACTACCGGCTCGCACCCGAGGCCCCGTTCCCCGCCGCGGTGGACGATGCGCTGGCAGCATTCGACGACACCGTTTCGCGGGCTGAGGAATTCAGCATCGACCCGGACAGGATCGCGGTCGGTGGGGACAGCGCGGGGGCCACGCTCGCCGCGGTGACCGCCCGTCGTGCCGCCGGGCGGAAGCACGGTCCCGTCCCGGCGGGGCAGTGGTTGCTGTATCCCGCCACCGACCTGGCCACTCGTCATGCGTCCCGGGACACATACGGCAAGGGATTCCTGCTGACCGACGACGACATCCTCTGGTTCCAGGATCACTACCTTCCCCCTGGAGTGGACCGTACGGATCCGGATGTGTCGGTCCTCTACGGCGAGGTCGCCCCGGACACGCCGCCGGCGCACCTCGTCACGGCGGGATTCGATCCGCTGCGTGATGAAGGTGAGTCCTACGCCGACAAGCTTCGCTCCGAGGGTGTCTCGGTCGCAGCCGTCCGCGAAGCAGACCTACCTCACGGCTTCCTGCCGTTCGTCCATCCCGGCCCCCGGTTCAACCAGGCCGTCACCGCAAGCGCTCACGCGCTGCGCCGTCACGCGCCGGTCGTCGAACATCGCTCCGACATTGTTGACCAGCACGCTCAGGGCACCGTCCGCCGCCACACGGTCGGCAAGATCCCGTACCTCCGCCAGGGATGCGAGATCGGCGGTGACGAACCGGGCCTCCGTGACGGTGCCGACGGCGTTGATGCGCTCGACGGCGCTGCCGCCCCGCACCGCATCGCGGCCGACCACGGTCACCGCGTATCCGGCCGTGGCGAGGCCCACCGCGGTCTCCAGACCGATTCCGCCGGTTCCCGCTGTGACGAGCGCGCGCCGGTTCATTATTCCTCTTTCTCCCTGTCGCTACGACGGGGCACACTCTGGGATCCGACGAACTGTGCCCGGTGGCCTTCTGTCGCACCTCGGGGCCCTCCTGCCACCGGCCCGCAGTGCCTGCACCGAGGCAGCGTGGCCCTCTCCTGGCGAGTTACAGTCTGCATGAAACTTGGTTGCAGTCAAACTTCAACGTTGGCAGAGGGAAACAAATCATGTGCTGATCTGGAGGCCCGATTCGATCGGCGTCACCTGCGCGTTCATTGTCAGCAGCCCACCAGTTTCGTCAGGTCGGCCGAATTCGCGCGACAGAGTCGCACACGCTCGCTCAGCGACGACGTAGAGCTTGACACCCTCCTGTTGGAAACTGTCAGAATCCGTTCACTGACGAAAAGTTCTGATTGCTCGCGTGCCTCACCATCAAGGAGAGGAGATCGCCTTGGCGGTCACTCGCAGATCGTTACTGCTCGCAGGCGCCGCGGCCCCCATCACCGGGGCGCTCGCCACGGCATCCCCCGCACACGGCGCGGCCCCGTCCCGCGCCTTGGGAGGCCGGACCATCCCGCTCACCGACGGCTGGCGTTTCGCCCTGGTCAACCCCGGCGGGATCACCGACCCGACCGGTGCCTACGACAACGCCCACGATCCCCGCTATGACGACTCCACCTGGCGCGAGGTCGCGGTACCGCACGACTGGAGCATCGAGCTCGCCCCGACCACCGACCACGGCACCAACGGCGGCACCGGCTACCTGCCGGGCGGTCTCGGCTGGTACCGCACGACCTTCACTCTGCCGCCCGCCTCCGCGGACAAGAGGATCTCCGTCGAGTTCGACGGGGTCTACATGGACTCGTACGTGTACTGCAACGGGCAGCTCATCGGCAACCACCCCTACGGATACACCGGGTTCGCCCTCGACCTCACCGATGTGGTGCACACCGACGGCACCACACCCAACGTCCTGGCCGTCAAGGTCCAGAACCGACTGCCCAGCAGCCGCTGGTACTCGGGCAGCGGCATCTACCGCCACGCCCGGCTGGTCGTCACCGACCCGGTCCACGTGGGGCGCTGGGGCACCCAGGTGACCACACCGGACCTCGCCACCGCGCTCCGCGCCGGGCAGGCGACCGTCCGCGTGCGGACCAGCGTGGTCAACGAGTCCGGCGCCGACCGGTCCGTCACCGTCGTCTCCACGGTCAAGGACCCCGATGGCCGCACGGTGGCCCGGGCCCGCTCCGCCCTCACGGTCGGGGCCGCCGCCACCCGCCCGGCCACGCAGGAGATGACCGTCGAGAAGCCGCGGCTGTGGTCGTTCGACACGCCCCTGCTGTACACCCTGGAGACCGAGTTGCGGGTCGGGGACGAGACCACCGACCGCTACCGCACCCCCTTCGGCATCCGCCACATCGCGATCGACCCCGACAAGGGCCTCACCCTGAACGGCGCATCCGCCAAGATCCAGGGTGTCAATCTCCATCACGACCTGGGCGCCCTCGGCGCCGCGTTCAACATCGACGCGTTCCGGCGCCAGATGACCATCATGAAGAGCATGGGCGTCAACGCTCTGCGCACCTCGCACAATCCCCCCGCGCCCGAGGTGATCGAGGTGTGCGAGCGGCTCGGCATCGTCATGATGGTCGAGGCGTTCGACTGCTGGCAGACCGGCAAGACCACCTATGACTACGGCCGCTTCTTCGACGCGCACTGCGAGGCGGACACCGCCGAGATGGTCGGTACGGCCCGCAACTCCCCCGCGGTCATCATGTGGTCCATCGGCAATGAGATCACCGACTCGACCACCACACCCGGTCTCGCCATGGCCCAGCGGATCATCGACGCCATCAAGGAACACGACGACACCCGGCCGATCGTGATCGGCTCCAACAAGTACCGCGGCGGGCCACCCGCCGCCGGCTCCCCCGCCGACCTGATGCTCGCCAAGGTCGACGGCCTGGGCCTCAACTACAACATCGCCTGGACCGTGGACGCCCTCCACGCCCGGTATCCGCGACTGTTCCTGTTCGACTCCGAGACCTCCTCCGAGACCTCCTCCCGCGGGGCCTACCAGGAGCCGCAGCACCTCAACACCGCCGAGAACCAGACCCCGGGCAGGCGCGAGGCGTCCAGTTACGACAACAACCTCGTCTCCTGGGCGGCGAGCGGCGAGTACGAGCTGAAGAAGGAGCGGGACCGTCCGTTCCTCGCCGGGCAGTTCCTGTGGTCCGGCATCGACTACATCGGCGAGCCCACGCCCTACAAGGTGTTTCCGGTGAAGTCTTCCTTCTTCGGCGCGGTGGACACGGCCGGCTTCCCCAAGGACATGTACTACCTCTTCAAGAGCCAGTGGACCAGTGAACCGATGGTCCATCTGGTCCCGATGAACTGGACCGACCACCGGCCGGGCGACGACGTCGAGGTCTGGGCCTACGCCAACGTGGACACCGTGGAGCTCTTCCTGAACGGCGTCTCCCTCGGCGTCCGGAAGTTCGACACCAAGAAGACCACCGACGGCCGCTCCTACCTGGAGACCACCGAGCCGACCGGCGACGACAAGACCGTCACCTCCGGCACCTACCCTGGCAGCTACACCAGCCCCAACGGCAGCGCCGGAAAACTCCACCTCACCTGGAAGGTTCCGTTCGCACCGGGCGAGCTCAAGGCCGTGGCCCGGCGCACCGGCCGGGTCGTGGCCACCGATGTGCTGCGTACGGCGGGACGGCCGCAGGCCATACGGCTCACCCCCGACCGCGGGACCGTGGACGCGGACGGCCGGTCGCTGTGTTTTGTGACCGCCGAAGTGGTCGACGCCCACGGCGTGGTGGTGCCCGGCGCCGACCAGCTGATCTCCTTCAAGGTCACCGGAGGCTCACTGGCCGGTGTCGACAGCGGACGTCAGGAGAGCGCGGAGCGCTACCAGGCGAGCTCCCGCGCCGCCTTCCACGGCAAGGCCCTGGCCATCGTCCGCCTCGACCCGATGCGCACCAAGCTGACCTTCGAGGCACTGGCCTGGCCCAAGGGCACCCCGGCCCAGGACGACCGCTGTGTGGTGCCGCAGAAGCCTGCCTGATCACCGGTCTGGTCAGCGCGGCGGGGCAGGCAC
>NZ_MUNE01000426.1 GCF_002154605.1 Streptomyces milbemycinicus | reverse complement strand
GATCGGCGGCGACCTGTACGCGGTGCAGGACACCCCGCACGGCGTACGGATGGTCATCGGCGATGTACGCGGCAAGGGGCTGGGGTCGGTCGAGGTGGTCGCGATCATCATCGGCGCCTTCCGGGAGGCCGCCGAACAGGAGGCCACGCTGGAGGGGCTGACGCTGCGGCTGGAACGGGCGCTGCAGCGGGAGCGGGCCCGGCGGGCCGATATCGAGCAGGCCGAGGGGTTCATCACGGCGGTGCTGGCCGAGATCCCCCGCGGCGACTCCCTGCTCCGCATGATCAACCGCGGCCACCCGGCGCCGCTGCTGCTGGACGGGGAGGGCGCGGTGCGCCAAGCCGACCCCGAGATGCCGGCGCTGCCGCTGGGGATGGGCGATCTGGGGGCGTGGCCGGACCGGGTGGAGGAGCTGCCGTTCGCGGAGGGGGTGACCCTGCTGCTGTTCACCGACGGGGTGAGCGAGGCGCGCGACGCGCAGGGCACGTTCTACGATCCGGCGGTCCAGCTGCGCGGCCGCCGCTTCGCCGGACCGGTGGAACTGCTCGACGCGCTGGTGGCGGATGTGGAGCGGCATACGGGCGGCGGGACCGCGGACGACATGGCGCTGCTGGCGCTGCGCCGCACCCCCGTGACGCCAGGCGTGGATCGTGCACGCTGACACGCTCCGTAGCGGAGCATGACCACTCCGGATAACGATTGACGCACGATCAGTTCGAGGGCGTTTCCGGGTGTGCTCGGGCCACTGCCGACTCACCCTCATCTGTCCCATGTTGGGCGTTAAGTTCACCTCAAAGGTTGCTCTGATTCCCGGGAACAGCTTGGAATCGGGTCGCGCTCTCTATTAACGTTCGATAACGCAGCGCGGTCGTCACAACCGCCGCAAGAGGCGGCACCGTGCGCCGTCGCCGAATCCCGTACGCACAGCAGCACCAGCAGCAGAGCGACAACAGCAGCACCAAGGGAACCGGGGAACCACCAACCTTGGGGTGAATCGGGTCGAACCTGACCCGTAGGAGACCTTCCTGCTCCGAACCCGTCAGCTAACCCGGTAGGCGAGAGGGAAGGAAAGGAGTGCGCCCGCGTGGCGTCCAACAGGTCTGCCCTAGAAGAAGCTCCGTCCCGCACATCCGGCGCCGGAGCGGGGACAGCCACCCGCTACGGCTCCTGGTTCGAACCGGCCGCCGAGGCGAGGGACGGCCAGGACACCGAGACGTGGGACGAGTGGAATCCCACTGAGGAATCCATAGCCCCGGTGCGCGGCCGGCACCGCGTCGCCAAGCAGCGCGGCGGCACGATGGCGCGCAGCGGCGCCGTCCTCGGCGTCGGCGTGATCGCGGCGGTCGGCGCGGGCGGGATGGCGAGCGCCAAGGACCGCCCCAAGGCCCCCATATCCATGCCGGACCTCGCACACGTCGCCGACAAGGTGACGGACGTCCTCCCCGACGCGGGGGACCTGCCCGGCATCGGCTCGCTGTTCTCCTCGGACTCCGGTTCCGGCTCCGACGGCACCTCGGCCGCCCCCCTCTCCCAGGCCGGCCTGACCTCCCAGGACGAGGAGAACGGCGCCACCGACGCGGGCGAGGCGCTACGCGCCCGCATCCTCCAGCAGGCCGAGAACCAGCAGAACGCCGCCGACGAGTCGCAGCGCGTGGCCGCGGCCGACGCCGCCGCCACCAAGGCCGCCGCCGCGGCCAAGAAGGCCGCCGACGCGGAGGCGAAGCGCAAGGCCGAGGCGGAGGCGAAGAAGAAGGCCGCCGAGGCCGAGGCCAAGCGGAAGGCGGAGGAGGCGGCCAAGAAGAAGGCCGAGGCCGAGCGCCTGGCCAAGCTCGCCGCCCAGTACACCCTCCCCGTCGCCTCGTACACCCTGACCGCGTCCTTCGGCCAGGCCGGCGACATGTGGTCGGCCGACCACACCGGCCAGGACTTCGCCGCCCCGACCGGCACCCCGGTCAAGGCGCTGCACGGCGGCACGATCACCTCGGCCGGGTGGGCCGGTTCGTACGGCTACCGCATCGTGATCAAGCTGAACGACGGCACCGAGATCTGGTACTGCCACCTGTCGTCGATGGTCCGTACGTCGGGCTCGGTGACGACGGGCGAGGTCGTCGGCCGCGTCGGCGCCACGGGCAATGTGACCGGCCCGCACCTCCACCTTGAGGTCCGGCCGGGCGGCGGCAGCCCGATCGACCCGATGCCCTGGCTCCGCGCCCACGGGATGAACCCGTGACCGCCGCGACCCCGTCCCCCGCGGACATCGGCCCGATGACCGTCGGCCCGATGACCTGCTGACCGGGTCCCCGTAACCCCGGCGGCCTTGGCGCTCTCTCCCCCCTTGACGCCAGGGCCGCCGGTTTTTTCCGTTCATCGGCCCGAACGGCGGAATACCGCTCTCCGCCTCGGCGCTGAAACAACGCATGGCTGACACCAAGCAGACTGAGCAGGCTGAGAACCGCAGGCGGATCGGTGAGCTGTCCGTCTTCCCGCTCTCCCTCGGCGGGAACGTCTTCGGCTGGACGGCGGACGAAGCCGAGTCCTTCGCCGTGCTCGACGCGTACGCGGCGGCGGGCGGCAACTTCATCGACACCGCGGACGTCTACTCCGCATGGGTGCCGGGCAACTCCGGCGGAGAGTCCGAGACCATCCTCGGCAACTGGTTCGCCTCCCGGGGCAACCGTGCCGACATCGTCCTCGCGACCAAGGTGGGCGCAGGCGTACCGACCCCCCGCGGCCTGTCCGCCGCGGCGATCAAGGCGGGTCTCGACGAGTCCCTGAAGCGCCTGCGCACCGACTACATCGACCTTTACTACACCCACTACGACGACACCTCGGTGCCGGTGGAGGAGATCATCTCCACGCTGGACGAGCTGGTGAAGGCGGGCAAGGTCCGCCAGATCGCGGCCTCCAACATCTCCGCCGAACGCCTTGAGGCGGCCCTGGACTTCTCGGCGAAGGAGGGCCTGGCCCGCTACGTGGCCCTGCAGCCGCACTACAACCTGGTCTCCCGCGACACCTTCGAGGGCCCGCTCGCCGATGTCGCCGCCCGCCATGACGTGGTGACCCTCCCGTACTACGCCCTCGCGTCCGGCTTCCTCACCGGCAAGTACCGCCCCGGCGCCTCGGTGGACAGCGCCCGGGCCGAGGGCGCGGCCAAGTACCTGGAGACCGAGCGCGGCCAGAAGGTCCTCGCCGCCCTCGACGACGTGGCCGCGAACCACGGCGCCGCGCATGCGACGGTCGCCCTGGCCTGGCTGGCGGCCCAGCCCACGGTCGTGGCCCCGATCGCGAGCGCGCGCACGGTGGACCAGCTGCCGGCGCTGCTGGCGGTCGCGGACCTGAAGCTGACGGAGCAGGAGCTGGCGCTGCTGACGTCGGCGTCGGAGTAAGGGCTCTGCGCCTTACGCGTTTGTGGTGGATATGAGACAGGGACACGCCGACGTCACGGCGTGTCCCTGTCTCATAT
>NZ_MUNE01000425.1 GCF_002154605.1 Streptomyces milbemycinicus | reverse complement strand
CTCTCGGGCGCGGGCGCCCCGTCCGCCGGGGCGCCCGCGCCCGAGAGCCGGTGCAGGGCGCCGCGCAGCCGGGTCAGACGCGCCGCGTAGGCGTGCTCCAGCGCGAGCGTGCCGGACAGCCACACCAGTTCGGTGCGGAGCTGATCCGCCCACGCGGTGTCGGTGATCGGCCGGTAGACCCACAGCGTGCCGCTGATCCGCCGCGCGCAGCGGCGCAGCAGCCGGGCGGCCTCGGCCGCCTCCTCGGCGTCCGCTCCGCTCTCGCGCTGCTGTCGCAGGCTCCGCAGAAAGTCCCCGGCCTGTGTGTTCAAGTACCACGACAGCACATCGCCCGCCGTGGCCGTCGCGAGCGCCGGCCCGGCCGCCGTCCCTGCCGCCGCCGCGTCGACCCCCATCACACCGTCCGTCATCGTGTCGTACCCCCCAGGGCCGAGGGCAGCGGCGGGTGGAGCGCCGTGCGACCGGCCGGCCCCCGTAACCCCGACCGGCGACGACAGATCATGTCGCTGTACCACGCCGTCGCCTCCGGGCGTCTATGAGCGTTTCCTGTATGTTCCGCAACGGCTGTCCGTCCGCGTCCGTTGCGTGCCGCGTCCACTCGCCGTCCGGGCCCAGGTGCCAGGAGGAGGTGGAGTCGGACATGCCGGACTCCAGCAGACGGCTGAGAGAGGCGCGGTGGCCCGGGTCGGTGACCCGCACCAGGGCCTCGATCCGGCGGTCGAGATTGCGGTGCATCATGTCGGCGCTGCCGAGCCACACCTCGGGCTCTCCCCCGTTCCCGAACGCGAAGACCCGCGAATGCTCCAGGAACCGGCCGAGGATCGAACGGACCCGGATGTTCTCCGAGAGCCCAGGCACTCCCGGCCGCAGCGCGCAGATGCCCCGCACCCAGACGTCCACCGGCACACCCGCCTGCGAGGCCCGGTACAGTGCGTCGACGATGGCCTCGTCGACCATCGAGTTGACCTTGATCCGTGCGTAGGCGGGCCGCCCCGCCTTGTGGTGGGTGATCTCGCGGTTGATCCGGCTGATCAGCCCGTCGCGCAGCGACCTGGGGGCGACCAGCAGCCGCTGGTAGTTCTCCCGCCGGGAGTAGCCGCTCAACCGGTTGAACAGGTCGGACAGGTCGGTGCCGACCTTCGGGTCGGCGGTCAGCAGCCCCAGGTCCTCGTACAGCCGGGCCGTCTTCGGGTGGTAGTTGCCGGTGCCGACGTGGCAGTAGCGGCGCAGCGTGTCGCCTTCCTGGCGGACCACCAGCGACAGCTTGCAGTGGGTTTTGAGGCCGACCAGGCCGTAGACCACGTGGCAGCCGGCTTCCTCCAGCTTGCGCGCCCACTTGATGTTCGCCTGTTCGTCGAAACGGGCCTTGATCTCGACGAGGACCAGCACCTGCTTACCGGCCTCGGCGGCGTCGATGAGCGCGTCGACGATCGGCGACTTGCCGGAGGTCCGGTAGAGCGTCTGCTTGATCGCGAGTACGTCGGGGTCGGCGGCCGCCTGCTCCAGGAAGGCCTGGACGGACGTCGAGAAGGAGTCGTACGGGTGGTGCAGCAGTATGTCCCGCTCGCGCATCGCGGCGAAGATGTCCGGTGCGGAGGCAGACTCGACCTCGGCGAGGTCCCGGTGCGTCCCGGCGACGAACTTCGGGTACTTCAGCTCCGGCCGGTCCAGCGCCGCTATGCCGAAGAGCCCGGTGAGGTCCAGCGGCCCCGGCAGCGGATAGACCTCGGCCTCGGAGACCTTCAGCTCGCGCACCAGCAGGTCGAGCACGTACGGGTCGATGGACTCCTCGACCTCCAGCCGCACCGGCGGTCCGAAGCGGCGCCGCAGCAGCTCCTTCTCCAGGGCCTGGAGCAGGTTCTCCGCGTCGTCCTCCTCCACCTCCAGGTCCTCGTTGCGGGTCACCCGGAACATGTGGTGCGCCAGCACCTCCATGCCGGGGAACAGCTCCTCCAGATGCGCCGCGATCACGTCCTCCAGCGGTACGTACCGCTGCGGCGACGCCTCCAGGAACCGCGAGAGCAGCGGCGGGACCTTCACACGCGCGAAGTGATCATGGCCGCTGACCGGGTTGCGCACCACGACCGCGAGGTTGAGGGAGAGCCCGGAGATATAGGGGAAGGGGTGCGCCGGGTCCACCGCCAGGGGCGTCAGGACCGGGAAGATCTGCTGGCGGAAGAGCGTGAAGAGGCGGGACTGCTCGTCCTCCGTGAGATCCGGCCAGCGGATCAGGTGGATGCCCTCCTCGGCCAGCGTGGGCGAGACGTCCTGCTGGAAGCAGGCCGCGTGCCGGGCCATGAGCTCCCGAGACCGGGTCCAGATCAGCTCCAGCACCTCACGGGGCTGCAGCCCGGAGGCGGAGCGGGTGGCGACTCCGGTCGCGATGCGCCGCTTGAGGCCGGCGACCCGCACCATGAAGAACTCGTCCAGGTTGCTCGCGAAGATCGCGAGGAAGTTCGCCCGCTCCAGCAGCGGCGTGTTCGGGTCCTCGGCCAGCTCGAGCACCCGCTCGTTGAACGCCAGCCAGCTGCGCTCACGGTCGAGGAACCGCCCCTGGGGCAGCGCCTCCCCCTCCGCGTCCACGCTGTCGACCTCGTACGAGTCCAGATCGCCGTCGAGGTCGGGGTCCAGGTTCCGGACAGGCGGCGCGGCGACGGCATGCGGCCGGTGGGCCGCGATGGAGCCGACCGAGGGCTGAGGCTGCGGCTGCTGCGGGTGGGGCTGCGCGTGGGCGGGGGCCTGACCGCTGGAGTGGTTCATGTCCTCATTGTTCCGCGCCGAAGGCGGGAACGGCTTACCGGAAGCCGGTGCTGAAGCGGCACGGAGCCTCCGGTTCGAGGTGGGCGGCACGGCGGGCTGCATTCAGCGATGCTTGCAACCGAGTTTGAATCGCCGGTAACGGAGACATGGCGCGTAGGAAATCGCGATCCATCCCGCAGGCGACCTGGCGCCCCCGCCGGGCGCCGGACGCGCTCCGCCCGCGCCCCGCGCGCTGCCGCGCCGCCCACCGTCCCACAGGCGGCCCCAGGTCCCGTGCCCCTCTCCCCGGCTCAGGTCTCCGTGCGGTACATGAGATCGGTCTCGTACGTCGTAAAGCCCTGCCGCCCGTAAACAGCCACGGCGGGGAAATTGTCGGCGTCGACGTACAGCATCGCCGTCGGCAGCCCCCGCCCCGCCAGGTGCCGCAGCCCGATCGCGGTCAGCGACCGGCCGAGCCCGCCGCCCTGCGCCTCGGGCCGCACCCCCACCACATACACCTCGCCCAGCCGCTCCTGCGCATGCACCTTGGTCCAGTGGAACCCGACGATCTCCCCGCCCCGCTCGGCCAGGAAGAAGCCCTCGGGGTCGAACCACGGCTCCCCCATCCGGTCCTCCAGATCGCGCAGGGTCAGCGAGCCCTGTTCGGGGTGGTGCGCGAAGGCCGCCGCGTTCGCCGCCAGCCAGGCGGCCTCGTCCTCACCCGGCCGGAAGGTCCGTACGGTCACGCCCTCCGGCAGCACCGGCTCGGGGATGTCCAGCGTCGCCGGCGGCCCCAGCGGCCGGCGCATCTGCCGCAGCTCCCGGAACAGCGTCAGCCCCAGCACCTGCGCGAGATGGCGCGCCGAGGAGTGCCCGCCGTGCGCCCATACCCGCAGCCGCTTGCCGGACTCGCGCAGCAGCGTCACGCCCAGCGCCCGGCCGTGCCCCTGCCCCCGGTGCGCCGGATGCACGACCAGCTCCGCGGCCGGAGCCTCCACCGGGTCGGTGTCCTCCAACTGCGCGTACCCCACGAGCTTCCCGCTCGGCTCCTCGGTCAGCAGCAGATGGCGCACCCCTTCCCGCCGCCCGCGCAGCTGCAGCCGCCCCTGCTCGGACACGGCCTGCTGACCGTCGGTGCGCGCGGCCTCCGCGACGAGCCGCAGCACATCCTCCGCCATGGTGGGCGTCACCTCGTCGAGGACATCGATCCGGCGGGCGCCGGCCGCCTCGTTCAGCACGTCATTCATGCTCCCGAGCCTACGGCCAGGCCCTGGCCGGGCAGCCGGCCGCGCATTCCCTTGTCCGTGGGTCACTCGCCCGACGGATCCCCGGCTCCCACGCCGAACCGTCCGCACACCTCATGCCCCCGCCATACCGCCGAACGGGTGACGCCCGCCCCCTCTGCTCCGGTCGCCCGCGCGCAATGAGCTCGTAACCTCGATCCCCCTGCCCCGCTACGCGCGTTGACCGTAAGCTGCCGCGCACAACCACCACGGTTCACAGAACGGTTCAAAGAGGGGAACCACATGCCAGCGACACCTGGGCGGCGCCGCGCGGCCCGCCGGTTGACCGCCGCGGCGGCCGTGCTGGCCGCAGCGGCCGGAGTCCTGTCCGCCGCGGGCCCGGCAGGCGCGAACGCCGACTCCGCCGACTCCGCCAAGCCGCGCCCGGCCCGCACCGTCGATGTGCAGCTGCTGTCGTTCAACGACCTCCACGGCAACCTGGAGCCCCCGCAGGGCTCCTCCGGCACCGTCACCGAGACCCAGCCGGACGGCACCACCAAGGCCATCCCCGCGGGCGGCGCCGAATACCTCGCCAACGCGCTGCGCACCGCGCGCAAGGGCCACCCGTACTCCATCACCGCCGCCGGCGGCGACATGATCGGCGCGAGCCCGCTGCTGTCCGGCCTCTTCCACGACGAACCCACCGTCGAAGCGCTCAACAAGCTCGACCTGGACGTCACGGCCGTCGGCAACCACGAGTTCGACGAGGGCCGCGCCGAGCTGGAGCGCATCCAGAACGGCGGCTGCCACCCCAAGGACGGCTGTTACGAGGACGGCAAGACCTTCCCCGGCGCCGACTTCCCCTACCTCGCCGCGAACGTCACCGACGAGAAGACCGGCAAGCCGATCCTCAAGCCCTACACCGTCTGGCAGCGCAACGGCGTCAAGATCGGCTTCATCGGCGTCACGCTCGAAGGCACCCCCGACATCGTCACCGCCGAGGGCGTCAAGGGCCTGAAGTTCCACGACGAGGTCGAGACGATCAACAAGTACGCCAAGGAGCTCAACCGCAAGGGCGTCAAGTCGATCGTCGCGCTCATCCACGAGGGCGGGCTGCCCGCCTCCACCTCGTACAACTACAACTGCGACAGCTCCGGCCCGGGCGCCGGTATCTCCGGCCCGATCGTCGACATCGCCAAGAAGATCACCCCGCAGGTCGACGCCCTGGTCACCGGCCACACCCACCAGGCCTACGCGTGCACCGTCCCGGACCCCTCCGGCACCCCGCGCACCGTGACCTCCGCCGCCTCCTTCGGCCGCCTCTACACCGACACCACCCTCACCTACGACCGCCGCACCGGCGATATCGTCCGCACGAAGGTGAAGTCGGCCAACCACGTCGTCGACCGGCAGCAGCCCAAGGCCGCCGATATGACCGCCCTCATCGGCCGCTGGAACAAGCTGGCCGCACCGGTCGCCAACCGGCCCATCGGCTACGTCTCCGCCGAGATCCCCGGCCGCGGCTCCACGGGTTACGAGTCACCGCTCGGCGACGCCATCGCCGACGCCCAGCTCGAAGCGCTCTCCCCCGCCGACAAGGGCGGCGCCCAACTCGCCCTCATGAACCCGGGCGGCATCCGCTCCGACCTCGCCTACGCGGCGTCCGGCAGCGAGGGCGATGGCGTCGTGACATACGGCGAAGCCTTCACTGTGCAGCCCTTCACCAACATGCTGAACGTCATCGACCTCACCGGCGCCCAGCTCATCACCGCCCTGAAGCAGCAGGTCAGCGGCTCGAACGAGGCATCCCCGAAGATCCTCCAGGTCTCCAAGGGCCTCACCTACACCCTCGACCTCACCAAGACCGGCGCCGACCGCGT
Organism: Streptomyces milbemycinicus; assembly: GCF_002154605.1. Classification (GTDB taxonomy): domain Bacteria; phylum Actinomycetota; class Actinomycetes; order Streptomycetales; family Streptomycetaceae; genus Streptomyces; species Streptomyces milbemycinicus. The sequence goes on along the minus strand of NZ_MUNE01000425.1, from coordinate 12,617 downwards.
CGTCGCCGACTCGGTGAAGCTCAACGGCGAGGCCATCGACCCGGCCAAGACCTACCGCGTCGCGATGAACGAATTCCTCGCGGGCGGCGGCGACGGCTTCCCCGCCTTCAAGGACGGCAAGAACAAGCTGGTCGGCCAGTCCGACCTGGACGCCTTCACGACCTACCTGGGCGCCCACTCCTCGGCCACCTCGCCCCTGGCTCCGCCGGCGGCGGACCGGATCAAGATCGTGAAGTGATCTGACTGCGCTGAGCGTTACGGACGCGGCCCGGCCCCCAACGGAATCCATTGGGCGCCGGGCCGCGCTGCTTCAGACGGCGTTAACCTTCCGGCCGCCCTGTCAACCCAACCATTCCACCTCCTCGTTGGTCTCACCCAGCCAGACGACGAACGACCGGAAGAGGGAACGGGTATGCGCAGACGCTTGCTGTCCGTAGGTGCCGTGACGGCCGTGGTCACCGCCGTGGTCACGGGGGTGGCGCTGGCGGGGACCTCGCATATCGCCGCGAGCACCGGCGACCCGGGCGGCGGCAGCGACGCCATGAACCTGGCGTCCGCCACCGCGGGTTCGGGCAAGGCCGCCGACGTGGACGGCGACGGCTACGACGACCTCGCCGTCGGGGCGCCCGACGCCGCCACCAAGGGGTACGCCAAGGCCGGTTACGTGGCCCTGACGTACGGCACCAAGAACGGCATCCAGGTCAGCCGGCACAAGGGGCTCACCCAGTCGACCACCGGGGTCCCGGGCACACCGGAGGCCGGTGACCGGTTCGGCTCCGCGCTCGCGCTGGGCGACATGGACGGCGACGGATACGCGGACCTGGTCGTCGGCGCGAGCGGCGAGGCCATCGGCGACGTCAAGGGCGCCGGTTCGGTGACCGTCGTCTTCGGCTCCGCAACCGGCCTGTCCACCAAGGCCATCGCGTTCCACGCGCCCACCGTCACGGCGCGGCAGGGCTTCGGCGGCCGACTGGCCCTGGGCGACTACAACCACGACGGGCGCAAGGACCTCGCGGTCGTCGACGGCACAAAGGTCGACGTCGTCCTCGGGGCCAAGAACCTGCGCTCGACGCCCACCCCGAAGATCACCCGGATCACCCCGCCCGGCGGCGGCGCCGGAACGGGCGGCATCTCGAGCGGCGACATCAATGGCGACGGCTACGACGACCTCGTCACCGTGGCCTACTTCGACGACCCCGCCGACGAAGGCACCCTCGGCGTGCTGCCGGGCTCCAGGACCGGCCTGAAGAGCACACCGCTCGGCCGCAACGTCGGGTTGCCCTTCGCCGGCTACAAGGCCGTGGTCGGCGACATCAACGGCGACGGCAAGGCCGACGTCGTCATCGACACCGGCTTCTCCGACGGCCCCGACGACTATCTGCTGCGCACCTTCCCCGGCAGCGCGAGCGGCCTCGACGCAGCGGGCGCCGTGGTCTGGAACGGCGACCCCCACCAGGGCACCGCGGCCCGCCTCGCAGACGTCAACGGCGACCGCCACGCCGACCTGCTCATCGGCGACCCGAACGCCAACGACAGCGACGGCTTCTCCAACGCCGGAGCGCTCACGGTCGTACCCGGCAGCGCGAACTGGCTGACCGCCTCGAAGGCCCAGACCCTGTCCCTCGACACCAAGGGCGTCGTCGGCGTCGCCGAGACGGGCGACCTGTTCGGCTCCGCAATGGCCCCCGGCGACTACAACGGCGACGGGACGGCCGACCTCGCGGTGGGCGCCCGGGGCAAGTGGCGCGGCACCGGGGCCGTCAGCATGCTGTACGGCGGCGGCGACGGTCTGACCGGGGCCGGCTCGATCCTCTTCGGCCCGGACTCATTCGGCTACGAGGCGGTCAAGGCGTCCTTTGGGGCGGCCCTTTCCGGGTGACGTTACGGGTGACGTCACGGGCACCGGGTGGCCGCGAGGTGGTCCAGGCGGCCGGCCTTGGTGCCGCGTATGAAGGCGCGGAGAGCGGCGGGTGTCGTGGTCAGGATGGCCTCGGGCTCGTCGCTCTCGCGTATTGCGATGCCGTCGTCGGCAGTGGCGACGTTCACGCAGTTGGATGCGTCCGCGCTGTAGGAGGACTTACGCCACTGATACGTGGACACGTTTCTCACCTTTCACATGCTGTGCATGATGCCGTGGATGAAGTCCCGCGACTGAGCCGGCTTGAGGGCAGTCGTCTCCATCCGTTCGAGAAGGGCTCTGTACTTGCCCAACTCAGCCTCAGCGTCGATGAACTGACACCCGTGAGCTGAGTCGAGCTGCACCGTGTCGAGCTGCGGCACAGCGCCAGAGACATAATCGAACGATTGCCCTGTCCCAGGGAAGGTGCCGCCGCCACTGAACGGGATCACCCGGACGTTGATGTTGTCCAGCTCACTCATCGCGATGACGTGTTCGTGCTGTGCGCGGACGGTGTCCAGGCCACCGAACTCCATCCGCAGGGCGGCCTCGTGGATGATCGCGGTGTACGACACTGGGCTGCCCTCATGGAGAATCGCCTGGCGCTTCATCCGGTGGGACAGCCGGTGCTCCACCTCGTAAGCCCTCAGCGGCGGAGCCGCTTCCCGCAACACTGCCCGTGCGTGATCAACGGTCTGTAGCAGCGCGGGGATATGAATGACCAGCGCAACGCGGATCTCCTGAGCCTGATGCTCCAGCTCCGCCAGATCGGCGAAGCTGGCTGGTAGATGCTCCCGGTACTCGTCCCACCAGCCTCGTGTGCGCCCGCCTGTCATCTCCGCCATCGCGTCTACCAGACCGTCCTCCGCGCAGCTGTAGTTGCGCGCGAAGAGCCGCACACGATCCGCGCTCACCGGATATCGACCGGCCTCGATGCTGCTCAGACGAGCCTGAATGATCCCATGCCGCGCGGCGGCAGCGGTTGAGGACAAGCCCGCTCGTTCACGAAGCTTCCGCAGCTCCGTGCCAAGGCGGCGCTGCGTCAACGTCGGGGTATTACTCGGCGGCATCCGCTCTCCCTTGTCACCCACACGAAGTCATTTGGCAGCACTGCTGCCGATTTCATAGCAGGTCTACCACTCGCTGCTCTACGGTGTGGGCCCAACCCACTGAACTCCACCCGCCCGAGGGAGACTCCATGGCAACCGTCTCGCCGCAGAACCCCGACCCCAGCGCATCCGACGACGCCGACCAGCCCTGGACGTACACCCTCCGCCTCCCCAACGACCCGAGGGCCGCCCGGATCGCGCGGGTCACTCTCCGGGCGGTCCTGTCCGGCCACGGCATGGCCGAGCTGACCGAGACCGCCGAGCTGCTGACCAGCGAGATGGTGACCAACGCCCTCTGCCACTCCGACGGCCCCGCCCAACTCCGCCTGCGTCACCTCTGCGAGAGCCGTCTCCGGGTCAGCATCTGGGACACCAACCCGCTCATCCCCGCGCCCTTCGACACCCCGCCCGGCCGACTCGACCGCTTCGCCGCCCTCACCGAAGTCGCCGCCAAGGCCGACGACACGCACGGCCGTGGCCTGCTCATCGTCCGGCTCTGCGCGGACAACTGGGGCGGCTACCCACTCGCCGACGACCTCTTCGGCATCAACGGAAAGCTCCTGTGGTTCGAACTCACCCCGCGCCGCGACGCGTTCGACATCGCGGCTTGAGCGCTCCGCGGCAACTGCTGCGGCGCGGGGGCGAGCCGGTCAGTCGGCCGCCTGATTCTCAGCTGGGTCGCTTGGCCATGACGACCAGACCCGGCCCGCTGTACTCCTCAGGGGGGAGCCGGAGTTCGGCGACCGGCTGCAGGCCGGCCTGCTCGATCAGATCCACGAGCTGTTCCGGACGCCATTTGTGTGTTGTCCAACGAACGGGTACGCCTCCGTAGGCCTCGGTGCGCACCGCGTCTTCGTCGCCGACGTGTGTTGCGGTGATGAAGTGTCCGCCTGGCTTCAGGGCGTGCGCGAACAGGGCGAGAACCTGAGGAAGGACGTCACGGGGGAGGTTGAACAGTGACCACCACCCGAGCACGCCGCCAAGGGACGCTTCATCAAGGTCGAGATCGGTGGCAGAGGCGACGCTGAAGCGGCAGTGCGGATGAAGACGGCGCGCGTTCTCGATCATACGAGGGGAGAGATCCACCCCGGACACGTCGAGTCCGCGCTCGGCGAGGTAGGCGGTCACCGTTCCGGGTCCGCAGCCGACGTCGAGGACGGGCCCAAGCCCGCTCACGGTGTCGGCGAAGGCATCGATTGATGCCTTGAGCCATGGATGACGACGGATGTCGCCGACTCCCGTCGTCACCACCATGTCGGCGTAGTTGTCGGCCACACGGTCATAGGACTCACGGACCACGTCGAGATCGGCTGGGCGATCAATAGGGTGCGCGCGCATCAGCCGATGATAGGACTGCGCGACGGCCTACAGACGGGCTTGCGTCGTCAACTCTCACCAGCCCTCCGCGACGCCCACAGATGTGGAGTGGGGGTTCATCGAGCCGTACCTGCCGATCGGCGAGTACGGCCCGTACCCGGTGCGGCTGCGGCAGCAGTTCGAAGGGGTGCTGTGGCGGTTCCGGACGGGCGGGCAGTGGCGGGGTCTCAGCGGCAGTCGCATTCCCGGATGTCGGGATTTCGGTGGCCTGCTGCCGCCCGGGGAGCGGGGATCGTGCGCCGCCAGCGCGGTGTCGGCCCGCGGGCTCAGGCGAGGGCGGCGACGAGCAGGGTGAAGGCGGCGACGATGACGGCGACGCGGACGTAGTGGAAGCGGTCCCAGCGGTTCATCTGCTGCTTCCAGTCGGCGGGCCGGTTCTCGGGGGTCCATGTCTTGCCCCGGTTGTTGATCGGGACGAGCAGCAGGATCGACATGATCACGCTGATGATCAGCAGCGCGCCGGCGGTGACGACGAGGCCGGCGCCATTGTGGCGCCATCCGGCGATGGCCCAGACCGCGACGAGGACGAGCGAGCCGATGTACCAGAACGGCATCAGGGCGCCGAGCATCCGGCCCCCGTGGGCGCGGCCGAGTTGGCCACTGTCCTCGGGGAGGGCGTTGAAGATCGGGTTCATGACGAAGGCGACGGAGAACTCCACCCCCACCATCAGGCCGACGACCACGGTGGTGATGACCTCGAGTGCGTTGAGCATGATGCCCCCTCCTGGGACCTAGCGGCGCTAGGTAGTGAGTCAATACTAGATCCACTGCCGCTCGTTTGTCTAGCGGCGCTAGGGTCGAATCATGTCGGTACGGGAACGCAAGGAGCGCGAACGGGCGGGCCGTGAACGCCTCATCTTGGCGACGGCCCGCGAACTCGCTGAGCAGCAAGGCTGGGACGCGGTCACCACCCGCCGCCTCGCCGAGCGCATCGAGTACAGCCAGCCCGTCCTCTACAGCCACTTCCGCGGCAAACGCGAGATCATCGGCGCCGTCGCCCTCGAGGGCGCCGCCGAGATGGCCGCGGCCCTGCGGGCTGCGGCCTACGCTGCGGACGGCCCGCGCGCCCGGGTCACCGCCCTCGCCCGCGCCTATCTCGACTTCGCCGAGCACAACCCCGCGGTCTACGACGCCATGTTCCTGCTCGACGGCGGCCTGGCGTTCGCGGAGGAGGACACTCCGGAGCCGCTGAAGGACGCCTTCGCCGCGCTGCTGGAGACTCTCGGCGAGGTCGCCGGCGACGGCGTCCACCCGGGACTGTTCACCGAGGTGTTCTGGGCGGCCCTGCACGGGCTGGCGACCCTGGCCCGGGCGGGACGACTGCCGCCGGAGGACACCGAGTGGAGGACGGAGCTGCTGGTGGACCGGCTCGCCATGGTCTGACGCACCGTCCCAGCGGGCACGCAGCCGGGGTCCTCGGGCCCGGCTGCGTGCCTGCGGCATCCGCTCCGGTCACTCGCGCCCACACGGCGCAGCCGCAGACGCGCTGCGGCGCTCGGGATCCGGCTCGTTGAAGACGTCGAGGAGGTTGCGGCGCATCAGGTCGGCGACAGTGTTGTTCATGGGCGGTCCTTCGGGTCGTACCGGCCGGCATCATCGGTCAGGCGTTCTGATACGGGGCCGGGCAATGCCAAGTTCCTGCGCTTCGAACTCACCTCGCACCCGGAGGCGTTCGACATCGCGGCTTGAGGCGGCCGCAGTTGTAGTGTCCCGCCATGCCGACCCGACGCCTGGCCTTTGTGGCTCCGCTTGACGAAGATGCCGAGGTCGAATGGGACGCGGACGGGGGATGGCGTCACGTCGCGGCCACCGTCAATCCCCCCGTCCCCACGATCTGGCCGACGTGTCGCCTTAAGTCAAGTTGCGCGAACTTTCTGGCACTCCGCTCCGCTGCGCTGCGCGTTGGCTGCGCTTCGCTTCGCTGGGCCTGTGCGCCGTCTCGCGGCATTCGGCTCACGCGGGTGCGGCTTTCGTCTCGGACCCTCCGGGTCCAAAGCGCCAGCAGGAGGAGGGAAGGGGGGCGGCTGGCCCGGTGTCCCGGTTCCTCGACCCGGCGGGCGGCTGAGCTCACGACAGGCCCCGCTGCGCTCCGCCGCAGCTGCTGCCGCGCGGTGGCCGACCGGTCAGCCGGCCCCCCACCCCCTCATAAAAAGACGCTTGATCTAGTACTTGATGCAGAGCAAGCACTTTTTTAAGAGGGGGCGGGGGGAGGCCCCCAACCGGACCGGCGTCCACCGCTCCGGGCGACCACACACCGCTCCGCCACCCCGTCGACCGGTGACGGCCCCTGGCGCTGGACGGCGACGAGACCTCCGCCGCCCCCTCCCCTTCCCGCTGCTGGCCGCTTTGCGCCGAAGGCGCGAGATGATACCCGCGCCCGCCTATCCGACCATGCCGTCCAGCGGCGGGGCGAGCTGGCCGCGCCGCGGCCTGATGCGGCGTTCACCTCAGCCAGCGTTGATCAGGTCCAGCACCTCGGACGTGGGCCGGACATCGCCGAACGACCGATAGATGGTGTAAAGGGTGGCATTGTGGTCTTGATCCCCGCGCGCCGCGTTCGCATCGGCGACCATGATGACCCGGAAGCCGAGGGTGCTGGCATCGCGCGCGGAGGACTCGCAGCACACGTTGGTCACGGTGCCGGTGATCAGGACGGTGTCGATCCGGCGGTCTTTCAACAGCTCCGGCAGGGGGCAGCATCCCGGGAAGAACGCGCTGGCTGCGGATTTCTCGACCAGGAGATCGCCGGGTCGCACGGTGAAGTCCTGCCACAGACGCCCGGCCGGCGGCCCGGTGCCTCCGGAGGTGCGGTACGTCTCGGCGACCTCGGGACCGAAGAACTCCTCGGCCACCGCGGACCGTTCGCGCACTTCCGGCAGGACCCAGGCGACGGTGCCGCCGGCCGCGCGAAGGGCGTCGGCGAGGCGGGTGATGTTGGGGACGATGCCGCGGCAGTACGGATTCTGCGACACGAAGAACGGCACCATGTCGACAACGACAAGCGCGGTGCGGGCCGGGTCCAGGTGGGTGAAGGCGAAGCGACGGCCACGACGCTGCTCGTGCCGGGCGTACTCCTGGCTCTCGATCCGCCACGCATGCTGTTGCGCCTCGCTAGCCCCGCCAGTCACCGATGCCATCCCACGCGACCTCCAGCTCGCGCGCGCGAACCCCACCGAGCTCGGCGGCGACCACCCTATGCACGTCGCGCATCTTCTGCATGCCGTTCATCCGGTCAAGTTCGGCACCGATCTCCCGGGTCCGCGGGTCCCTCCCTTTCATGCTCAGGAAGCCCCGGGTCCTGGCGATCACGGCGAGCTCGTCCAGGAGTTGGTCGGTGCGGGTGTCCTCGTCGACCGGGGAAGCGGGGGCGGAGCGCAGGGGCATGTACGTGGGCTCGGACCGCGGTCGGCGACCGCGTAGGGCGGCGAAGAAGCCGCCCAGCACGAAGAGAGCAACGACCACGCCGATCAGTGCCGCCATTCGTGCCGCCGACTCCATACCGTCTCCTTTCCCAGGGCCGATGGCGCCGCACGCTAGTGGGGGCGGTCGGGGACCGGTCCCCGACCGCGGGGACCGGTCCCCGTCAGACCGTGAGCGTCCGTCCGTGGGCGTCGCCCTCCACCGCGTCGGCGTAGGCGCGGGCGACATCCGCCGCCGGGGTGCCGATGGAGGGGTCCATGTCCAGGGCGAGAAGGGTTTCGCGGACCCAGCCGGGGCTGACCGCGTTCAGGCGGATGCCGCGCGGCATCTCCGTGGCGGCGGCGTACACGAACGCCTCCAGGCCCGCGTTGACCAGGTAGCCGAGCGAACTGCCGGGGATGGGCTCGGTGAAGCGCCCGCTGGTGAGGGTGATGGAGCCGCCGTCGCGGAGGTGCGCGAGTGCTCGCCGTACGAGGTTCACCTGCCCGATCAGCTTGCCGTCGAGCCCGCGCCAGAACTGCTCGTCCGACGGGGCGTCCAGCGGGGTGAGCCCCCCACTGGCGGCGCAGCACACCACCGCGTCCAGGTGGTCGTCCCCGACGCCCGCGAACAGGGCGTCGATCGACGCGGTGTCCGCCATGTCCACCCGTACCGGGCCACGGCGGGAGGCGCACAGCACCTCGTGGCGCTCCGCCAACGCGTCGGCGACCGCGCTGCCGATGGTTCCCGTCGCGCCGATCACAAGAATCTTCACTAGCTGTCCCGTCCGTTCCGCTGATGCTGGTCCTACTCAGGCTGCGGCGGGCGGCGGGCCGTACCCAGCCCCCTGCCGGGGATACACCCGTGGTGACTACACCTGGCAGGTGCAGGCACGGCGGGCGCGCGTCCACGAGACTGGGGGTATGGACACGCGTGAGGAGCTGGGCGAGTTCCTGCGGTCGCGGCGGGGGCGGCTGCGGCCCGAGGACGCGGGGCTTCCGTCGTACGGGGGACGGCGCCGGGTGCCAGGGCTGCGGCGGGAGGAGCTGGCGCAGCTCGCGGGGGTGAGCGCGGGCTACTACACACGGCTCGAACAGGGGCAGAGCCCCAACGCCTCGGACGCCGTGCTGGACGCCGTCGCCCGCGTGCTGCGGCTGGACGAGGCCGAGCGGGCCCATCTGTACTCGCTGGCCCGGCCGAAGCCGAGGGCCCGTCGCCGGGCGGCCAGGCCGGAGCAGGTGCGGCCGGGGGTGCGCGTGATGATCGAGTCGTTCGGGGATGTGCCCGCGCTGGTCATGGGGCGCTTCTGCGATGTGCTCGCATGGAACCGGATGGCCCATGCCCTGATGGCCGGACACCTCGACTTCGACGCGCCGAACCGCCCGGCCGAGCGCCCCAACATCGCCCGCCTGCTCTTCCTCGACCCACACACGCGCGAGCTGTACGCCGACTGGCTCCGCAAGGCCCGCTCCACCGTCGCCGATCTGCGGTTGATCGCCGGGCGTTACCCGGGCGACCCCGCGCTGACGGGCCTGATCGGCGAACTGACGGTGGAGAGCGCGGAGTTCGCCAGGCTGTGGGCCGCGCATACGGTGGGCGACTGCGGCACCGCCGCTCGCACCTACCGCCATCCCGTGGTGGGCACCATGACGCTGATGTGCGAGTTGCTGGCGCTCCCGGAGGACGAGGGGCAGCGGGTGGCCGTGATGAACGCCGAGCCGGGTTCCCCGTCCGAGGAGGCGCTGCGGCTCCTCGCCGATCTGACCGCCGTGTCCCCGGACACGTTCTGGACAGGACCGCGCAACAACCGCCTGCCAGAATCGGGCGGTGCCGGTGTACGCAGAACACACCGCGGATGATGGAGGAGCCCCGTGCCGCTGACCTCGGAACCGTTGCGGAAGCTGGGCTTCTTGACCATCGGGCTGTTCGACGAGGCCGACCCCCGCCAGGGCCATGAGTCGACCCTCCAGATCATCGAACTGGGCGAGCGGCTGGGTTTCGACAGCGCCTGGGTACGCCACCGCCATCTCCAGTACGGCATCTCCTCCCCCGTCGCCGTCCTGGCCGCGGCCTCGCAGCGCACCAGCCGTATCGAGCTGGGCACAGCGGTCATCCCCCTGGGCTGGGAGAATCCGCTACGCCTCGCCGAGGACCTGGCGACGGTCGACATCCTGTCAGGGGGGCGCCTCAACCCGGGGGTCAGCGTCGGCCCGCCGATGCACTACGAGCGGGTCAAGGACGCGCTCTACCCCGACACCGCCGACGCCGAGGACTTCGGCTTCGAGCGGGTACGGCGGCTGCTGGACCTCGTACGGGGCGAACCGGCCACCGACTTCAGCGGCACCGAGGGCTTCGAGCCCTTCTCGGACCGCGTCCAGCCCCACTCTCCCGGTCTGGGCCGCCGCCTGTGGTACGGCGGCGGCAGCCTGCGGTCGGCTCAGTGGGCCGGTGAGCACGGGATGAACTTCCTGACCAGCAGCGTCGTCAAGGCGGAGGGGTCGGAGGAGCCCCAGGGCTTCGCCGAGATCCAGCTCTCGCACATCCGGACCTTCCGCGCCCACCACCCCGACGGCGACCGCGCCCGCGTCTCCCAGGGACTCGTCGTCATCCCGACCGACAGCGCCACACCGGAGCAGCGGGCCAAGTACGAGGCGTACGCCCGCGAGCGCACGCCTCGTACGGCCACACCACAGGGACCGGCCCGCCTGATGTTCGCGCCGGACCTCGTCGGAACCTCGGCCGAGATCGCCGAACGGCTCTACGCCCACGCCGCCTTCCGGGAGATCGACGAGGTCGCGTTCGCGCTGCCGTTCACCTTTGAGCACGAGGACTACGTTCAGATCCTCACCGACATCGCCACCAGGCTGGGCCCGGCGCTGGGCTGGCGAGCGGCCGTCTAGGCCTTCGATGGCATCACTTGGCATCGGATGGCACGGCTTGGCGCCATCAGGCGCCATCCGGCGCCATTCCAGGCTTCCAAAGCGGTGCGAGCACGTGTGGCACCACAATGAACCAGGTAGCCCCCTTCTCATTTCCGCAGGTCAGAGCGGCCATCCTTAAGTTCACCCCCACGAGGCACCGTCGGGGCTTGCATATGGCGCCACAGTGATGCCATGATGACGTCATGGACCTCACCCCGTATGTCGACAACCTCCGCCGTGAACTCGCGGTGGCCGCCGAAGCCGGCGGGGACGATGCCCGCGAGCTGGCCGAACGGCTCACCGCTCCCCTGGAGTCGGCGACCCGGCTGACCATGCTCAACGTGCTCTCCGCCGCAATGGACGAGATCACCCGCGAACTCGCCCCCGGCTCCGTCGACCTACGGCTGCGCGGGCTGGACCCCGACTTCGTCGTGACACCACCGCCCACCGACAGCGGCGCCCCCGCACAGCCGGCCGCGCCCGTCGAACCCCTCAGGCCCCCGACCCCCGCCGAGGGCGACGAGGGCGGCACCGCCCGCGTCAACCTGCGCCTGCCCGCCCACCTCAAGGCCCGTGCCGAAGAGGCCGCGACCCGCGAGGGCCTGTCGGTCAACGCCTGGCTGGTGCGCGCCGTCTCAGCCGCGGTCGAGGGCGGCACCGCGCCGCGTACGGCACAGAAGACCAAGAGCATCGGACAGAGCTTCACGGGCTGGGTGCGCTAGCCGCACCCCCTGCCCGCACCACCTCACCCGCCCCACACGACTTCATCCACACCGCGTCCCACCTGCGAGGACGCCACCAAGACTCAAGAGGACGGTACAGCCATGCCTTCTTTCGACACTCCCGAAGCGATCTCCGTCACCGCCCACGTGGAGGCCGGTTCCATCCAGTTCATCGCGGGCGACCGCCTTGAGACCGTCGTCGAGGCGCGGCCCCGCGACCCCAAGCAGGACCGGGACGTGCGGGCCGCCGAGCAGGCCCAGATCACCTACGCGAGCGGCACCCTGACCGTCCGGACCCCCAAGGCGCGGAATTCGCTCCGCCGGCCCGGCATCGTCGATGTGACGGTCGAACTGCCCACCGGCTCGCGGATCGACATGACCGGCGCCTGGACCCAGGTGTTCGGCGACGGCCGGCTCGGCGAAGTCCGGGTCAAGACCTCCGCCGGCGACGTCCGCCTCGAGGCCACCGGCCCGCTCCAGCTGACCGCCTCCCACGGCTCGATCGCCGTGGACCGCATCGAGGGCACCGCCGAGATCACCACCAGCTCCGGCAGCCTGCGCGTCGGCACCATCGACGGCTCCGCCGTCCTGAAGAACTCCCACGGCACCACCACGGTCGGCACCGCGACCGGCGACCTGCGGGTCAGCGGCTCCCACGGCGACATCAGCATCGACCGCGCCGAGAGCTCGGTGGCCGCCACCACCGCCCACGGCACCCTGCGCGTCGCCGAAGTCACCCGCGGCACCGTCCAGCTGGAGACCTCCTACGGCTCCATCGAGGTCGGCATCCGCGAAGGCACCGCCGCCTGGCTCGACGCCAACTCCGGCTCCGGCCAGGTCCGCAACACCCTCACCACCTCCGAGAGCCCGGACAAGGCCCAGGACACCGTCGAGGTCCGCGCCCGCACCCGCCACGGCAACATCGACATCCGCCGCGCCCAGGCCTGACCCCCCAGAAGAACCCGCCTCACCTCACCCCCCTCAAACACTTCAGCCTTCGATTGGGAGGGCCCCATGCCTTCATCTGTCATGCCCACATCCAGGCAGAGCGGCGGTCACCCGGCACCGGCCGCCATCTCCACCGTCGGTCTGCGCAAGTCGTATGGCGACAAGACCGTCCTCGACGGCATCGATCTCCACATCCCGGCCGGCTCGGTGTTCGCACTGCTCGGCCCGAACGGCGCCGGCAAGA
>NZ_MUNE01000424.1 GCF_002154605.1 Streptomyces milbemycinicus | reverse complement strand
GGTCGTGGTCGGGGGTGGGGTCGGGTCCTCGCGGTGCCAGCCGCGTTCGCCGCGGGCCCGCAGCCACGCCGTCGTCTCGTCGGGCGGCATCGCCGCCGCGACCAGCCAGCCCTGCACCGCGTCGCAGCCCAGATCCCGCAGCCGCTCCCAGGTCTCGTCGTCCTCGACGCCCTCCGCGACGACCAGCAGCCCCAGCGAGTGGGCGAGGTCGACCGTGCAGCGGACGATCTCCGCGTCCTCGTTGTCCACGGCCAGCCGGGCCACGAACGACCGGTCGATCTTGAGCTCGCTCACCGGCAGCCGCCGCAGGTGGACGAGTGAGGAGTAGCCCGTGCCGAAGTCGTCGAGGGACATCCGCACGCCGTGCCCGGTGAGGCTGGCCAGCGTGTCGGCGGCGCGCTGCGGGTCTTCGAGCAGGACGTGCTCGGTGATCTCCAGTTGCAGCGCGCCGGCCGGGACGCCGTGGCGGGCCAGCCGCCCGGCGACCGCGCCCGCGAAGCCGGGACTGTGCACATCGCGCGGCGAGACATTGACCGCGACGGGTACGTCCAGGCCGTCGGCGCGCCAGCGGGCGACCTGGCCGAGCGCCGTCTCCAGAACGTACTCGGTGAGCCGGGGCATCAGCCCGGAAGTCTCGGCCATGGAGATGAACTCGTCCGGGGGCACCCGCCCCCGGACGGGGTGGACCCATCGGACGAGCGCTTCGAGGCCGGAGACATGGCCGTCGAAGCCGACCTTGGGCTGGTAGTGGAGCTCGACGTCGCCCGCGTCCAGCGCCCGCCGCAGATCGCCGAGCAGGCCGAGCCGGTCGGGGGTGTTGCCGTCGCGGCGGGCCTCGTACAGCTCGACGCCGCTGCGGTCGCGCTTGGCCTGGTACATGGCGACGTCCGCGCGGCGCAGCAGCCCTTCGGCGTCGAGGGCGTGGTCGGGGTAGACGGCGACGCCGGCGCTGGCCTCCAGGACGAGGGTGAGTCCGTCCAGGTCGAGCGGTGAGCCGAGGTCGCCGACAAGGCTGCGGGCCGCGCGCTGGGCGCTGGTGAGCGAGTCGGTGGTGGGCAGCAGCACCGCGAACTCGTCGCCGCCGAGCCGCGCGACCTCCGCCCCGCCCGGGAGCGCGAGCCGCAGCCGGTCCGCGATCTGCAGGAGCAACCGGTCCCCTGCCAGATGGCCCAGGGTGTCGTTGACCGAGCGGAAGCGGTCGAGGTCGAGCAGGACCAGGGCGCTGCGTGTGCCGCTCCGCTCCGCTTCGTCCAGCGCGGTCCAGGTGCGTTCGAGCAGCCATTGGCGGTTGGGCAGTCCGGTGAGCGGGTCGCGCAGCTGCTCCTCGGCGCGCACCCGGGCGATCCACAGCGTGGAGTCGAGGGCGATCAGGGGCACCGCGAACAGCGGGAGCAGCAGGGGCATCTCGTCGGCGACGACGACGATGAGCGGGGCGATGCCGAGGAGTGCGATGCCGACGAGGACCTGTCGGACGAGGGCGGTGCGGGCGAGGGTGGGCAGTCCGGCGCCGGGCGGGGCGAGGGAGTACCAGAGGAGGGCGCGGGTGACCGCGAGATAGCCGAAGGCGGCGAGGGCCGTCTGGGGGATGGCGGACATGTCCCAGCTCGCCGGCCGCCAGGGGTGCTCGACGGTGGGGACGGTGCCGAAGGCGGCGAGGGTGAGGGCGGCCGTGCCGATGCCGAGGATGTCGACCGCGCCGTGCAGCGCCGCCTGCCGCCAGCGGTGCCGCCGGGCGGCGGCGACCAGGACGACGACGGCGAGGCTGACCAGCCCGGCGGGGAGCCAGCCGAACAGCAGCAGCGCGGCCAGGGTTAACGCGGCGCCGGATCCGGTGCCGCCCCACCAGCGGTCGCGGCCCATGGCGACGAGATGGCCGACGATGATTCCGGTGAGGACGGCGAGGGACCAGCCCACTGTGCCGTCGGGAAAGAGTGCATGGCCCGCGTCGAGCACCCGGAATACCCCGATGCCGAGTGCGAAAGCGGCCATCGCGACCGCCGCGGCGGGCAGCGCGGGCAGTACGAGCCGGCGCAGCCGCGACGCCGGGGCGGCGCTTTCGGTCGGTTTCATACCCGTCCCTCTCACAGCCGGCGGTGCCAGCGCCACGGCAGGCGCACACCATCAACAGTAGGCGGCAGATGGCTTTGCCGGGCGGCGATCGGCGACGGTTGCCCGAATGCCGCCCGACGATCCATAACCATCTGGTATGCGCTGTAAGGGTGATGCCCGCTCGCTATGCCCGGGAAGTGCTCCCGGTCGTATTCCGGCCAGGTTGGACCGGAACCCGCTCGGTACTCCACCGGACAGTTCGGCCGGACGGGTGATGCGGAGTGATGGGGAGTGATGGGGAGTGATGCGGAGTCATGTGGGTGATACGGAGTCATGCGTACTCCGTTCTACTCCGCAGGCGTCACCGCAGCCTCTCTCGCGGCCTCGGGCCCCTGTTCGAGGAGGACCGTAAATCCATCCTCATCGAGCACGGGAACCTTCAACTGCATGGCTTTGTCGTACTTCGATCCTGGATTGTCGCCGACAACAACAAAATCTGTCTTCTTCGAAACGGAACCCGCGACTTTGGCACCGCGGTTCTGCAGCGCCTCCTTCGCCCCGTCCCGAGTGTGCGTTTGCAGGGTGCCCGTGACCACGACGGTGAGCCCTTCGAGCGGGCGCGGCCCCTCGTCCTCGGGCGCCTCCTCCTCCAGCAGCACTCCGGCCCGGCGCCACTTCTCCACGATCTCGCGGTGCCAGTCCTCGGCGAACCACTGCTTGACCGAGGCCGCGATGGTGGGGCCCACGCCTTCCACGGCGGCCAGTTCCTCCTCGCTCGCCTCGGCGATCCGGTCCAGCGAGCGGAACTCACGGGCCAGCGCGGCCGCCGCGACCGGCCCGACATGACGGATCGAAAGGCCGGTGATGATACGGGCCAGCGGGCGCTGCTTGGCCGCCTCGATGTTGTCCAGCATGGCGAGGGTGTTCTTCTTCGGCTCGCCCTTCTGATTGGCGAAGAAGGTGACGACTTTCTCCTCGCCGGTCTTGGGGTCGCGCTTGGGCAGTCCGCTGTCCGGGTCCAGTACGTACGACGTGATGGGCAGCAGCTGTTCGACCTTCAGATCGAACAGATCGCCCTCGTCCTTCAGCGGCGGTTCGGCGGGGTCCAGCGGCTGGGTGAGCGCCCCGGCGGCTACATAGCCGAAATTCTCGATGTCCAGACACTTGCGGCCCGCGAGGTAGTAGACCCGCTCACGGATCTGGGCCCGGCAGTATCGGGCGTTGGGGCAGCGCAGATCGACATCGCCCTCCTTCATCGGCTGCAGTGGAGTGCCGCACTCCGGGCACTCGGCGGGCATCACGAACTCCCGCTCGCTGCCGTCCCGGAGATCGACGACCGGCCCCACAATTTCCGGAATGACATCGCCCGCTTTACGCAGCACCACCGTGTCGCCGATCAACACGCCTTTGGCCTTGACGACGTCCTGATTGTGCAGGGTCGCGAATTCGACTTCCGAGCCCGCCACCGTGACCGGCTCGACCACGGCGAACGGAGTGACGCGCCCGGTGCGTCCGACGCCGACCCGGATGTCGACCAGTTTGGTGTTGACCTCTTCCGGCGGGAACTTCCAGGCGATGGCCCAGCGCGGCGCCCGCGAGGTGGAGCCGAGCCGCCCCTGCAGCGGGATCTCGTCGAGCTTGACGACGACGCCGTCGATCTCGTGCTCCAGCGAATGACGCCGCTTGGGATCCCCGTAGTACGCGATGTACTCGCTGACGGCATCGAGCGAATCCACGACCTTGAAGTGAGCGGCGGTCGGCAGCCCCCACTCGTGCAGCAGCTCGTACGCCTGCGACTGCCGGTCGATGTCGAAGCCCTCGCGCGCGCCGATGCCATGGACCACCATGCGCAGCGGGCGGCTCGCGGTGACCTTGGGGTCCTTCTGGCGGAGCGAGCCCGCCGCCGCGTTCCTCGGGTTGGCGAAGGGCGGCTTCCCGGCCTCCACCAGCCGTGCGTTCAGCTCCTCGAAGCGCGCCCCGGGGAAGTAGACCTCGCCGCGGACCTCCACCAGCTCCGGGATGCGGTCGCCCTTGAGGCGGTCGGGGATCACGGAGATCGTCCGCACATTGGGCGTGATGTCCTCGCCGGTGCGCCCGTCGCCGCGGGTGGCGGCGCGGGTCAGCCGGCCCCGCTCGTACGTGAGGTTGACCGCGAGGCCGTCCACCTTGAGCTCGCACAGGAAGTGATACCCGGAGTCCCCGAGCTCCCTGACGATGCGCTCGGCCCAGGCGGCCAGCTCCTCGCCGTCGAACGCGTTGTCCAGGCTGAGCATCCGCTCGCGGTGCTCGACCTCCGTGAACTCGGTCTCGTACGCCCCCGCGACCTTCTGGGTCGGCGAGTCGGGCGTCCTGAGCTCCGTGTACTCCTCCTCCAGCGCCTCCAGCTCGCGCAGCAGACGGTCGAACTCGGCGTCGCTGACGATCGGGGCGTCCTTGACGTAGTACCGGAAGCGGTGCTCTTCGACCTGCTCAGCGAGGATGGCGTGCTTGTCCCGCGCCTCGGCGGGCACTGTCGACTGTTGTTCGCCGGCCACCGTGTCGTCCTCCCGTTACTCAGGGTTGTCCGCGAGCGATCTCGCCGCCCGGACGCAGTGGGCCAGCGCGGCGCGCGCGTACCCGGGCGAGGCGCCCGCGAGGCCGCACGACGGGGTGACCACCACGGACTCGGCGAGAATCCCCGGTGACAGCCCCAGCCTGCGCCACAGCGTCCTGACACCCATGACGCTACCGGCAGGGTCCGACAATGGGGCATCGGTGCCCGGCACGGCGCCGACGAACAGCGAGGTGCCGCCCTCGACGGCCTCCCCGATCGCCTCCTCCTCACGCTCAGTGAGCAAGGAGAAGTCGAACGACACCCCGGTGGCCCCGGCCCTCCGCAGCAGCCCGAAGGGCACGCCGGGCGCGCACGAGTGGACGACCACCGGCCCGTCCGCGACCGCGATCACATCCCGCAGCGCTCCCTCCAGCACGCCCCGGTCCACCGCCGCGTAGGTGCGGTAGCCGCTGGCCGTACGGACCCGCCCGAGCGCGACCGCCATCAGGCCCGGTTCGTCGAGCTGCAGCACCACCTCGGCCCCGGGCACCCGGCGGCGCACCTCCTCCAGATGGGCGCGCAGCCCCTCCGCGAGCGAGGCCGTCAGGTCACGGCAGGCGCCCGCGTCGTTCAGCGCGGCCTCTCCGCCCCGCAGTTCGAGCCCGGCGGCCAGGGTCCAGGGCCCGACGGCCGACACCTTGAGCGCGCCCTGATAGCCCTGGGTGAACTCCTCCAGGGCGTCCAGGTCCTCCCTCAGCCAGGCGCGCGCCCGCCGGGTGTCGCGCCCGGGGCGGTCGCTGATCCGCCAGCCGCTCGGCTCCACATGCGCGTACACCTCGACCAGCATCCCGGCGGTCCGCCCGATCATGTCCGCGCCGGGCCCGCGCGCGGGCAGCTCCGGCAGGTACGGCAGCGTCTCCAGCGACCCGGTGACGGTCTTGGCTGCCTCCCGCGCGTCGCCGCCCGGCATCGACCCGACGCCGGTCGCGGCTCCGGCGCCCCAGCGCGGCTTGGTGGTGGTGTTCGCGTCGTTCGCGGTGCTCTTCTCGCTCACCCAGGAAGAGTACGAGCCGCGGGGCCGCCGGCGTGAACCGCTCCGTCGGCTCGCGGCGCCCGCAGGCCGCACCAGGCCAGCAGGGCGGCTGCCGCGTACGCCCCGCCGGCCAGCGCGAAGCAGGCCGCGGCGCCCGCGTACCAGCCGCCCGCGCCCGCGAGGACCGCGCCCATCGCGGCGATGCCGACCAGCGTGCCGATCTGCCGGTTCGCGTTGAGCGTGGCCGAGCCGATGCTCGCGTGCTCGCGTCCGGCGGCGTCCATGACGGCGCCGGTCATCGCCGGGGAGGCGACGCCCAGGCCGGTGTTGAAGACGCCCAGGATCACGGCGAGCGCCCAATAGGGCAGCTCCGGGGAGAGGACGACCGCGAGGGCGATCGTCCCGGCCGCCGCGTACAGCAGCGACCCGGCGAGCGCGGCCCGGTTGCCCACCCGGTGCCCCACCTTGGCGTACAGGACGTTGCCGAGCAGGAAGACCAGCTGGGTGGGGAGCAGTTGCAACCCCGCCTCCATGGGGCTCGCGCCGCGCGCGTTCTGCAGGAAGAGCCCGAGCACGAACATCGCGCCGTAGCAGCCGAGGTTGAAGAGGAAGCCGACGGCGTTGGCGGCCGAGAAGTGCGCGTTGGCGAAGAGCGCGCCGGGCAGCACCCGCGCTGTCGTCCCCGCGGCCCGCTCCCGTACCGCGAAGGCGGCCCCGGCCAGCAGCGCGACCGCGAACGCGGCGAGCACCGGCGCCGCGCTCCACCCCGTCTCCGGCCCCTGGATCAGGCCGTACGCGAGCGCCGCGAGCGCGACCAGACCGAGCGCGTGCCCGGCCGCGCCCAGCGGCATGGCGCGGCCGGGCAGCGGCGCGACATAGCGCCGCGCGAGCACCAGGGCGGCGAGCCCGATGGGCAGATTGACCAGGAAGATGCTGCGCCAGCCCAGCCCGCCGACCAGCAGCCCGCCGACCGCGGGGCCCACTCCGGCCGCCGTCGAGACGATCGCGGACCAGAGGCCCAGCACCCGGATGCGCTCCGGGCCGCCCGGGAAGGCGTTCATGAGGAGGGTGAGCGAGCTCGGCATGAACAGCGCGGCCCCGGCCCCCTGCGCCAGCCGCCCGGCCACCAGCACCCCGGCGACCGGGGCCACCGCGCACACCAGCGAGGCCGCGGTGAACAGCCCGAGCCCGACCAGATAGATCCGCCGCGCCCCGAAACGGCCGGCCAGCGAGCCGGCGAGCAGCAGCAGGGACGCGAAGACGAGGACGTAGCCGTCGACGACCCAGGTGAGGCCGGAGAGGGACAGCTCCAGGCCGGACCGCAGCTCGGGCCCCGCGACGTTGATGATCGTCACGTCCAGGGTCGCCATCACGAACCCAAGGGCCAGCGCGAGGAGTTGCACGCCCTGCCGTTCCATCCCCACGGGCTGTGCCGCGCCCTCTTGCCTCTGCCGTGCTCTCTCCGTACGAGTGATCATGCACAGGAACTTATAGCTGTATCTATTGCAGCTGCAATAGATACAGCTATAACTTTACTGACGGCATACGAAAGCCCCAGGGACCCGCGCCACGAGGCTCCCAGGGGCCTTGCCTTCCGAGCCGCCTACCCCACCCGGTCGAGCGCCTTCAGCAGCTGCGTCCGCAGCTCATGACGCCCCTCGCCGGTCAGGTGATCCAGCGGCGAGTCCTTCCCCATCCGCCGCAGCAGATCCAGCCGCAGCTCCCGCCCCGCGTCGGTCAGGACCAGCTGCTTGGCCCTGCGGTCCGTGGGGTGCGGCTGCCGTACGACCAGCCCCTGCTTCTCCATCTTGTCCATCACATACGTCACATTCGGCGGCTCACAGCACAGCACCCCGGCCAGCTCCCGCGCCGTCTTGGGCTCCCCCAGCTCCTCCAGGGCCTTCGCCTGGGTGGGGGTGAGGCCTAGCTCGGCGATCCGGCTGCGCCGGTGCGCGTCCATCCGCCGGGACAGCTCGGTGACGAGTCCCCGGATCTCCCTGACCCCGCACCCCGCCTGCTCGGCGGTCGCACTCGCTTCGGCTTCGCTGCTCACCTCGTCAGCGTACGTCGGCGTGCGTGGTACACCGACGTACGCGTCGGGCCCCCATCCCGGCAACCGGTCAGGCGAGCGGCCGCACCGACAGATCGGTGATCTCCGCGTCGCGCGGCAGGTCGAGGGCCGTGAGGACCGTGGTCGCGACGGACCCGGCCGTCATCCAGCGCTCCGGGTCGTAGTCGTTGCCCTCCTGCTGATGCACCTTGACCTGCATCGGCGTGGCCGTACGCCCCGGATAGACGGTCGTCACCCGCACCCCGTTGCCGCTCTCCTCCCAGCGCAGCGCGTCGGCCAGCGCCTTGAGCCCGTGCTTGCTCGCCGCGTACGCGCCCCACTGGGCGTTGGCCCGCAGCCCGGCGCCGGAGTTGACGAAGACCACATGCCCCTGGGCCACCCGCAGCTGCGGCAGCATCAGCCGGGTCAGCTCGGCGGGCGAGACCAGGTTGACGGCGAGCTGGCGGGTCCACAGCTTGGGGGTCAGCTCACCGACCTCGCCGAGGTCCACCACCCCGGCGATATGCAGCAGCGAGTCGAGCCGCTCGGGCAGCGCCTGATGCCCCAGCGCCCACGACAGCTTGTCCGGGTCCGCCAGGTCACCGACGACCGTACGGGCCCCGGGGAAGCGCCCCGCCAACTCCCGCGCCCGCCCGGCGTCGCGGGCCAGCAGCCACAGTTCTTCGCCCCGCTCGGCCAGCCGCTCGGTGACGGCCTCGCCGATGCCCGAGCCTGCTCCGGTGATCAGATGCGTTCCCATGCCCCCAGCTTGCCGCACCGGGCGGGGCGGGGGCCCTCTGGAGGAGAAGTCGCCCCGCCTCGGTTCACCCGCCTCCGTTCAGCGGGTGCCATCGGAGGTGCCGCTCAGCGGGTGCCATCGGAAGTACCGCCGACCTCGTCCAGCCGGTCCTGGATGTGCTGGGCCTTTGCGGCGCGGCGCTGGGCGAGGTACAGGTCGAGGGCCAGCAGCCGGTTCTCCCGGGCCTCGTCGGTCCGGCCCAGGGCCTGCTGGGCGTCGGCGATGTTGGCGAGGGTGTCGGCCTCGTCGTACGCGTTGCCCGCCTCGCGGAACAGCTCCAGGGCCTCGCCGTAATGGTCGAGCGCTTGGTCGTGGCGGCCGGTGTGGTGGGCGATGTAGCCGAGGCTGTCCAGCGTCGAGGCCTCGGCGCCCCGGCCGACCTCGGCGCGGAACAGCGCCAGGGCCCGCTCGCAGTGGTCGCGGGCCTCCTCGAAGCGGCCCAGCTGGGCGTGGCACCAGCCGACCGCGTTGAGCTGGTTCGCCTGCCAGAACGGGTTGCCGAGCCCTTCATACAGGCGCAGGGCCTGACGGGCGTGGCTCAGCGCGGCCTCTTTGTCGCCCTGTTGCTCCCAAACCCATCCGAGGGTGCGATGTGTATGGGCCTGGGCGGGTACGTCGCCGGCCTCCTCGTACACCGCCAGGGCCCGGCCGAGGTGGTCCAGGGCCTCGGCGCCCCGTCCCAGGTGTGAGGCGGCCTGGCCCAGGCGCCAGTGGGCGAGCGCCCGCGCGGGCGGATGTCCCTGCTGCTCGGCGGCGGTGAGCCCCGCCCGCCAGACCCTGAGGTGATCCCGGAAGTGCGCACCGCGCCAGTGGTAGAAGATCAGCGTCCAGGCCAGCTGCCAGACCGCGGTGTGCCATTCCTGCTTCAGGGCCAGCCGCTGGGCGGCGAGAACGCAGGCGTATTCGGCGTCGAACCAGTCCAGGGCCGCGCCGGGGTCCTCGAGGCGGACCGGGACGCAGCCGGCCGCGGGCGGGTCCAGCTCGGGTCGGAACGGCGCGTTCGGCCCGTCCACCAGGCTGTTGGCGGCGAAGGCGGTGTGCAGATAGAAGTCGACCAGCCGCCGCAGCGCATCCGTACGCCGCCCACGCTCGGCGGCCTGACCGCATTCGGCCGCGTAGAGCCGGACCAGATCGTGCATCCGGTAGCGGGCCGGGGCGTGCCGCTGGACCAGGTGCGCGGCCTCCAACTCGCCGAGCACTACGCGGGTACGGGGCGCGCCGAGCCCGGCGAGGGCGGCCGCGGCGGACAGGTCGATGTCGGGGCCGGGCGCCAGGCCCAGCAGCCCGAACAGCTCGGCCGCCGGGGCGGAGAGGGCGCGGTGCGAAGCGGCGAAGACGGCGCGCAGATCGGCGGTCAGATCGCCGGTGTCCAGCGCGTCCAGCCGGGTCGCCGCCTCCCGCAGCTCCTCGGCGAGCGCGGCGAGGGGCAGGTCGGGGTGGGTCGCGGCGCGCGCGGCCACGATCCCCAGGGCCAGCGGCAGGCCCGCGCAGTGCTCCAACAGCACCTCCACCGCATCCGGTTCGGCCTCGACCCGCCCGGCCCCCAGATGCCGCACCAGCAGCTCGCGCGCCTCGGCCGCGCCGAAGACGTCGAGCGGCAGGGGCAGCGCGCCGTGCGTGGTGACCAGGGACGTGAGCCTGGAACGGCTGGTCACCAGCACGGTGCAGCTGGGGCTGCCGGGCAGCAGCGGCCGCACCTGCCCCGCGTCGCGGGCGTCGTCCAGTACGACCAGCACGCGCCGGCCCGCCAGCAGGCTGCGGTACAGCGCGGTCTGCGCGTCCAGATCCACGGGGATGCTGTCGGGCGCGACGCCGAGCGCGTCCAGGAACCCCCGGACCGCGACCGGCGGCAGCACCGGTTCCGCCGCCGGGTCGAAGCCGCGCAGGTTGACGTACAGCTGACCGTCGGGGAACCGCGCCATGTTCTCGTGCGCCCAGCGGACCGCCAGCCAGGTCTTGCCGACCCCGCCGATCCCGCCGATCGCCGAGATCACGACCGTCTCGCCGCCGCCCTCGGCCTCGGCCTCGGCGC
>NZ_MUNE01000423.1 GCF_002154605.1 Streptomyces milbemycinicus | reverse complement strand
GGAGGGCGTGGCGCCCGGCGGCACCGGGGGCAGCGGCGTGCTCCCCGTCGTCGAGTTGCCCTTGCCCTTACGAGGCGCGAACCAGTCGCTGGTCCGGTCCTCCTTCTTCTTCTCGGCCTTGTTCGCCGAGGGCTCCCCGTGCTCCCCCCGCGCCGCTCCGGCCGCGCCCGCGCCCACCGGGGCGGCGTCGGGCCCGGCCGGGCCGTCGGCGCCCTCGGGGTCGTCGGCGGAGCGCTGGTTCGGCACGCCCTCCTCGCCGACCGGGGTGCGCATGACCACCGGCGGGATGGGCCGGGACCCGGGGATGTTGATCCGGATCCGGGTCGTCAGCGTGGTCTCGGTCTTGGGTTCCTCCGGCTTGGCCGCGGCACGCGCCTCGCCGTCACCGGAGCCCTGGGCTTCCTGTGTCGGATTCGGCGAGGGGTACTGGCGGGATCCGTACGGCGGGGTGCCAGGCGGGTAGGCGGCGGCGCCACTGCCCTTGCGGGTCCCGGAGGACGAACTGTCAGATTCACGGCTCAAAGCAGGTTCTCCCAGTTAGCTCCGCCGCCCGTCAGACTCGCGCGGGCGGCTCGGCGGCGGCACCACCTTACTGGGCCCCGCGGGCAGGCACTTGACGACCGCGGTAAAGACACATCCCGCACACCGGTGGGCACGGTCTGTCGCCTTGGCGGACGCCCAGGCGAAAACGTGACGTCACTTACCAAGTCGGGCCGGGCCGCTGCCCGGTTGCGACACCTTCGGCATCGTGGCGCACATCACACCGGCGAACATTCCGCCCAGAAGAAAAGCATAGGAGCCCGCTCCGGCGCCGAAAAGAAAGTCCCCCTCGGGACGGCTCACGGTGAGAAACAACACGGAGATCACCCACGCCCCGGCAGGCACCACCCCGCCCGCCCGGGTGTCGGTCGCCTTGACCCCGCCGTAGCACAGCGCGCCGATCGCGAGCAGCGCGAGCAGCAACCCACCGGGGAACCAGGCGGCTTGGACCAGCGCGCCCGCGGCGGCGACCAGCACCCCCACCACGCCGAGCAGCACATACGTCCCCAAGCGCGCGGCCGTCACACCGACACCCCCGCGAACAGATCGTCCTCACGGCCCCGGTCCGAGCCGGAAGCGGCGACCGCCTGCCCTCTGACGAGCAGGTAGTGCTCCATGGCGGACAGCGGCTGCCCCAGATCGTTCGAGAGCGCGAAGAAGGGCCCGTCGACCGCGATCTGGGTGGCGTGGGCGCGCATGGCCTCCGCCTTCGCCTCGGCGTACCCGGCGCCGTCCACCGTCGCCGTCACCCGCGCGTCGTCGACCACGCCCGGCACGTCGCCGGCCGAGGCGATCCGCGGGAACGGGGCCCCGTCGCCCTGGGCGCGCAGCCGGGCGAAGCCCTCCTCGAGCTCCGAGCGCGGGACGCAGTTCCAGTAGATCTTGGCGATCTGGTGCGGGTCGCCCAGGTCCCGGCGGTAGGCCGGCTCCGCGGCGAGCTCTGCCGCGCGCATGGCGACGCGGTGCGCCTGGATGTGGTCGGGGTGGCCGTAGCCCCCGTGCGGGTCGTAGGTGACCAGGACCTGCGGGCGCACCTCGCGGACCACCTCGGCCAGGTGGGCGGCGGCGTCGTCCACCTCCGCCCGCCAGAAGCACTCCGGGCGGTCGTTCTGCGGGGCGCCCATCATCCCGGAGTCGCGGTACCGGCCGGGACCGCCCAGGAAGCGGTGATCGCTGACCCCCAACGCCTTCATCGCCACGGCGAGTTCGCCGATCCGGTGCGGGCCGAGCGCATCGTCGCGGTCGGCGGCCAAGTGCGCCAGGGCGGGCGGGATGATCTCGCCCTCCTCGCCGAGCGTGCAGGTCACCAGCGTGACCTGCGCACCCTCGGCGGCGTACTTGGCCATGGTCGCGCCGTTGTTGATCGACTCGTCGTCCGGATGTGCATGTACCAGGAGCAGGCGACGGGCGGGAAGGACCGGGGTCATGAGCACAGCCTACGAGCCCCGCGGCCGGAGCCGCGGGTCAGCCATGGATCAGAGGTCCACGTCCCCGATCATGTTCGCCACGTTCGTCGTGAGGTCGTCGATCGTCGGGGCGATCGAGGAACTGGCGAGGTAGAAGCCGAGCAGCACACAGAGGACCGCGTGCCCCGACTTCAGCCCAGCCTTCTGAACGAGCATGAAGACGATGATCAGCAGCAGCACGACCAACGAAATCGAGAGCGCCACAGCGGCTCACCTCCAGGTACACGCGCTCGAACGGACAACATATTCATGCCACAGGGGGCCTACCCACTATGCGCAATCGATCATAACTATGGGCCCGCGCGCACGACTCGGTGCACGGGAGCATGACAGGGGCGCATGCCTGTTCGCACCATTGGCCTCGTCATCTGGCCTGATTCTCGCCACATTCGACGAGTTGATCTGTGCGGCCGCCGCGGGCGGAACATGCCCGCGGCAACGGGACCGGAGCCGTACGCTCGGCCTATGACCGGACAGCTCTCGTTCCCTCGGCAGCACGCCCGCACCCAGCGCTTCACCCTCGGGGCGCCGCGCGCCTTCGTCGTGGCGCCCGACGACTCGCGGGTGGTGTTCCTGCGTTCGCGCTCCGGCACCGACCGCGCCAATCTCCTGTGGGTGCACGACCTGACCGAGCGGCGGGAGTACCCGGCCGCCGACCCGGCCGCCCTGCTCGGCGGCGCCGACGAGGAGTTGTCCGCAGAGGAGCGGGCGCGCCGCGAGCGCAGCAGGGAGGGCTCCGGGGGCGTCATCGGCTACGCCACCGACTTGACTGTCGAATTGGCTGCTTTCGCACTCTCGGGCCGGCTGTTCGCCTCCGAGTTGCGCGCCGGCGTAACCCGTGAACTCCGCGTGCCCGGGCCGGTGATCGACCCGCGCCCGTCTCCGGACGGACGCCGCATCGCCTATGTGGCGCAGGGCGCGCTGCGCGTAACGGAACTCCATGGGGGCGAGGGAGGCGGCGACCGGGCGCTGGCCGAACCGGAGGGCGAGACCGTCACCTATGGGCTCGCGGAGTTCATCGCGGCCGAGGAGATGGACCGCTCACGCGGCTTCTGGTGGTCGCCGGAGAGCGATGCGCTGCTGGTCGCCCGGGTCGACGACGCGCCCGTACGGCGCTGGTGGATCGCCGACCCCGCGCACCCCGACCGGGAGCCCGCCGAGGTCGCGTACCCGGCCGCGGGCACCGACAACGCCGAGGTGCGGCTGGTGCTGCTGGGCCTGGACGGCTCCCGCACCGAGATCGAATGGGACCGGCGGCGCTATCCGTATCTCGCGCGGGTGCACTGGTCCGCGTACGGTCCGCCGCTGCTGCTGGTCCAGGCCCGCGACCAGCGCAGCCAGGTCTACCTGGCCGTGGACACCGCCACCGGGCGCACCCGTACCGTCCATGTGGACGAGGACGCGGTCTGGCTTGATCTTTTCCCTGGTGTACCGGGGTGGACGCCGGACGGGCGGCTCGTGCGCATCGCGGACGAGGGCGGCGCCCGGGTGCTGATGGTCGGCGACCGCAAGCTGACCTCGGGCGCGCTGCACGTCCGGGCGGTCCTCGACATCGGTGAGGAGGATGTGCTCTTCTCCGCCTCGCCGGGCGCGGACGCCGAACTGCCCGAACAGCCGGGCGAGATCGGGGTCTTCCGCGCGTGGTACCGCGGCAGCGGCGACCAGGGCGGCTGGGAGGCGGTCGACAAGCGGTCCGGCCCCGCCGTGCGGTCCGCGGTGCGCGGTGGCGAGGTGATCGTCCTGGCGTGCGCCGAGCCGGACCGGCCCGGCGCGGCGGTGGAGGTGTTCGGGCTCACCGGCGACGGCTCGGCCGACCGCCTCGCCGAGATCGCCTCGTACGCCGAGCGGCCCGTCATCACCGCCCGCCCGCGGCTGGTCCACGCGGGCGAGCGCCATATCCCCTGCACCGTGCTGCTGCCGGCCGGCCACACCGCGGACGACGGGCCGCTGCCCGTTCTCATGGACCCCTACGGCGGCCCGCACGGCCAGCGCGTGCTGGCCTCCCACAACGCCCATCTGACCTCGCAGTGGTTCGCCGACCAGGGCTTCGCGGTGATCGTCGCCGACGGCCGCGGCACGCCCGGCCGCTCCCCCGCCTGGGAGAAGGCCATCCGCGACGACCTGGCGGCCGTGAGCCTGCAGGACCAGGTCGACGCGTTGNNCTGGCGGGGCTCGCGGTGCTGCGCCGCCCCGATGTCTTCCACGCGGGCATCGTGGGCGCGCCGGTGACCGATCAGCGGCTGTACGACACCCACTACACCGAGCGGTATCTCGGCCACCCCGACGAGCAGCCGGAGGTGTACGCCGCCAATTCGCTGATCACCGACGAGGGGCTGTACGGCGCGGCGGAGCCGCACCGCCCGATGATGATCATCCATGGCCTGGCGGACGACAACGTGGTCGCCGCGCACACCCTGCGGCTCTCCTCGGCCCTCCTCGCGGCCGGGCGCCCGCACGAGGTGCTGCCGCTGTCCGGAGTGACCCATATGACCCCGCAGGAACAGGTCGCCGAGAA
>NZ_MUNE01000422.1 GCF_002154605.1 Streptomyces milbemycinicus | reverse complement strand
TGACCTTCCGCCGTACGGCGGTGGCCCCCACCCGGCTCGGCGGCCGGCACATCTCGGCAGGGGACAAGGTGGTGATGTTCTACGCCTCGGGCAACCGCGACGCGGCCGTCTTCCGCGAACCGGGACGTTTTGACCTCGCCCGCGATCCCAACCCCCAGCTGTCCTTCGGCGGTGGCGGTGCGCACTACTGCCTGGCCGCCCAGCTCGCCAGGGCGCAGCTGAGAATCCTCTTCCGGGAACTGCTGCGGATGCTGCCCGATATCGAGGCGGGTGAGCCCGAGTTTGTGACCGGGACGTCCATCCACGGAATGACGCGGCTGCCCTGCCGTTTCACGCCGCACGCTTGAGATGCCGTACGGCGGCGCGGCCGCCGTCACGGTCAGCGCCACCCGTCGGCGGCCGGGGTCACGGTGTCTGACTGGGCGCGGGGTCCGGGTACCCACGGCGGGAGCGCGGTGAGCTCCACGACGGCTGCCGCGATGCCCAGGCCGGGGCCGGAGCCGACCAGCAGGACGCGGTCGCCGGGGCCGATCTCGCCGGCCATGAGCAGATGCTCGAAGGAGGCCAGCTGGTCGCCGGCCATGAGGTGGCCCACCCTTCGGCCGAAGCTCCAGGCGGACTGCTCCAGGGTGCGGCCCAGGGAGGACAGCCACGCGTCGACCAATTCCTGGTTCGCATGGGCGGTGACG
Organism: Streptomyces milbemycinicus; assembly: GCF_002154605.1. GTDB lineage: Bacteria > Actinomycetota > Actinomycetes > Streptomycetales > Streptomycetaceae > Streptomyces > Streptomyces milbemycinicus. The sequence continues at coordinate 5,124 of NZ_MUNE01000422.1, read as the reverse complement.
ACGCGGGTCATGTCCTCGGCGGCGATGCCCGCCTCCTCAAGGGTTTTGGCCATCAGCTCGCCCTGGGCCTTCATCACCCTCAGCATCCAGTCCTTCGGTGCGTCGTCACCGCCGAGGAATTCCCGCTGCCTGGCGCCGAGCTCGAGCGGCACTGGCCGGGCCGAGCCGGACGGATCCAGTGGCTGGATGCCGCGGTGCAGGGCTTCGAGTTCCGGTACGGCCTTGGAGTTGACGGACAGCAGCCGGGCGAAGCCCGCGGACCGGGTGAGCACCAGCGCTGCCGCGCCGTCGGCGAGGAGATACCCCGGGCTCGCCCGCCAGCGGTCCACCAGGGGTGAGCCCATGTTGTCGGCCGCGACGATCAGCGCCGCCTCGCTGCCGCCGCCCCGAAGATGTGCCGCCGCCAGTTCGAGGGCGCCGAAGACCCCGTTGCATCCCTGCCGTACCCCCACCGCCAGCAGATCGCCGCCAACCGCCTCGCGCATCACATACGACTGCGGAAGCCATCCGTCGGGGCCGCAGCGGTAACCCTCGACGTAGAGCAGCAGCCCCAGCTCCGAGATATCGCCGCCCCAGCGCCCCAAGGCCGTACGGACCGCGCGGACCCCCATCTCCGGTGCGGGGGTGTCGCCCGCGACGGCCGCGCCGAGCAGACCGGACCGCTCCGCTTCGGCGGCGTCCAGCCGTCCCTGCCGGACGGCCTCGGTCACGCTGACGCTGTCGGGCAGATACGTCCCGACGGCGGCGATGTACACATCCGATGTCCGCATGTACGTACACCCCTTCGCACCTGTCCGTGAATTTCGGTTCGGCTTTTCTCCGTATACGCCGACGCGGAAGAGAGGCGGTCGCTTCCAACTCGAATACGCCTCAGCCGACGATGGAGTCCGTGAATTTCTTTTTCCCCTCCCTTGCGACCGTCGAGCTTTGCGGCTACACCTGAAATTCGCTTTTCCCGAAACAGGAGGGCGGCCCCATGGACTTCACACTCAGCGGACAACAACGCGACCGTTGCGCCAGCGTCCTGGCCCGAACGCAGACCGCCTTTCCCGCCGGGCCGGGCGATCATCAGCCCACGGCGTCGGCGTCGGCGTACACCCGCGCCGAATGGTCCCGCCTTGCGGACCTGGGGCTGCTCGGGGCGAGCGTGCCGACGGCGGAGGGCGGCGGGGGGCTCGGCGCGCTGGACACCGCGCTCGTATTCGAGTCCGCCGGCCGCGGCTGTGCGGACACCGGAATTCTGTTCGCCGCCGCCGCTCATCTGTTCTCCTGCGGAATGCCGATCCTCGATTTCGCGCCACCCGATACGCGTAAGCGGCTGCTGCCCCGAATGTGCTCCGGGGAGCTGATCGCCGGAAACGCCATGACGGAGCCGGAATCCGGCTCGGATGTCGCCCGGCTGACGGTGACCGCCCGGCGGGTCGCGGACGGTTTTCTGCTCAGCGGCACAAAGAGCTTTGTGAGCAATGGACCGGTGGCCGATGTGTTCGTGACGTACGCGACCACCGATCCGCAGGCCGGACACCTGGGGGTGACCGCGTTCGTCGTCGAGCGTGGCGCCCCAGGGCTGGCGGTGGGGCAGCCGCTGGACAAGATGGGGCTGCTGTCGTGTCCGGCCGCGGCGGTGACGTTCGACGACTGCTTCGTACCCGACGAGCAGGTGCTCGGCGCCCCAGGCCAAGGCGGCGCGATCTTCCAGCACTCCATGCGGTGGGAGCGGTCCTGCCTCTTCGCGGTGTATCTGGGAGTGCAGCAGCGGCTGCTCGACCGGTGCGTGGAGCACGTACGGCAGCGTCGGCAGTCCGGTAAGCGGCTGGCCGAGTTCCAGTCGGTGAGCAACCGCGTCGTCGATATGAAGCTGCGGCTGGAGAGCGGGCGGCTGCTGCTCTACCGGGCCTGCGACGCACTGGACCGCGACGACCCGGACGCCTCCCTGTGGGTGTCGCTGTCCAAGCTGGCCGTCTCCGAGGCGGCCGTGGCCAGTTCGCTGGATGCCATGCAGTTGTTCGGCGGCCGGGGCTGTCTGCGCGAGGAAGGTATCGAGGCGGCGGTCAGGGACGCGCTGCCGACGACCGTCTTCTCCGGAACCTCCGAGATCCAGCGGCAGTTGATCGCAAGGAGCATAGGACTGTGAGCCTGCACCGACTGGTGGTCGAGGCGGCCGAACGCACCCCGGAGGCGCCGGCCGTCCACGATATGACCGGCGGCCTCAGCTACGGCCGGCTCGACGCGCTCGCCGACCGTTACGCCGCGGCGCTGCTCGACGCGGGCGTACGGCCCGGGAACCGGGTGCTGCTGTGGACGGGCAAGAGCGCCGAGGTGGTCGCGCTGATGCAGGCCGTGCTGCGGATCGGAGCGATCTATGTGCCGGTGACGCCTTCGAACCCGATCGGCCGGGTCCGCCGGATCATCGCGGACTGCCGCCCGTCGCTGGTGGTGACCGACCTCGACGACGCCCCCGCCCCGGCTGACCTGGACGGTCCGCGCGTCGAGGTGGTGGACCGCACCGCGCTGCGGGACGCCTCCGAGCCGGGACGACGCCCCGCACACCACCCCGCCGCGCCCGACGACCCCGCGTACATCCTCTACACCTCGGGCTCCACCGGCGAGCCCAAAGGCGTCTGCCTGAGCCACCGCAACGCGCTGTCCTTCACCGACTGGGCCGCCGAAAAGCTGCGGCTGCGGCCCGGCGACCGGCTGGCCAACCACGCGCCCTTCACCTTCGACCTGTCGGTGTTCGACCTCTACGGCGCCTTCCGGGCCGGAGCCTCGGTACACCTCGTCCCCGACACCCTGGCCCACGCCCCCGACCAGCTCATCGACGTGCTCGCCCGGCGCCGGATCACCGTCTGGTACTCGGTGCCGTCGGCGTTCCTGCTGTTGATGCGCCAAGGGCGGCTGCTGGACCGGGGGCCGCTGTCCCTGCGCACCTGCGTCTTCGCGGGCGAAGCCTTCCCGCTCAAGGACATCAAGCGACTGCGCGCGGCCTGGCCCGGCGTACGGCTGCTCAACTGGTACGGCCCGACGGAGACCAATGTCTGCACGTCCTACGAGGTGACGGCCGCCGACCTGGTCCGTACGACCCCGCTCCCGATCGGCACCGGGTGCTGCGGCAACGACGTACGTCTGGCCCCCCGGCCCGACGGTACGGCGGAGATCGTCGTCAGCGGCCCGACCGTGATGCTGGGCTACTGGGGCCGCCCGCCGCACCACGGCCCGTACCGGACCGGGGACCTCGGCCGCCGCGATGCCCACGGCGACCTGGAGTATCTGGGCCGGTTCGACGACCTGGCGAAGGTGCGCGGGCACCGGGTCGAGCCGGGGGAGGTGGAGGCCGCCCTCGGCGCGCACCCGGCGGTCGGCGACGTGGTGGTCCTCGTCTCGGGCAGCAGCGACGCGGCACGGCTCCACGCCGTCGTCGTGCCGCGGCCCGGGCAGCGGCCACAACTGCTCGACCTCAAGAGGCACTGCGCCTCGCTGCTCCCCAGCTACATGATCATCGACGCGGTGCACACCGTCGAGGCCATCCCCCGCGGCCCCAACGGCAAGACCGACCGCGCCGCCCTCGCACGGGAGTTGCGGACGAGGGAGCCGAACCGCCGCGCCTGACCGCCCTGCACCCCACTCTGCCGACGCGCCTGACCGCCCTGCACTCCACCCTGCCTCCGCCCTTGAACACCTGGAGTTCCCATGTCCGACACCGAACGCTCGGCCCTGCTGGACACGCTTCTCGGCTATATCCGGCACGAGTTGGTCGCCGACCCGGACCTCGCCGAGATCACCCCGACCACACCGCTGCTGGCCTGGGGCATCCTGGACTCGCTCCGGACCGCGCGGCTGCTGGCCCATCTGCGGGACGAACTCGGTGTCCTGGTGCCGGCCACCCACCTGACGGGCGGCCACTTCAAGGACGTGGAGAGCATCACCGATCTCGTGCTGTCCCTGCGTTCCCAGTCAGTGTGAGCTCAGCCCTCGTAGTCGTAGAACAGCCGGTCCACCACCGCCCGCGCCCGCCGCGTCGTACGGCGGTAGTCGTCGAGCATCTGGCCGACCATGCCGGGTCCGTAGCCCAAGTAACGGGAGACCGCCGCCAGTTCGCGGCTGCCGCTGGGGAACGTGTTACCGGGGCGGCCACGGACCAGCATGATGCCGTTGCGCGCGCGGGTGGCCAGCACCCAGGCCTCGTCCAGGGTCTGCGCGTCCTCCGCGCCGATCAGCTCGGCGGCGTGGGCGGCGGCCAGGGCCTCGCGGGTGCGGGTGGTGCGCAGGCCCGGTTCGGCCCAGCCGTGGCGCATCTGGAGCAGCTGCACCGTCCACTCGACGTCGGACAGGCCGCCACGGCCCAGCTTGGTGTGGGTGGTGGGGTCGGCGCCGCGCGGCAGGCGTTCGGATTCCATCCGGGCCTTGAGCCGCCGGATCTCGCGGACCGCGTCGTCGCCCAGGCCCTCGGCGGGGTAGCGCAGCGGATCGATCAGCTCGATGAAGCGCCCGCCCAGCTCGGGGTCGCCGGCGACCGGCTCGGCACGCAGCAGGGCCTGGCTCTCCCACACCAGCGACCAGCGCCGGTAGTAGGCGGCGTACGAGGCGAGGGTGCGCACCAGCGGACCGGACTTGCCCTCCGGCCGCAGATCGGCGTCGATGGCCAGCGGCGGGTCGACGGTGGGCAGCTGGAGCAGCCGCCGCATCTCGTTGGCCACGGCGAACGCGGCGCGCGAGGCTTCCTGTTCGTCAACGCCCTCGCGCGGCTCATGGACGAACAGCACATCGGCGTCCGAGCCGTAGCCCAGCTCATGGCCGCCGAACCGGCCCATCCCGATGACCGCGAAGCGGGTGGGCAGCTCGTCGCCCCACTTCTCGCGCACCGCTGCGCGCAGCGCGCCCGCGATCGTCGCGGCGTTGAGGTCGGAGACGGCGTCCCCGACCAGGTCGACCATCGCGGCCGGGTCCAGCGGCGGCTCGGCCACCCCCGGGACGCCCGCGGCCGCGGTGGCCGTGGGCGCCGTGGTCGTGGCGGCATGGGCGGTCCCGGCCGGCTTCGCCGCCCCGGCGGGGCGGAGCGGACCCAGGTTGCCCGGCCTGGTGGCGGTGGCGGGGGGCCGCGCGCCGCCACCGCCACCAGGCCGG
>NZ_MUNE01000421.1 GCF_002154605.1 Streptomyces milbemycinicus | reverse complement strand
CGCTCGTACGAGCGGATGAACAGCGCCCCGGCGGACTTGGCGAGCACGCCCCAGTGGCGCACCCCGCGCGCCTCGAAGCCGCGCGACTGGCGGGCGATCCGCATCCGCCGCATCTCGTCCGTGATGACGTCCCCGTAGCGGATCATGAACGACGCGATCTGGACCAGCAGCGACGGCATCCGCAGCCGCTGCAGCCCCAGCAGCAGGGCGCGCAGCTCGGTCGTCGAGGCCAGCAGCACGGAGGCGGCGACCCCGAGCGTGCCCTTGGCCAGGATGTTCCAGGCGCCCCACAGACCGGGGCGGCTGAGCTCCATCCCGAGCACCGCGACGCGCTCGCCGTCCGCGACGAACGGCATCAGCACGGCGAAGGCCACGAAGGGGATCTCGATCAGCAGCCGCCGCAGCACATACCCCGCCGGAATCCGCGCCACCGCCGCGACCGCCGCCAGCGCCACGGCGTACGCCCCGAAGGCCCACACGGCTTCGCGCGGGGTGGAGACGACGACCAGTACGAAGCAGAGCACCGCGGCGATCTTGCACTGCGGGGGCAGGGCGTGCACCGGTGAGCGGCCCTCCCGGTAGAGCTTGTGGGCGTGGCCCGCGCCCATGTCAGACCGTCTCGGAGTGCTGCGCGGACGGGACGGCGGCAGGCCCGGCGGCGGCCTTCTTGGCGCGGCGCCGTACGACGATGAACAGCCCGGAGCCCACGGCGAGGGTCGCGCCGACCCCGATCACCCCGGCCAGGCCGCCGGAGAGCCGGGCGTCGGAGATGTCCTTGACACCGTAGTCGGCGAGCGGGGAGTCCTTGCTGGCGTGGTCCTCGGTCTTCTTGTCGATGCCGTTGTCATGGGCGACCTTCTCCAGGCCGTCCGGGCTGGCGGACGCGTAGAAGCTGACCACCCCGGCACACAGCAGCGCCGCCGCGACCCCGATCGCCCACACCCGCCGCGCCGACCGCCGCGCCGTCGGCGCGGAGGCCGGGGCTGCGGCGCCCCCCGACGCCGCACCCCCTGCTCGTGCGGCGGCGCCGAGCGGCACGCCGGGCGCCGCCGCAAGGCCGGAGGCCGCCGGGGCGGCGGCGACCTCCGGCGCCCCCGGATCGGCGGCCCTGCCCGCGGCCGATACGGCCGTTGCCGCGAGGCCCGGCGCCGCCGGGGCGGCCACGGCAGCTGTGCGGATCTCCAAGGTGCGCGTCAGACCGCGCGCGCCGTATACGAGGTCGGGGCGGACGGACACCACCGCGCTGACCGTCAGGGCCGTGATCACGGCCTCGCCGATGCCGATCAGTACGTGGACGCCGACCATCGCGGTGAAGACCTTGCCGAGCGAGACATGTGTCGTGCCGCCGAGTGCGTAGATCGCGGTGAAGGCGACGGCCGCGGCCGGTACGGAGAGCAGCGCGGCGACGAAGGAGGCGACGGTCACGGAGCGGCGCCGGCGGGGCGTGAGTTTGAGGATGGCGCGGAAGACGGCGTATGCCACCACCGTGGTGACCACCGCCATATCCGTGATGTTGACGCCGAGCGCGGTGAGGCCGCCGTCCGCGAAGAGCACGCCCTGCATGAGCAGCACCACGGAGACGCACAGCACGCCCGTGTACGGCCCGACGAGTATCGCGGCCAGCGCTCCGCCGAGCAGATGCCCGCTGGTCCCGGCCGCGACCGGGAAGTTCAGCATCTGGACGGCGAAGATGAACGCGGCGACGAGACCGGCCAGCGGCGCGGTGCGCTCACCGCCCGACCCGCCCGACCCGCCCGAAC
>NZ_MUNE01000420.1 GCF_002154605.1 Streptomyces milbemycinicus | reverse complement strand
CAGGTTCTCGCAGCCGCCGCGCAGCCGCCCGTCCCGCGGCGGCGCCGGTGCCCGCATCCGCTCCGGGCGCGGATCGCAGACGAAGACGGACCGCAGCGCGACCACGACCTGCTCGGCGGCGGCCAGCGCCAGCCGCTGCCCCTCGGTCTTGCCCGCCACCCGCAGCGGCAGCAGCGAGGTGGCCAGCCGGTCGTCGGGCAACGGGGCCCGGGTGACCGCGACCGCCCCCGCCGTATGCCAGGCGGCCTGTACCCGGCGCCGCCCCGGGTCGCGCAGCGCCGTCTCCAGCAGGGTCTCCCCGGCCCCCGTCATCCGCTCGCCCACGATCCGCAGCTCGGGCTCCGCCTGCACGGCCACATCCAGCCGCACCGGCCCGACCGGGCCGTCCACCGTGCAGCCGATCCGGAAGCCGCGCCGCCCCTGCCCGTCCGGCCGGGCGCGCCGCGGGATGTACCCGGCGGGATCGCGGAAGACCTCCTCCAGCCGCTGACCACCCGCCAGGCGCGCGAGCGCCGCGTACGCCTCCAACACACCGGACTTACCGCTTCCGCTCGGCCCGGCGATCAAGGTCAGCGGCCCCATGGGAAAGGCCGCGCGGCAGTGCGTCTTGAAGGCAGACAGCCTCAACTCCGTGACGACCGGCCGCAGTCCGGATGCGCTCATGCACGGGAACGTATCTCCCGCACCGCACCGCCGAACCGTTCCGTCTTCCGTATCTTCCTAATCTTCCTACGATCGGGCGATAGTGACCGCCCGCCTGACACGACGAACCGGGGAGCTTCGCACCGTGGCCGACAGCACGTTCTGGATCGCCGCCCTCACCGGCGGCACCGCCGTAGTGGCCAGCTGGGTCACCAGCCGGGGCAACACCCGGGCCGCCCGGATCCAGGCGGACACCGCCGCACGGGCCCAGCAGTCGGAGCGGCGGCGCGAGAGCAGGCGCACGGCGTATCTCGATCTGATCGAACACGCCCACCAGACGGTCGAGGTGTACTGGGAGATATCGGCCGCCCAGCGGACCGCCCACGCCGAGCACCGGCCCGCCGCCCTCGATGCGCTGGTCGAGCGGGAGCTCGAGGCGTACGGGAAGCTGCGCCGACGCGTGCGCGTCGTCGAGCTGGAAGGACCGCCCGCCGCGGCCACGGCGGCGAACGCCCTGCAGAAGGCGACCGGCCCGTTCCACCGGGCCCTGCGGGACATGCGCTCCGACAACCCCGAGGCCGTAAGCCGCTTCGAGGCCGCCTACCGCCCGTTCTGGGCCGCCCTCACCGACTTCATCGACGCGGCGCGGGACGCCCTATGAGCCGCGCGGGCCCGTCAGCGAGGCAGGTCCAGTTCGGCCCGGACCGTTTTCCCCACCGGTACGCGGTCCAGCACCGACCACCGGTCGGCAAGCGCCTCCACGAGGAGCAACCCCCGCCCGGTCTCGACCACGGACGGCAGCGCGGCCAGCTCTCCGGGGCACGGGGGCCGCTTCTCGCCCCGGGTGTCCGAGACCTCGATGCGGAGTACGGCTCCGGTGAGCGTGAGGCGCAGTTCGAAGTCCCGGCCAGGTACATGGCCATGCGTGGCGGCGTTCGCGGCGAGCTCGGCCACGATGAGAGCGGCCGCGTCCGACAGCCGCGTGCCGTGTGAGATCCCCCAGCCGTCGAGCTGATGGAGCGTGAGCCGCCGGGCGAGGCGCGCGCCGAGCGGGGTGGAGCTGAAACGCTGCATGAACACACGTACGGTGATGGGCCCTTGGCGAGTGGGGGGTGGCGTCATGCACCCACGATGGCCTGCGGATTCGCCTCTACACCAGGATGACACCGCGTACGCTGAGTCGGCGTACGCACACGGATGGTGAACGGGGCTCGTGACCGACCGTAACGCGGGCGGCCAGGACCCTTTCGCCACAGGCGAGCGGAGCCTGGCCGCCCCGAGCGACGCACGTTCTCTACTATGACTTCAGAAAGTGACTTGTGCGCGCGAATGAATTGCAGGGCTGGCTATCACTTTTCGACGGGGTTGAGGAGGGAGTACTTGACCCAGCCCTTCTTCCCCTTATTGGCCCCGCTGGTGACCTTGCCGTAGCTCCACTTGTAGTCCTTGGTGCAGTACTCGGTGAAATCGGTACCCTTGTACAGGACTCCAAGAGAGGTGTAACTCGTTCCGGGGCCGCTGCGCAGGTTCACGGCCTCCGAAACGTCCTTGGTCTGCGTAACGATCAGGTTGCACGCTTTCGGCAGGGATGCCGCCGAGGCGGTCGGGGCGGTGAGCACGGCGCCGCCGAGGATGACGGCAGCGGACGCGGCAGCCGCTGCTATTCGTTGAGCAATTCGCACTTCTCGTCTCCTTGATTCGCCAGAAGATCGCGATGGATTGTCAGCTGAAGCAAGGGGATTCCTGACTCATGAAGCCCCCGTAGGTCAGCGACCCGAAAAAAATTACTCCCGCAACAGCAGCCGGGACGGAACCTGCACGGTCGCCCGAATGCGTTGGGTTGCGCCGGCTTGGTCATCGCTCAGCGCGTCGTGCGCGCTTGGTTCTCACGCGCGGCGAGGTAGACCCTACCCGATCATGCAGGCCGCGTACGCTGAGTCAGCGTGCGCACACGGACGGTGGACGGTACCCGTGACGGGCCGTCAGCATGGGGGCGACCAAGAGCGTCACACGGGGCGGGGTGCGACAGGAGGGGGCCAGAGATGGCCGAGCACAGTGTCAGTACGGATGGTGAGACGGACGCGGAAGGGGTGTCGGCGCCGCCGTGCGGCGGGGAACCGGAGCCTTCGGACAGTCTGCGGACGTTCGGGGCCGTGGTCCAGGCCCTGCGGGAACACGCGGGGCTGAGCAGAGAGCAGTTCGCCGAGCTGGTCCAGTTCTCGAGGCATACGGTCGCGTCGATCGAGCAGGGTCGGCGCATGCCGGACGCGGCTTTCGTGGAACGGGCGGAGGAGGCGACGGGCAACACGGGGGCGCTGCGGAGGGCGGCCCAGCACCTGTCCCGGCAGCCAGGGTTGGCGGCGTGGTTTCGGCAGTGGGCGCGGCTGGAGAGGGTGGCGATCGCGCTGTACACGTACGAGTGCCGGTTGATTCCGGGGCTGTTGCAGACGGAGGCGTATGCCCGGACGCTCTTCGTTGAGCAGCTGCCGCCGTTGGACAGCCATCAGATCGAGGCACAGTGGGCAGCACGGGCCGACCGGCAACGGCTGCTGTGCGAGCGGCCGAACACGACGTACAGCTTCATCCTGGAGGAGCACTTGTTCCTACGCCGCACGGGAGGGGCGGAGGTCACACGGCAGCTCATCGACCATGTACTGGAGATCGCCGAGAGGCGGAACATCGAGTTGCAGGTCATGCCGTTGGTGAGGGAGAGGCATGCCGGGCTGGACGGGCCGATGCAACTGTTGGAGACGCCAGAAAACCAGTGGTTCGCTTACAACGAAGGACAGCGCGGCGGCCTGTTCATCACCGACCCAAAAGAGGTCAGCGTACTCCAGCGGCGGTATGCCAGGATGCGCTCACAGGCTCTCCCCCTCGAAGACTCGGTGAGCCTGTTGGAGCGGATGCGAGGAGACGTATGAGCACATCCGAACTGGCCTGGTTCAAAAGCAGCTACAGCAGTGGCGGAGACGGTGACTGCGTCGAGATGGCCACCTGCTCCGACGCCGTCCACGTGCGCGACTCCAAGGACAAGGAGGGCCCCCAGCTCGCCTTCTCCCCCAGCGTGTGGACCGACTTCGTCGCGTACGCCACCAAGCCCTGACAGTTCACACCCCGCCCCGTTCCGGGAATCCCGGCACGGGGCGGGGTCACCCGCTCACAGGAAGCGGCTGAGGAACGCCCGGGTGCGCGGGTTGGCCGGGTTGTCCAGCACTTCCTCGGGGGTGCCGCTCTCGACGATGCGGCCGTCGTCCATGAAGACCACCCGGTCGGCGACCTCCCGGGCGAAGCCGATCTCGTGGGTGACCACCAGCATGGTGAGGCCGGCGCGCGCCAGGTCCCGCATGGTGGCGAGGACTTCGCCGACCAGTTCGGGGTCGAGGGCGCTGGTCGGCTCGTCGAAGAGCATCAGCTTCGGCCGCATGGCCAGGGCGCGGGCGATGGCCACCCGCTGCTGCTGGCCGCCGGACAGCTGGCGCGGGTAGGCGTCCGCCTTCTCGGCGAGACCGACCTGCTCCAGCAGCCGCAGCGCCGTCTCCCGCGCCTTGGCCTTTGGCATGCCCAGGACGCCCACCGGGGCCTCCATGACGTTGCCGAGGACCGTCTGGTGCGGGAACAGGTTGAAGTGCTGGAACACCATGCCGATGTCGCGCCGCTGCCGGGTCGCCTCGCGGGGCCGCAGGTGGTGGACGCGGGAGCCGGCCCGGCGGAACCCGATCAGTTCGCCCTCGACGTGGACGGAGCCGGAGTCGATCCGTTCCAGGTTGTTGACGCAGCGCAGGAAGGTCGACTTGCCCGAACCGGACGGGCCGAGCAGCACCACCACCTCGCCCGAGTGGACCTCCAGGTCGATGCCCTTGAGGACCTCCACATGTCCGAACCGCTTGTGCACCTGGTGCGCCCGCACCATCGGCCAGGTGGTGGCCGGGTCCGTCGCCTTAGTCGTCATCGTCGTCATGAGGGGGTCTCCGATACGGGTTCCGGCCCTGCCTTGCGTGTCGTACGGCGGCGGAAGAGCGCGAAGTCCCAGAAGCTCTGCGGGGAGTTACGGCTGCTGCCACGGGCGTAGTAGCGCTCGATGAACGACTGCCCGACGTACAGCACGGAGGTCATGACCAGGTACCACAGGCAGGCGACGACGAGCAGCGGGATGGTTTCGAAGGTGCGGTTGTAGATCGACTGCGCCGTGTACAGCAGGTCGGCGAGGGCGATCACGCTGACCAGCGAGGTCGCCTTGAGCATGTTGATGACCTGGCTGCCGGTGGGCGGCACGATGAAGCGCATTGCCTGCGGCAGCACGATCCGGCGCAGGATGCGGGCCCGGCCCATGCCGAGCGCGGAGGCGGCCTCGGTCTGGCCGTGGTCGACGCCGAGCAGACCGCCGCGCACGATTTCGGCCATGTACGCGGCCTCGTTGAGGCCGAGGCCGAGGATGGCGGCGAACCAGGGGCTGATCAGGGTGTTGGTCTCGGCGCTGATGAACTCGGGGCCGAACGGGATGCCGAAGGAGATCCGGGGCAGAAGCGCCGAGAGGTTGTACCAGAAAATCAGCTGCACCAGGACCGGGATGCCGCGGAAGAACCAGACGTAGGCGCCGCAGACCGTGCTGAGCACCCGGTTCTCCGACATGCGGCCCACGGCGACGAAGACGCCGCCGACGGTGCCGATCGCCATGGCCACCACGGTGAGTTCGACGGTGGTGGCGATGCCCTGGCCGAAGACCTGCGCGCCGAAGTAGGCGCCGACCGTGCCCCATTCAAAGTTGGGGTTGGTGATCAGGAAGTGTCCGAGCTGGGCGGCGAGCACGGCCAGGACCACCACGGAAAGCCAGCGCAGCGGATGCCGTACGGGAACGGCGTGGGCCACGTCCACGGGGTGGTCGGGGGCGTGCGGGTGCTCCGTCCGTTCCTTGACAGCGACGACCGCCGGGGGGTGGTCCCGGGAATCCGGGGAGGGGGCGGTGGCCATGGCGGCTCACCTCCTTTCGTGAGTCATCCTTCGTGGGTCATCCTTGGTGGGTCATCCGGCGCCGGGGCTAGGACTTGGCGAGGTTGACGCCCGCCTGCTTGAGCTCGTTGTCCTTGAGCCCCCACTTCTGCAGGATCTGGTCGTAGCTGCCGTTGTCGATGAGCTTCTGGATGGCCTTGAGCAGGACGTCGCGCAGCGGTCCGTCCTTGGGGACGACGGCGCCCTGGTAGAGGTCGTCGAACCCGTTGGACTGCCCGGTGCCCGCCAGCTCCAGCTCTCCCTTGGACTGCTGCACGAAGTACGTCAGCGGGGCCTGCGAGGAGAAGAACGCGTCGGCGCGGCCGGACTTCACGGCGAGGATGGAGGACGGCTGGTCCTTGTACGACTGGACCTGGACGGCGGCCTTGCCCTTCTTCTTGCACGCGTCGGACTGCTTCTTGATGACGCCCTCGGCGGAGCCGCCGGCCATGACCGCGACCTTCCGGCCGCAGGCGGTGTCGAGGGAGGTGATGTTCTTCGGGTTGCCCTTGGGCACGGCGAAGACGACGAACTCCCGGACCCAGTCCACGAAGTCGTTGGCGCCCTGCCGCTCCTTGAAGTCGCCAATCGGGCCGATGGCGAAGTCGTAGCGGCCGGCCTTGATGCCCGTCAGCTCGCTGGGCAGCCCGTCCGCCGTCACATGCTCGATGGTGACGCCGAGGACCTTCCCGAGCGCGGCCGAGAGGTCCGCGGAGGCCCCGGTGAGGCTGTGGCCGTCGGAGCCGGCGATCTCGTACGGCGGGAAGGAGCCGTTGTTGACCGACACCAGCTTTCCGGACTTGCGCGCCTTCGCGGGCAGCTGGTCGTGCAGTTCCTTGTCCTCGGTGAGCTGGGACCCCGCCGCGGCGGCCGTCTTCTCGCTCACCGCGCCGTCGGCCTGGGGCGGGTTGGCGCCGCAGGCGGCGAGCAGGGCGGTGCAGGACAGGGCGGCGCCGGCGGCGAGGGCGAGTCGTCTGGGGGACATATCAGGCTCCGAGGGGAAGGGTGCCGAGGGGACGGACGGTCGGGTCGACGGCGAACCGCCGGTTGGCGAGGACGGGCAGGGTGGAGCGGGCGGCGGCGGTGACGCCCGGGTCGGCTTCGGCCCAGGCCAGGCCCTGGCCGGTGGCGAGCCGGGCGCGCACGGTGCCGAGCGGGTCGACGATCAGGCTGTTGCCGATGTTGCGCGGGCCGGACTCGCCGCTGGCGGCGACCCAGCAGGTGTTCTCCAGGGCCCGCGCGGCGATCATGACCTCCCAGTGGCGTTCCTTGGCCGGGCCGCGCACCCAGGCGGCCGGGAGCGCCAGCACCTCGGCGCCCGCGTCGGTCAGCAGCCGGGCCAGCTCCGGGAAGCGGACGTCGTAGCAGGTCATCAGGCCCACCTTGGTGCCGGCCACCTCGACGACGACGGGCGGTTCGTCGGCGGGGCGGACGTTGGCGGACTCCTGGTCGCCGAAGGCGTCATAGAGGTGGATCTTGCGGTAGCGGGCGATCAGCTCGCCCGCGCGGAGCACCACGAGGGTGTTGAAGACCCGGCCGTCGTCGGAGGGCTCGTGGATGCCCACCACGACGGTGGTGGAGCTGTGCGCGGTGGCGGCGGCCAGTTCGGTGACGAACGGGCCGTCCAGCGGCTGGGCGACCTCGCGGATGCGGTGGCGGTCCTCGGTGAAGCGGGCCAGGACGCCCTCGGGGAGGACGAGCAGGTCCGCGCCGCCCCGGTCCGCCTCGGCGGCGAGGTCGAGGCAGGCGCCCAGGTTGTCCTTCCACTCGGGGCTGGCGGCGAACTGTCCTACGGCGATGCGCATGCGATGGTGCTCCATAAAGTCAGTGAGGTCGGTGCGGGTCGGCGGCGTCACGCGGCGGCGACGGCGGCCAGGGGAAGCGGAAAGACGACGGCGGGGTCGATGGGCTCGGGCGCGATGCCCTGCGCGTACAGCTCCTCGCAGAAGGCCCGGGTCATCGCGGCGTTGTTCTCGGTGCCGTACGGCATCCAGTCCGCGCCGAAGACCTCGGCCGACTCGGTGAGGGAGTGCAGCAGCCAGGGCGTGGTGTCGGCGAGCAGCCGCCGCCTGTCCAGCCAGTGGCGCTTGGACGCCTCCAGGCCCGCGAGAAGGGCGGCGGGCAGCTCCGGGTGGGCCTCGACGACCTCCTTCTTCAGCGTCACCAGGTGGATCCCGGGCACAAACCCGGTGGCCGCCCAGTAGGCGCGCTCCGCGGCCGGGTGATCGTCGAGCAGATGCCGGAAGCGGCTGTCCGGGGTGAAGAACTCCGGCGGCATGAACGGGGTGAGGATCGCGTCCAGCCGCCCCGCGGCCAGCTCCCCGACCAGCGACTCGCCCTCGGCCATGGCCGAGACGTTCGGCGGCAGGGGGCGATCCCCGAGCCGCTCCTTGCCGACCTCCCCGGCGGCCAGCGGCCCCACCCGCCACTCGATGCCGGACAGGTCCACGCCCGCGGCCCGGATCAGCGCCCGGGTCCAGGTGTTGCCGGAGTCGGGCCAGCCGGTGAGGCCGACCCGGGCGCCGGCGAGCCGGCCGAACGAGCGCAGCGGGCTGTCGGCGCGCACCAGGACGCAGCGGTGGCGGAAGCCGCGCATCACGAACGCGGGCAGGCCGACCAGCCGGTCGTCGCCCGCCGCGCGGGCCCGTACGTAGCGGCTGAAGGAGGTCTCCCCGCCGTCGAGGCCGGGCTCGGCGAGCACGTCGGGGGTGACGTCCCGCGCGTCGATCTCGACCTGGAAGCCCGGCACCTGCACCCGCCCGGACATCAGCGGCACCAGGTGGTCCCAGTCGCGGAGTCCCAGACGGATCGTGGGCGATGACACAGCACGCACTCCTAGCGGTTGGTACATGACACGCAAAGCTCATTCATGACGCACATGGCTTGTTTTCATCCATGCGATGACCGGCAGGCTATTGTTCAGAACAGAGGCCAAACAAGATCTAGTTTGTTACTGAACATAGTTTTTCCGTGTCGTAACCTGTGGGCACACAAGCGGCGACGGAGCGCAGATGTGGGGGGAACGAGCTGGTGAGGGACGGAAACGGCAGAGCCGATGGACCGGACGGCAGCTGGTCGACCAGCAGGCTGGCGGGGCACATCAAGGACCCGAGCGCCCGCGGCATCGCGGTCGCCATGACCGATCTGATCCGGTCAGGGGAGCTGGCCCCCGGCAGCTCGCTGCCCACCGTGCGGGCCCTGGCCGGTGAACTGGCCGTCAGCCCCAGCACCGTGGCCGAGGCGTGGGCGGTGCTGCGCCGGCACCGGATGATCACCACGCTCGGCCGGCGCGGAAGCGTGGTCAGCGGCCCCCCGTCGGTCCCGCACCCGGTGCGCTACGAACGCGTCGGCGACTTCGGCACCCATCTCACCCTCGACCTCGCCGTGGCCGCACCGGACCCCGCCCTGCTGCCCCCGCCGGGCGACGCCCTGCTCGCCGGGGCACGCACCCCCCTGCTCAACGACTACTCCCGCACCGCCATCACGGACGGGCTCCTCGACGCCGTGCGCGGCACCTGGCCGTTCGCGCCCGAGGCGTGGATGGCCGTCGACGGCGGCTACGCAGGCGTACAACTGCTGTGCCAGGCGCTGATCGTCCCCGGCGACCGGGTCATGGTGGAGGACCCCACGGCGGCCCGCCTGCTGGACATCCTCGAAGCCCTCGACGCCCAGGTCGTGCCGGTCGCCTGCGACGCCGAGGGCCCGCGCACCGACGCGCTGGCGCACGCCCTGGGCCAGCGCCCCGCCCTGTTCCTGCACCAGTCCCGGGCCCAGGCCCCCTGCGGCTGGACGCTCAGCGGGCAACGGGCCGCGGCCCTCGCCGCCGTCCTGGAGGACGCCCCGAACGTCACCGTCATCGAGGACGACGGCATCGGCCCGCTCGCCACCCTCCCGGGCGCCAGCATCGGAACGCACCTCCCGCAGCGCACCGCCCTGGTCCGCTCCTACTCCAAGGCGTACGGGCCCGATCTGCGCCTGGCCGTGGTCGGCGGCCCGGGGGAACTGGTCGAACGCGCCCGCGTCCTGCGGACCTTCGGCTCCGGCTGGACCAGCCGCATCCTCCAGGACGCGCTCGCCCACCTGCTCACCGACGCGGCCACCACCCGCCGGGTCCAGGAGGCCGCCGAGCGGTACGGGCTGCGCCGCGGCGCGCTCGCCGAACGGCTCGCCGGGCTCGGTGTGCCCACCCTCAACCGGGACGGCCTCATGCTCTGGGTGCCCGTGGCCGACGAGACCTCCGCGCTGGTCACCCTGGCCGCCCGGGGCGTCACCGTCTCACCGGGCGGCCGCTTCTGCGTCTCCTACTCCCAGCCCCACATACGGGTCGCCACCAGCAGGCTCTCCGAAGACCCGGCCACCCTGGACGACACGGCCGCCCTGCTCGCCCTGGCGGCAGCGGCCACGGCGGACCACCTGCGCTGAGCCCCGGCCGACGCTTGGGTTCCAGCGGCCGGGGCTCGGCGGACCCGCAGGTCAAAGGAGCCTCCGTGGCCTTATCTTGGCGCGCATGCAGTCATACACGATCGGCCAGGCGGCACGGCTCCTCGGCGTGAGTCCGGACACCGCACGGCGGTGGGCGGACGCGGGCCGGGTGGCGACCCACCGCGACGAGAGCGGGAAGCGGCTCATCGACGGGAAGGACCTGGCCGCGTTCTCCGTGGAGCTCGCCAAGGGCGGGAGTACGGAGGAGGAGGCGCCCTACACCTCGGTCCGCAACGCCTTCCCCGGCATCGTCACCGCGATCAAGCTCGGTGATGTGGCGGCACAGGTGGAGATCCAGGCCGGACCGCACCGGCTCGTGTCGCTGCTCACCCGGGAGGCCGTGGAGGAACTGGGGCTGGAGGTCGGCATGGAGGCCACCGCCCGGGTGAAGTCGACGAACGTGCACATCGACCGCGTCTGACACCCGGCCCGTTCTCCGAGGCGCCGCCGTCAGGTCCACGCGGTGTATCCGCCGTCCACCCGGATCGCGTCGATACCGCTGATGTACCGGGCGCCACAGCGGTCCTGGGGCAGGACCAGCTGGGGGCCCGCGCGGTCGAGCGGGGTGTCGTCGAGGGTGACCGCGAGCAGGACGGGGGCGCGGCCGAAGTCCGGGTCGATCTCGGCCCAGGACAGCAGCGCGCGGTGGCCGTCCGTGCCGTGTACGGCGATCAGGAAGCGCAGCCGGTCCTTGCGGCGGGCCGCGTCGAAGACGGGACCGGCGTCGGTGAGGACGTCGTGCAGAAGCGGTCCGGTGAAGTGGTGGTGCTGGACACCGCTGGTGGCGCACTCGAAGGCGACCTGTGCCCCGTGCTGGGGCCAGGAGAGAAGGTCGGGCACCGTCAGGCAGGCCGGACGGGCCAGATCACCTGCGAGGACGAGTTCGGCCACCGGACCGGCGGCCGTACCGGCGGCTGTGAGGGACTGGCTCACGAGGTACCACCTCCCTGGTGACCCGTACCCGTACAGCCATCCCGTACAAACGCATATGCCATGCCAGTACACGGGAGATCCAGCTCATGCAATGGGACAGGAGGGTTTCGCCTCGCAAGTGCGGAAGTATCATCAACGCCTGACCAGAGTCAGGACCAGAGGGAGTGGACCCGTGATGACCCGTTCCGCGCGCCGGACCCGCCGGATGCTTCAGGTGGCCGGCGCAGGTGCCGCCGCCCTGCTGACCCTGAGCGCCTGCTCCTCGTCCGACTCGGACTCCTCCGACTCCTCCAAGAAGAAGTCGGACTCCTCCGCTTCGGACAAGCTGTCCGGCGAGGTGACGGTCTTCGCCGCGGCCTCGTTGAAGGAGAGCTTCAGCACGCTCCGCGACACGTTCGAGAAGGAGCACCCGGGCACGAAGGTCACCTTCAGCTTCGGCGGCAGCGACAGCCTCGCGGCCAGTATCACCGGTGGTGCCCCGGCCGATGTGTTCGCCGCCGCGAGCCCCAAGACGATGAAGATCGTGACGGACAAGGGCGACGCGGCCGGCACCCCGGCCACCTTCGTGCGCAACCAGCTGGAGATCGCCACCCTGCCGGACAACCCCGACAAGGTCGCTTCCCTGAAGGACCTCACCAAATCGGGTCTGAAGGTCGTGCTCTGCGACAAGACGGTGCCCTGCGGCGCCGCCGCGCAGAAAGCCCTGGACGCGAGCAAGCTCAAGCTCACCCCGGTCTCCTACGAGCAGGACGTCAAGTCCGCCCTGAACAAGGTCGTGCTCAAGGAGGCCGACGCCGCGGTCGTCTACAAGACCGATGTGAAGGCGGCGGGTGACAAGGTGGAGGGCGTGGAGTTCCCCGAGTCGGCCAACGCCATCAACGACTATCCGATCGCCCTGCTCAAGAACGCCTCGGACAACAAGGTGGCCAAGGCGTTCATCGAGCTGGTGCGGTCCGCCGAGGGCCAGAAGGTCCTCACCGAGGCCGGGTTCCTCAAGCCGTGACCTCACCGGACAGGACCGGCGCCGCGGAGGCCCTCATCAGGGGCCCGCGGCGCCGCCGCGTCCGCGGGGGCGTACCGCTGCCGCTCCTGCTGCCCTCGCTGATCGGCCTGGCCTTCCTGCTGGTCCCCCTCGTCGCCCTGCTCATCCGGGCTCCCTGGAGCAGCCTCCCCGACCTGCTGACCAGCACCGAGGTCTGGCAGGCCCTCCAGCTCTCGCTGGTCTGCGCCACGGCCGCGACCGCGGTGAGCCTGGTCCTCGGGGTCCCGCTCGCCTGGCTGCTCGCCCGCGTCGAGTTCCCCGGCCGCGGCCTCGTACGCGCCCTGGTGACCCTGCCGCTCGTCCTGCCGCCGGTCGTGGGCGGTGTGGCCCTGCTGATGGCGCTCGGCCGCAACGGGGTCGTCGGGCGCTGGCTGGATGCCTGGTTCGGGATCACGCTGCCGTTCACCACCACGGGCGTCGTCGTGGCCGAGGCGTTTGTCGCGATGCCGTTCCTGGTGATCAGCGTCGAGGGCACCCTGCGCGCCGCCGACCCGCGCTACGAGGAGGCCGCCACCACCCTCGGCGCCTCCCGCTTCACCGCCTTCCGCCGGGTCACCCTGCCGCTGATCGCTCCGGGCATCGCTGCGGGCGCCGTGCTCGCCTGGGCGCGGGCGCTCGGGGAGTTCGGCGCGACGATCACCTTCGCGGGCAACTTCCCCGGCCGTACGCAGACGATGCCGCTCGCGGTCTACCTGGCCCTGCAGAACGACCCGGAGGCGGCCATCGCGCTGAGCCTGGTGCTGCTGGCCGTATCGATCGCCGTACTGGCCGGGCTGCGCGACCGCTGGATGGCCCCCGCATGACCGACGCCGCCAAGACCGCCCACCACGCGGTCACCCCCACCACCCAGGGGCTGGACGCCCATCTCGTGGTCGAGCGCGGCTCCTTCCGGCTCGATGTGGCGCTGACCGCGGCGCCCGGTGACGTGGTCGCGCTCCTGGGGCCCAACGGCGCCGGCAAGACCACCGCCCTGCGCGCCCTGGCCGGCCTCGTACCGCTCACGGACGGCCATCTGCGGCTGGACGGCGCCGTGCTGGACCGTACGCCGCCGGAGTCCCGCCCGGTCGGCGTGGTCTTCCAGGACTATCTGCTCTTCCCTCATCTCTCGGCGCTCGACAACGTGGCCTTCGGCCCCCGCTGCCACGGCGCGAGCAAGGCGCAGGCCCGCGCGCAGGCCGCCGAATGGCTGGACCGTATGGACCTGGCCGCCCACGCCGGGGCCAAGCCCCGCCGGCTCTCCGGCGGCCAGGCCCAGCGCGTCGCCCTCGCCCGCGCCCTGGCCACCCGTCCGCGGCTGCTGCTCCTCGACGAACCGCTCGCCGCCCTCGACGCCCGCACCCGGCTCGACGTCCGGGCCCAACTCCGCCGCCACCTGGCCGACTTCGAGGCGGTTGCGGTCCTGGTCACGCACGATCCGCTGGACGCCATGGTGCTGGCCGACCACCTCGTCGTCATCGAGGACGGCCACGTCGTCCAGGAGGGCACCCCCTCCGACATCGCCCGCCGCCCCCGTACGGACTACATCGCCCATCTGGTCGGCCTCAACCTCTACAAAGGCCGGGCCGAAGGGCACACGGTCCGCGTCGACGGCGGCCCCGGGATCACGACCACGGAGGACCTGACGGGCCCGGCCTTCGTCGCCTTCCCGCCGAACGCGGTGACCCTGCACCGGGACCGCCCCACCGGCTCCAGCGCCCGCAACCTCTGGCGCTGCGAGGTCGCCGGTCTTGAGACCCACGGCGACCAGATCCGCGCCGCCCTCACCGGCGAACTGCCCCTGGCCGCCGATCTGACCACGATCGCCGCCGCCGAACTCGACCTCCGCCCCGGAGCCACGGTGTGGGCCACGGTCAAGGCGGCCCAGACACACGCGTACCCCGCCTGAGGTCCTGAGGTCAGTACACGTCGCGTACGTAGCGCTTATCGGCGGCGAGCTGTTTGACGTAGGCCTCCGCCTCGGCCTCGTCCAGGCCACCGTGGACGGTGGCGATCTCCCGCAGGGCCCGGTCGACGTCCTTGGCCATACGGGAGGCGTCGCCGCAGACGTAGAAATGGGCGCCGTCCAGCAGCCAGGACCACAGCTGCGGACCGTGTTCGCGCATCCGGTCCTGGACGTAGAGTTTGGCGCGCTGGTCACGGGAGAAGGCGGTGTCCAGGCGGGTGAGCGTGGACTCGGCGAGGAACGCGGCCAGCTCCTCCTCGTAGTAGAAGTCGGTCGCGCTGTGCTGTTCCCCGAAGAACAGCCAGTTCGGGGCGCGATGGCCGCGGGCCCGGCGCTCCTCCAGGAAGCCGATGAAGGGCGCTATGCCGGTGCCGGGGCCCACCATCACCGCCGGGGTGGCGGGGTCGGCGGGTGGGCGGAAGTGCGGTGACCGCTGGACGCGGACCGGCACCGGGGTGCCGGGCCCGGCGTCGGCGAGGAAGGGGGAGCACACGCCCTGGCGGGGGCGGCCATCCGGGTTCTCGTAGCGGACGACGGAGACCGTCAGCGACACCAGGTGGGGGTCGGTCAGCGGGCTGGACGATATGGAGTACAGGCGGGGTTGCAGGCGCCCCAGCACGTCGGCCCACGCCTGCGCCCCGGCCCGGATGCCGCACTCGGCGGCCAGGTCGACGGCCTGGCGTCCCCAGGACCACCGCGCCAGCTCGCCCTTATTGTCCGGCCGCAGCAGCTTCCGCAGCTCGCGTGGGTCGCGGGCGCGGGCGGCGGCGAAGCGCAGCAGGCCGGGGGTGACGCGGGTGATGTCCAGGTGGCGCAGCAGGGCCTCGGCAAAGGACACCTCCCCGACGCTCGTGATCTGAACGGCCGCGTCCGCGTCGAGGCCCGTGACGGCCAGCCACTCCGTAACGAGTTCCGGCCAGTTGACCGGGTGCACCGCCAGGGCGTCGCCGGCCTCGTAGGCCAGCGGGGTGTCGTCGTCGCGGGTGTCGAAGGTGAAGCGCCGGACCTCCTTGCCCGCACCGGGCAGGCTCAGCAGACGGTTGCCGATCAGGCGGGCGGTGACGGGGGCGGGCCGACTCGGCCGGGGTGCCGCC
>NZ_MUNE01000042.1 GCF_002154605.1 Streptomyces milbemycinicus | reverse complement strand
CGAGCCGGCTCGACCGTCATCTCATGCAGCAGGTCGGCCACCTCGGCGGGGTCATGTGTGGTCAGCGGCCGTTCGTAACGGGCCACGACGTCGCTGCGCAGGGTGGTGACGACCCCGTACACCCGGTCCCCGGTGATCTTGAACCCGAGGAAGTACCGGGACTCGGGGACGACGTCCAGTGGCTGTGAGGGCCGCCCCAGCCGTACCTCCGCGAGCATTGTGTCCTCGGCCGACTCGATCAGCAGACCCGACTCGATCAGCGGCTTGGTCAGCCGGGTGAGGCTGCCCGCCGAGAGATTCAGCCGGCGGGCGATCTCGCTGCGTGACAGCGGGCCGTGCACCAGCACCTCGATCGCCACCGCGCGTTCACCGGGGCTCAGCGGCGGCCAACTCGCCCCAAGTGTGGTCATGAGGGTCGGACTCCCACAAGAATTTTTTCATTAAGAAAGTAATGGCTTCACTCTACTACGCCCAGGAGGCCGAACTCGGAGGAAGCGCGACTCTTGACGCATGGATTCTTTTGAGTCAAAAGTAAGTGCCCTCAGCTCGAGGACGCCGTAGACGAGGGAGTCTCCGATGACCGTCGCCGCCAGCAGCCCTCCTTCGCGTCTGCCGTTGCGCGGCGCCGAGGGAGTCACAGCGAAACGCAAAGCCCGCAAGGTCCGGGAGCGCGGAGACGGAGCCCTCGCGGCCCTCTTCATCGCCCCCGCCCTGCTGGGCTTTCTGGTCTTCCTGCTCTGGCCGACGCTGCGCGGCATCTATCTGAGTTTCACCCGCTTCAACCTGCTCACCCCGGCCAAGTGGGTCGGCTTGGACAACTACATACGCATGGTCCACGACCCGATCTTCTGGGACTCGCTCAAGGTCACCGTCGAGTACGTGGTCATCAACATCGGCGTCCAGACGGTGTCGGCGCTGGTGATCGCGGTGCTGCTGCAGCGGCTGACGCAGTCGGCGGTGCTGCGCGGGATCGTGCTGGCCCCGTACCTCATGTCGAACGTGGTCGCGGGCGTTGTCTGGCTGTGGATGCTCGACAACCAGCTCGGCATAGGCAACGAGATCATCCAGAGCCTGGGCCTCGACCGCGTCCCGTTCCTGGCCGACGAGACCTGGGCGATCCCCACCATCGCCCTGATCAACGTATGGCGGCACGTCGGCTACACCGCGCTCCTGCTCTTCGCCGGTCTCCAGGCGATCCCGAACGACATGTACGAGGCGGCCAAGGTCGACGGCGCGAGCGAATGGCGCATGTTCTGGCGGATCACCATGCCGCTGCTGCGCCCGGTGCTGGCGGTCGTCCTGATCATGACGGTGATCGGTTCGTTCCAGGTCTTCGACACGGTCGCCGTGACGACCTCGGGCGGTCCCGCCAACGCCACCAACGTGCTCCAGTACTACATCTACGGCTCCGCCTTCGGCCGCTTCCAGTTCGGCTACGCCTCGGCGATGTCCGTCGCCCTGTTGGCCGTCCTCAGCGCGATCACCGTCATCCAGTACCGGATCACCCGGGCCGGCCAGACCGACCTCGGCTGACGGAAGAGAGAGATCCGACATGGCTGCCGTGGCAACGACCACCACCGTACGGCGCGTCCGGCGCAGGCCCTCCCTCGGGCGGGCCCTGGCCTGGACTGTGATGGCCGCGATCGTGCTCATCACCCTGCTGCCCTTCTACTGGATCCTGCGCACCGCGCTGTCCACCAACAGCGCGCTCGTCGCCCACCCCGGCGACCCGCTACCCGTGGACCTCACCGGCGGCGGCTTCGCACGCGCCCTGGGCCTGCAGTCCACCGAGGAGGCGATCGCCCAGGGCGGCTCGGGCGGCGGGCTGGCGTTCTGGCGCTATCTGTTGAACTCGGTGATCGTCTCCACGCTGATCGCCGTCTGCCAGGTCTTCTTCTCGTCCATGGCCGCGTACGCCTTCGCACGCCTGCGGTGGCGGGGCCGGGACAAGGTGTTCGGCCTCTTCCTGGCCGGGCTGATGGTACCCGCGATCTTCACCCTGCTGCCGAACTTCGTGCTCATCAAGCAACTCGGGCTGGTGGACACGCTGCTCGGGATCGCCCTGCCGACCATGTTCATGACCCCGTTCGCGGTGTTCTTCCTGCGGCAGTTCTTCATGAACGTGCCCCGCGAGGTCGAGGAGGCCGCGCTCCTCGACGGCGCCGGCAAGGTCCGCGTCTTCTTCCGGGTGATGCTGCCCATGGCGTCCACCCCGATCCTCACCCTGGCCGTGCTGACGTACATCACCTCCTGGAACGACTACTTCTGGCCGTTGCTGGTGTCCTACAGCGACAGCTCCCGGGTGCTCACCGTGGCGTTGGCCATTTTCCGCGCGCAGACGCCGCAGACCGGCACCGACTGGTCCGGCCTGATGGCGGCGACTCTCATCGCCGCACTCCCGATGCTGGTGCTCTTCGGCCTGTTCGCGCGCCGCATCGTCAACTCCATCGGCTTCACCGGGATCAAGTAAGGGGACAGTGATGCGAATTCGTAAGGTGGTGGCGCTGGCCGGGGCGCTCACGCTGTCCCTGCTGACAGGCTGCGCGAAGGGCGATTCGGCCGGGTCGTCCGGGAACACGGTGACGTACTGGCTCTGGGACTCCAGCCAGTTGCCCGCCTACCAGGCCTGTGCCGAGGGCTTCGAAAAGCAGAACCCGGGCCTCCATGTCAAAATCACGCAGATGGGCTGGGGGGACTACTGGACCAAGCTCACCGCGAGCTTCATCGCGGGCACACAGCCGGACGTGTTCACCGACCACATCCAGAAGTTCGGGCAGTTCGCCGACCTCGACGTGCTTCAACCGCTGGACGACCTCGGCATCAACGAGTCCGACTACCAGTCGGGGCTGGCGTCCAGCTGGGTCGGCCAGGACGGCCACCGCTACGGCTCCCCGAAGGACTGGGACACCGTCGCGCTGTTCTACAACAAGAAGATGGCTCACGCGGCCGGGCTGACCGCCGAAGAGCTGAACAGCCTCTCCTGGAACCCGAAGGACGGCGGCACCTTCGAGAAGGCCATCGCCCACCTCACCATCGACAAGTACGGCAAGCGCGGCGACGAACCGGGCTTCGACAAGCACCATGTCAAGGTGTATGGCCTGGCCACCGGAGGGGCAGGCGACAGCGACGGGCAGACCCAGTGGAGCAACTTCACCGCCTCCGCCGGCTGGACCTACACCGACAAGAAACGGTGGGGCACGAAGTACCAGTACGACAGCAAGACCTTCCAGTCGGTCATCACGTGGTACTTCGGGCTGGTGAAGAAGGGCTATCTCGCCCCGTTCACCGCCTACAGCGAGGGCGCGAACCCGCCCAACGCCCAGATGGGCTCGGGCAGGGCGGCGACCGCCTTCGACGGCGCCTGGATGATCTCCACGTACGACGGCCTCAAGGGCGTGAAGGTCAGCACCGCCTTCACCCCCGTCGGCCCGACCGGCAAGCGGGCGACGATGATGAACGGCCTCGCCGACTCGATCACCAAGAACGCCCGCAACAAGCGGGGCGCGAAGAAGTGGGTGAAGTATCTGGCCTCGAACGAGTGCCAGAAGACGGTCGGCACCTACGGCATCGTCTTTCCCGCCACTCCCGAAGGCACGAACGCCGCGGTCGCCGCTTACAAGAAGAAGGGCATCGACGTCACCGCCTTCACCAGGCCGGTCGCCGACAAGAAGGACTTCACCACCTTCTCCTTCCCGATCACCGACTACGCCGCGGATGTGTACGCGCTGATGCACCCCGCCATGCAGGACGTCTACGCCAACGACGCACCCGTGAGCGGCCTCGGCAAAACCAACGACCAGATCAACTTCATCCTCGGCCAGTGAGGCCCCCGTTGATCCTCGACCACCGAAAGGGCAACCCCCACATGTCTTTCTCGCTCGGCATCGTCGGCGCCGGCCAGTTCTCCGGCCAGTTCGCCACGCTGTTCCAGGCCCATCCCGGCGTGAGCGACATCTACGTCACCGATCTGCTGCCCGAACGCGCGGAACAGCTCGCCGCCGCACAGGGGCTGGCAGGCACCTTCCCCTCGTACGAGGCGATGCTGGAGTCGAAGGCGGTGGACGCGGTCGCCATCTTCACCCAGCGCTGGACACACGGTCCGCTGGTGCTCCAGGGCCTGAACGCGGGCAAGCACGTCTACTCCGCCGTCCCCATGGCGATCAGCACCGAGGAGATAGCGGCCATCATCGAGGCCGTACGCGCCACCGGTCTGACCTACATGATGGGCGAGACCAGCCAGTACAACCCGGCGACCGTCCATGCCCGCGACCAGATCGCCGAGGGCGCCTTCGGACGGCTCTTCTACGCCGAGGGCGACTACGTCCACGACATGGATCTCGGCTTCTACGAGGCCTACCAGTACAGCGGCGGCGAGAACTGGAAGGCGACCGCCAGCTATCCGCCGCTGCTCTACCCGACACACTCCGTCGGCGGGGTGCTCGGCGCCTGGCAGACGCATGCGGTGAGCGTGTCCGCGGTCGGGGTCAAGGACGACCGCGGGGACGGCGTGTTCGACCGGGAGATCAGCCAGTTCGGGAACGACTTCTCCAATGCCACCGCGCTGTTCGAGGTGGCGGGCGGCGGCTCGTTCCGTACGAACGAGTTCCGGCGAGTCGGCTATCCCTCACACATCCGGGAATCACGATTCCGGTTCTTCGGTACGGACGCCAGCATGGAGCAGCTCGCCACCGTCAGCTTCTGGCAGGACAAGGAGGGGGTGAAGGACATCACCGAGCTGCTGGAGCCCAAGCCCACGCTGGCGCCCGACGACCCGTCGCTGGAGCACATCGCACCGGCCCTGCGGGCAGCCTTCACCTCGGGTTCCGCGCCGGTGCATGACCGGTCACGGCTGCCGAGGGAGTTCGACCACCTGCACAACGGCCACGAGGGCAGCCACCACTTCCTGGTGGACGACTTCGTGACCGCGGTCAACACCCGCACGCTGCCGTCCGTGAACGCCTGGGTCGCGGCCCGCTACACCCTGCCGGGCATCGTCGCGCACGAGTCCGCGCTCCAGGGCGGCGTCAGGCTGGACATCCCGGACTTCGGGGACGCGCCCGAGGCGTAGTCCGTCCCTCGGTCACACCGCCCCGGCGAAGTGGCAGGCCGAGGGGTGTGCGGCCGGGCCGCCCGGGGCCTGGAAGGCCGGGGGCACCGCGAGCGGGGGCACTTCCACCGCGCAGCGGTCCTCGGCCTTCCAGCAGCGGGTGCGGAAGCGGCAGCCGGAGGGCGGGTTGGCCGGGGAGGGCACGTCTCCGGCCAGGAGGATGCGCTCACGGCCCTCGCGGGACTCCGGGTCGGGCACCGGGACCGCGGACAGCAGGGCCTGGGTGTACGGGTGGGTCGGATGGTCGTAGATCTCGGTGCCGGTGCCGAGTTCGGCGAAGCGGCCCAGATACATCACCGCCACCCGGTCGGAGATATGGCGGACGACGGACAGGTCGTGGGCGATGAAGAGGTAGGAGAGGGCGAACTCCTCCTGGAGCCGCGCCAGCAGATTGACGACCTGGGCCTGCACCGACACATCCAGCGCGGAGACCGGCTCGTCGCAGATGATGATCTCCGGGTTGAGGGCCAGCCCGCGCGCGATGCCGATGCGCTGGCGCTGACCGCCGGAGAACTGGTGCGGATAGCGGTTGATGTACTCGGGATTGAGCCCGACCACATCCAGCAGCTCCTGCACCTTGCGGCGGCGGTCGCCCTTCGGGGCCACCTCCGGGTGGATCTCGAAGGGCTCACCAATGATGTCGCCCACCGTCATCCGCGGATTCAGCGAGGTGTACGGGTCCTGGAACACCATCTGGATATTCCGCCGCACGGCCTTCAGCGCCCGCCCCGACAGCTTGGTGATGTCCTCGCCCCGGTAGCGGACCTCCCCCGCGGTCGGCCGCTCCAGGTTGACCAGCAGCCGGGCGAGGGTGGACTTGCCGCAGCCGGACTCGCCGACGACGCCCAGGGTTTCGCCGCGCCGCAGTTCGAAGGAGACGCCGTCGACGGCCTTGACCGCGCCGACCTGGCGCTTGAAGACGACGCCTTGGGTGAGCGGGTAGAGCTTGGCCAGGTCGCGCACCTCCAAGACGGGCTCGCCCGGCTCGGCGGCGGGCTCAGGGGGCTGCGATGGCGTCGCGGGCATCGAGCTCGTCCTTCCAGAAGTGGCAGGCGCTGGTCCGCTTCGCGGGCGCGTCCCCGTACGCGGCGTCCCCGTACGCCACCTCGTACAGCGGCGGCCGTTCGGTGCGGCAGATGTCCTGGGCGCGGGGGCAGCGCGGGGTGAAGGGGCAGCCGGGCGGGAGGTCCGCCGGGCCGGGCGGCAGGCCCTTGATCGCGTACAGCTCGCGGCCCCTGTCCCCGTCCAGGCGCGGCACCGAGTCCAGCAGCCCGCGGGTGTACGGATGGGCCGGGCGGCGGTAGAGGTCGCGTACGGGCGCGGTCTCGACGATCCGGCCCGCGTACATCACCACGATGGTGTCGGCGACATCGGCGACCACGCCCAGGTCGTGGGTGATCAGGATCAGACCCATGTCGTACTCGCGCCGCAACTCCGCGAGCAGGTCCATCACCTGGGCCTGGACGGTGACATCCAGCGCGGTGGTCGGCTCGTCCGCGATGATCAGGTCGGGCTCCAGCGCCAGCGCCATGGCGATCATGATGCGCTGGCGCATACCGCCGGAGAACTGGTGCGGATAGTCGCCCGCCCGCTCCTTCGCCGCCGGAATGCGCACCCGGTCCATCAGCTCGACGGCCCTGGCGCGCGCGGCGCGGCGCGACAGGCCCTGGTGGACCTCGTACATCTCGGCGAGCTGGGCGCCCACCGACACCACGGGGTTCAGCGCGGAGAGCGCGTCCTGGAAGATCATCGCCATCCGGGCGCCGCGCACCCGGCGGCGCTCCTCCTCGCCCAGCTCCAGCAGGTCCCGCCCCTGGAAGAGGATCCGCCCGCCGGTCACAAAGGCGGGCGGCGAGTCGAGGATGCCCATGATCGCCTGGGCGGTCACCGACTTGCCCGAGCCCGACTCGCCCAGCACCGCGAGCGTCCGGCCCGCGTCCACGCCGTAGCTCACCCCGCTTACGGCCTCGGTGACGCCGTCCCGGGTGCGGAACTCGACCCGCAGGTCCCGTACGTCCAGCAGCCGCGGCACGGCGGGCTGCTCCTCGGCACAGCTCATTCCCCGCTCCTCAGCGCAGCTTCGGATCGAGCGCGTCGCGCACCGCGTCGCCGAGCATGATGAACGCCAGCACCGTGATGCTCAGCGCCCCGGCCGGCCACAGCAGCATGTGCGGGGCGTTGCGGATCTGGGTGGAGGCGGACGAGATGTCGATCCCCCAGGAGACGGTCGGCGGTTTGAGCCCCACGCCGAGGAAGGACAGCGTCGCCTCCAGCGCGATGTAGGTGCCCAGCGCGATGGTCGCGACGACGATCACGGGCGCCACGGCGTTGGGCGCGATATGCCGCAGCAGCGTCCGGGTGTCGCTCGCGCCCAGCGCCCGCGCCGCCTGCACGTAGTCGTGCCGTTTGGCGGTCAGCACGGCGCCGCGCGCGATACGGGAGATCTGTGGCCAGCCCAGCAGCACGATGAAGCCGACCACCGGCCACACCGACCCGCTGGTGACCACGGACAGGAAGACCAGCCCGCCCAGCAGGATCGGGATGCCGAAGAAGACATCGGCGATCCGCGACAGCAGCGCGTCCCACCAGCCGCCGTAGTACCCGGCCAGCCCGCCCAGCACGCTGCCGAGCAGGGCCGCGCCCGCGGTGGCGCAGATGCCGACGGCGATCGAGGCGCGGGCCCCGTAGACGGTGCGGGTGTAGACGTCGCGGCCCTGGAGGTCGTAGCCGAAGGGGTGGCCGGGCGCCGGGCCGTCCTGCGCCTTGGACAGATCGCCGCGGTACGGATTGCCGTCCGTGATCAGCTCCGGCCAGATCGCGATCAGTACGAGGAAGACGATGACCAGGGCGGAGACCAGGAAGACCGGATTGCGGCGCAGGTCCCGCCAGGCGTCCGACCACAGCCCGCGGGGTGCCGCGGCCCGCCCGGCGGGGCGGCCCGGGCCGCGTCTGCCCGCGGGTACCACGGGCGTGGGCGCGGGGGCGCCCCGCAGGGCCTGGGTGTCGGTCGCGGCCAGGGCCTGTGCGCCGCCGCCGGCCGGGGCGATGGCTTGGGGGGTGTCAAACGGCTCAGGCATACCGGATCCTCGGGTCGAGCACGGCGTAGAGGAGGTCGACAAGCAGGTTCGCCAGCAGGAAGACGATCACGAGGATGGTCACGAAGCCGACGACCGTCGGGGAGTTCTGGCGCAGGATGCCCTGGTAGAGCTGGTATCCCACGCCGTGGATGTTGAAGATCCGCTCGGTGACGATGGCGCCGCCCATGAGCGCGCCGATATCGGTGCCGAGGAAGGTCACCACGGGGATCAGGGAGTTCCGCAGCAGATGGCGGACGATCACCCGGCGGCGCGGCAGCCCCTTGGCGACGGCGGTGCGCACATAGTCGGCGCGGGCGTTCTCGACGATGGAGGTGCGGGTGAGCCGGGTGGTGTACGCGAGGGAGACCAGGCCCAGCACGACGCCCGGCAGCACCAGCTGGCCCAGCGGCGCGTCCGGCGCGACGGAGGGCGTGGTCCAGCCCCACTTCACCCCGATCACGTACTGCAGCACCGAGCCGCTCACGAAGGTCGGGACGGAGACCACGACCAGGGTCAGCAGCAGCACCGAGGTGTCCAGGCCACGCCCGCGCCGCAGCCCGGTCGCGACGCCGAGGGTGAGCCCGAGGGCCACCTCGAAGAGCACGGCGACAAGGGTGAGCCGGAGGGTGACGGGGAAGGCGTCCGCCATCAGGTCGGTGACGGGCCGGCCGTCGAAGGCGGTGCCGAAGTGGCCGCTGAAGACCTGCCCCATATAGTGCGCGTACTGCCGCCACAGCGGCTCGTCGAGGTAGAGGTCCTTGCGGATGCGGGCGGCGGTGGCCGGGTCGGGGGCCCGGTCGCCGAAGAGCGCGGCCACGGGGTCGCCCAGCGCGTACACCATGAAGAAGATCAGGAAGGTGGTGCCCAGGAACACGGGGATCATCTGGAGCAGCCGCCGGAGCGCATGACGGCCCATGGCTCAGCCGACCTTGATCCGGTCGTAGACCGGAACGCTGAACTGGTTGAGGGCCACACCGGCGAGCCGCGACGAGTAGCCCGCGCTGCCGTTCTGGTACCACAGCGGGATGGCGGGCATCTGCGTGGCGAGGATCTTCTCGGCGTCCTGGAAGGCGGCGATGGCCGCTCCGTCGCCGGACTCGCCGTTGGCCCGGTCGACGAGCCGGTCGAAGGCGGTGTCGCTCCAGTGGCCGTCGTTGGAGGAGGCGTCGGTGTAGTACAGCGGCTGCAGGAAGTTCTGGATCAGCGGATAGTCCATCTGCCAGCCGGCCCGGAACGGCCCGGCCATCCGCTTGTCGGTCATTTTGTTGCGGTAGTCGGCGAAGGTGCCCACCGGTCTGCCGACGCAGGCCCGGTCGCTGCGCAGCACGTTGTTGACGCTGTTGCAGACCGCGTCGACCCAGTCCTTGTGGGAGCCGGTGTCGGCGTTGTACGTGATGGTCATCCGGCCGCCGGGCAGCCCGCCGCCCGCCTTGATCAGCGCCCTGGCCCGTACCGGGTCGAAGGAGCAGGCGTCACCGCACAGGCCCGGCCGGTAGCCGCCCTGGTGGCGCAGCACCGGGGAGGTCCAGTCGGTGGCCGGGGTCCGGGTGCCGTGGAAGATCCGGTCGGTGATCTGCGGGCGGTTGATCGCCATGGAGATGCCGCGCCGCAGCTTGGCCGAGCCGGGCCCGCGCCAGCGGCGGTCGTACATCGGGAAGGTGAGGGTCTGGATGATGCCCGCGGGCTGGTTGATGTACCGGTTCCCGAGGTCGGAGCGGACGAACTTCAGCTGGGCGGCCGGCACATCGTCCACCAGGTCGAGGTTGCCCGCCTGCAGATCGGTGTAGGCGGTGTTGCTGTCGGTGTAGACGCGCAGCTCGACGCCCTTGTTGCGGGGCTTGTCAGGGCCCGGGTAACCATCGCGGGCCCGTAGCTTCATGACCGAGCCCTTGGCGTACGAGACCACCTCGTACGGGCCGTTGCCGACGGGTTTGCGCAGCCAGGCGGCGTGGTCGTCGAAGAAGGCGCGGGGCAGCGGCGCGTAGGCGTTGTAGCCGAGCGTCTTGGGCCAGCTGGAGAATTTCTGCGTGAGCTTGACCGTGAAGGTCCGCTCGTCCTTGACCCGCAGTCCGGACAGCGTCTTCGCGGTGGGGCGGCCGGTGGCCGGGTGAACCTTGTCGTAGCCCTGGATGTACTCGAAGAAGTAGGCGTTGCGCTGCTTGTTGTCGAGCAGCGCCCCGTAGTTCCAGGCATCCACGAAGGACTTGGCGGTGACCTTCTCGCCGTTGCCGAACCGCCAGCCGTCCTTGATGGTGACGGTGAAGGTCCGCTGGTCGGCCGACTGGATCCGGTCGGCGAGGGCGTTCCTGGCCTCGCCGGTCGCGGGGTCGTACCGCTTGAGCCCCCGGAAGATCATGTCCAGGACCTTGCCGCCCTGGACGTCATTGATATTGGCCGGCTCCAGCGGGTTCGGCGGATCGCCCCAGGAGGACCGTACGACGCCCTTGGGTGCGTCACCGCCGCCGCAGCCGGTCGCGGCCAGGGCGAGCACCAGCAGGCCGAGAACCGGCAGGGCGGGGCCCACCGGCACGCAGACGGCCCGCGATCCACGCCGAAGGCACCGAGCGCGCGCGGCGATGCGCATGGGTGCCTCCCGAGGGCCAGCGGGTCCGAGTTCCGGCTTAGGCCCATATGACATCCCATGAGATGACGTTCCGCATCCGCACGACAGCCATCCGTGTGCGAGCCGCAGTTCACCTCAGTTGTCCTTCTAGGCCAGGATCTGACCTAGAAGCCATCTAGCGTCGGGAGGAGCACCAGGAACTCAGGAGGAAAGCACATGACCGTAAAGCCGATCCCGGACGGCTACCGCACCGTCACGCCGTGGATCATCTCGCGCGACACGGCCGGGCTCATCGGCTACCTGAAAGCGGCGTTCGATGCCGAGGAGATCGCCCGGGTCGTCGGTGAGGACGGGCGGATCGGACACGCGGAGGTACGGATCGGCGACTCGATCGTCATGCCGTTCGACGCGCCGCCCGGCTGGCCGCCGACGCCCGCCTTCCTGCGCCTCTACGTCGAGGACGCCGACGCCACGCACCGCAGGGCCGTCGCGGCCGGCGGCACGTCCGTGACCGAGGTGGCCCACCTCTTCTTCGGCGACCGGGTCGGGCGCGTACGCGACCCCCTGGGCAATCTGTGGTGGCTGCAGACGCGGGTGGAGGACGTCACCCCGCAGGAGATGGAACGCCGCCTCGGCGACCCGAAGTGGACCGAGGCGATGGCGTATGTCCAAGGCGCCGACTTCTTCCCCGCAACCTCTGCCCTCGAAGGGTGACTCGCCTCCGTCCGCCGGGCTCAGTCGTGGCTGATGACGACCTTCCCGAAGCCGCCGCCCGGCTGGACGTACCGGAAGGCATCCGGCACCTCGTCGAACGGGAACACCCGGTCGATCACCGGACGCACCCGATGCGCCGCGACCGCCCGGTTCAGCTCGGTGAAATGGGCCCGGCTCCCCGTGGCGACCCGCCGCAGCACCGCGCCCGCGCCGAACAGGACCGCGGGGTCGAGGGGCATGGCCCCCTCGGCCCCGGACAGCCATCGGCCGACGAGCGCCACCTCGCCGCTGACCGCGACGGACTTCAGCGACTGCTCCAGTGGGCCCGACGGATCGACGACCCGCTCGGCGCCGAGGTCATCGGTCAGAGCGCGTACGTCCTGCCACCACTGCGGGCTCTCCCGGTAGTTGATCACCTCATCGGCCCCGAGCGCCCTCAGCCGCTCGGCCTTGGCAGCGCTGGACGTGGTCACGATCACCCGGGCTCCGGCCAGCTTCGCAAACCGCAAGGTGAACAGCGAGACGGCTCCCGAGCCGAGGGTCAGCACGGTCGAGCCGGGGCGCGGCGCGCCGCCGGCGGTCAGGGCGTTCCAGGCGGTCACCGCCGCCAGCGGCAGCGTCGCGGCCTCCTCGTACGACAGATGTTCCGGGATGTGCACGACGCCGTCCTCGCTCAGCACCGCGTACTCGGTCAGCACACC
Source organism: Streptomyces milbemycinicus (assembly GCF_002154605.1). Classification (GTDB taxonomy): domain Bacteria; phylum Actinomycetota; class Actinomycetes; order Streptomycetales; family Streptomycetaceae; genus Streptomyces; species Streptomyces milbemycinicus. The sequence continues at coordinate 35,837 of NZ_MUNE01000042.1, read as the reverse complement.
GTCGATCATGGTGCCGAGCTGTGCGGCGTTGTCGCGCCGGAACGGGCCGTCGTGCCAGCGGGGAAAGACGGCGGCGGCCACCCGGTCGCCCGCCTTCACCCGCCCCACGTCCTGCCCAATGGCCACGACCTCGCCGACCCCCTCGCAGCCGGGCACCACGCCGGGCGTGATCGGCAGCGGATAGTTGTCGGCCAGCACCATCAGATCGCGGAAGCCGATCGAGTTCGCGCGCATCCTGACCACGACCTGTCCACGCCCCGGCTCGGGCTCGTCCCGGTCCTGGACGGTCAGCCCGGCGAGGCCATGGCCCGGAACAAGGCGGTAGCTCTTCATCAAACGGCCCTTCGCAGTCGCTCAGTGGTTGTGCCGAGCGATCCTGCGAGGCAGCCCGCGATGCGGCAATTCCCTGGAGGGAATCGCGGCCTGCCGCGGCCTCCGGATACAACTACGAGGGTGAACAGCACCGTCGAGCAATCGGGCGTCGGCGCCGACCTGAGACGCTGGCGCCGGGCGCGCCGGCTCAGCCAGCTCGAACTGGCCGCGCTGGCCGACACCACCCAACGCCACCTGAGCTTCATCGAAAGCGGCCGCTCCCAGCCGGGCCGCGCGATCCTCATCCGGCTCGCCGAATCGCTCCGCCTGTCCCTACGGGAGCGCAACGACCTGCTCGGCAAGGCCGGTTACGCTCCCGTGTTCGCCGAGTCGGGCCTGGACGAGTCGGCGCTACGGCCGGTCCGTACGGCCCTCGAGCAGATCCTGCACGGCCATCTGCCCTACCCGGCGCTCGTCATCGCGCCGTACGGGCGCGTGGTGGCGGCCAACGACGCCGTCGAGGTCTTCACGGAGGGGGCGGACCCCGAACTCCTCGCGCCCCCGGTCAATATGCTCCGGCTCATGCTCCACCCGGACGGGATGGCCCGCCGCGTCCGCAACCTCCCCGAGTGGGGCCGCCACGTCATCGAAAACCTCCGCGCCCGGGCCCGGCGCAGCCCCGATCCCCGCCTCGACGCGTTCACCGAGGAACTGGCCGGCTACGTCCCCCAGACCCCCGTCGGCCCCGACCACCTCGGCTTCTCCGTCCCCATGCGGCTGGCGTCGGCGGACGGCGAGCTACGCCTCATCACCACGCTGACCTCCTTCGCCACCGCGACGGACATCACCCTCGCCGAACTCCACCTGGAGGCGTTTCTGCCCGCCGACCAGGCCACGGCGGAACTGCTGCGGATGCGGGCCGAGCGGCGCCGAATCGGTGCGGCGACGAGCACGGTTGGTACGCCGCCCGCCGATGTATGACGCGGGGCGCCTCCGCGGGGCGCCTCCGCGGGGCCCATACGCCGCTGGACGGCATTCGGCTCGGGCGGCCGCGGGTTTCGTCTCGCGCCTTTGGCGCAGAGAAGGCGGGCTACGGGAAGCGCGGGGAGAGGCCGGGGCATCGTCGCCGTCCGGCGGGCCGGTGCCCTGATCTCGCCCGCCGGGGCCGATGAAGCGCCGCGTGAGCGCATCCGGTGCCGCGCCGCCTCGTGGATGCCCTGCTCCACCCCATGAGTTCCAACCTCCCGAGGCGCCTCCCCCACCCCCTCTAAAAAAACTGCTTGCTCCGTTACTTGCTCTGCATCAAACGGTTTTTTGCAAGGGGGTAGGGGAGACCCCGGACCGGAACGCCATCCCCCGCTGCTGGCCATTCACGCGCCGCCCCGTCGGCTGACGCCACACTCCCACCGGCCCGCCGGACGGCGACGTGCCCCGGCCCCTCCCCCCGCTTCCCGTAGCCCGCCTTCATTGCGCCGAAGGCGCGAGACGAAAGCGGCACCCGACCACGCCGAATGCCGCTCAGCCGCGCGCGTGATCGACGTGCGTCCTTGCCGAGAGCGAGCGAAGAATTGAAATAAAGGCAGTTCAGAGTCGATCTGAGAAGGTGACAGTGATGCGGAACTCGATCGTACGCACCTTGGCCACCGGTGCTGCGGCGGCCCTGCTGGCCAGTGGAGTGGCAGTGACCTCCACGAGCACCGCTTCCGCGACCCCATCGCCCACGCCTTCGCCCAACATGACGGGCAAACACTGTAAGGAGATGAAGGCCAAGACCAAGACGATCACCCACAACGGCAAGACCTACAAGGTCTGGATTGAGGGCCACAAGGTCTGCGTCGTGAAGTGACCGTCTTCGGGCACTAGATCATCCGGTCGAACTCCCCAGCCTTCGCCGCCCGCAGGAACGAGCGGAGCGCGGCCGGGGTCGCGGCTATGACGACCTCCGGGTCGTCGCTCTCACGGAGGTGGGGGGTTCCCGTGGGGTCTGCGGCGAGTTCCACGCAATTGGGGCCGTCCCCGGAGCTGAAGCTGGACTTGCGCCACTGAAGCGTGGACATGCGGACGTCTCCTAGAGCAGGGGATACAGGATGTGCTGGATGAGCCCGAGGGAGTCCTTCACCGTACGGCCCTCGGGCGCGGCCTCGGCATCGACAGGCGGCAGGACCCCGCGCCGTGGGGGTCGTCCGGACCACCATCCGCTGTGTCCTCAAAGGGGCCCGCCTCGACTGCATCGTCGACAGCGCAGAACTCCTCGCATCCGAGCTGGTGACCAACGCGTACCGCAACACCACCACCGACGCGTACGTCAGCATGGACTGGGAACCCGCGCCGCCCGACTTCCGGGTCACCGTGTGGGACTCCGGCGACAGCCTGCCGCAGCCGGTGGGGCGCCCGGTGCGACGACGAGAACGGCCGGGGACTCGCTCTGGTCGAGCACTGCTCGGACGCGTGGGGCGTGCACGACTACACCGACAAGGACGCGGGCGTCACCGGCAAAGCCGTATGGTTCACGCTCAACCCGCCGCCGCGGGCGATCGGGCAAAATGGATGAACATTGGCCTGCAGCGATCACCCCACGTGGACGGCCTACGGCACACCGGAGGAGACAGCGCCGTGAGCACTCATCCCATAGAGGACTCCGACCGCGACGAGCCGCTGTTCCCCATGCCGCCGCTGACCGAACAGGCGCTGCGCGTCGCCGTGCGCTCCCTGGACCTCAGCGCGGCTGTGCGGTTCGAGGAGGAATTCCACCGCGCCTGGCAGGAGGCGGTGCAGACCGACAGCACCGTCCCCATGCACACCTTCCTGCACCGCTGGGGGGTATTCGTGGCGCTGCGGCGCTACCCGGAACGGGCTCGGCGGCTCCACGAATTGGAGGCGGCCGTAGCCGAGGCGCCCAGCATCGAGGATGCCCGGCGTGCCTCGGCCGAGATCGGAAAGCTATTGGACGCCGCGCGCCGCGAGGTCGCCGCGTGAGCGATTGGACCTGGGAGTACCTGCCCGACGCGGAAAACGTGGTCGGCGGACTCGACCCCCAGATCAAGCACGATGTGGAGCGGCTTGCTCAGCGGCTGGCCGACGCCGCTCCGTCAAGTACCTCGGTGACCCACCGGTCCATGAATCCGGGGCGTCGGGATTACTCGACCACGCGGAGGGCCGACTGATCGTCTGGTACCAGGAGCACCGTCGCTTCACCACCGTCTTCATCATCCGGGTGCAGCATTGGCCCGAATCGGGCGGGTCCTGAACAACCACGAGGGCCGCCGGGACCGTCGGTGCGGTCCGGGCGGCCCTCGTCATGGCCGAAGCGAAGAACGCTACGCGTGGACCACGTCCTTCTCCTCCGCGAAGTGGCACGCCGACTCGTGCGCCGCGGGCGAGTCCGAGCCCGCGAAGCGCTCGGGGATGGCGAGGAGCGGGACCTCCTTGGCGCACTTGTCCTCGGCCTTCCAGCAGCGGGTCCGGAAGCGGCAGCCGCTGGGCGGGTTGGCCGGGGAGGGGACGTCGCCGGCGAGGATGATGCGCTCGCGGCCCTCGCGGGACTCCGGGTCGGGGACCGGGACCGCGGAGAGCAGGGCCTGGGTGTACGGGTGGGTGGGGTGGTCGTAGATCTCGGTGTCGGTTCCGATCTCGGCCATCTTGCCCAGGTACATCACGCCGACGCGGTCGGAAATGTGGCGCACGATGGACAGGTCGTGGGCGATGAAGAGGTAGGAGAGGTTGAACTCGTCCTGCAGCTTCTCCATCAGGTTGATGACCTGTGCCTGGACGGACACATCCAGCGCGGAGACCGGCTCGTCGCAGATGATGATCTCCGGGTTGAGGGCCAGGCCGCGCGCGATGCCGATGCGCTGGCGCTGACCGCCGGAGAACTGGTGCGGATAGCGGTTGATGTACTCGGGGTTGAGGCCGACGACGTCCAGGAGGTCTTGGACCTTGCGGCGGCGGTCGCCCTTGGGGGCCACCTCGGGGTGGATCTCGAAGGGCTCACCGATGATGTCGCCCACCGTCATACGGGGGTTCAGCGAGGTGTACGGGTCCTGGAACACCATCTGGATGTTGCGCCGGACGGCCTTGAGGGCACGGCCGGACAGCCTGGTGATGTCCTGGCCCTTGTAGAAGACCTCGCCCGCGGTCGCGGTCTCCAGGGTCATCAGCAGCTTGGCGACGGTCGACTTGCCGCAGCCGGACTCGCCGACGATGCCGAGGGTTTCGCCCTGGTAGAGGTCGAAGGAGACGCCGTCGACGGCCTTGACCGCGCCGATCTGGCGCTTGAAGAGGATGCCCTGGGTCAGCGGGAAGTGCTTGACCAGGTTCCGCACCTGGAGGATGGGCTCGCCGCGCTCGACGGGGGCGTCGATGGCGGCGACGGCCGCTTCCTCGGTGGCGGCCTTGACGACCTCGACCTCGGTGACGTTGGGGGTGGCGTCCACGGCCTCGGGGGTCTTCTCGGTGTCAGCCATGGATCGTCTCCTTCCAGAAGTGGCACGCGCTGCCGCGGCCCGGCAGCGGGCTGCCGTCCTGCTCGGTGACCGGCTCCAGCACAGGGACGTCGGTGCGGCAGATGTCCTGCGCCTTGGGGCAGCGCGGGTTGAAGGCGCAGCCGGTCGGGATCTTGAGCAGGTTGGGCGGCAGGCCCTTGATCGCGTAGAGCTCCTGGCCCTTGCGGTCCAGACGCGGGATGGAGTCCAGCAGACCCCGGGTGTACGGGTGGGCCGGGCGCTTGTAGAGCTCGTGGACGGGGGCGGTCTCGACGATCCGGCCCGCGTACATCACCGCGATCTTGTCGGCGACGTCGGCGACGACGCCGAGGTCGTGGGTGATCAGGATCAGACCCATGTGGTACTCGCGCTGAAGCTCCGCGAGCAGCTCCATGACCTGGGCCTGGACGGTCACGTCCAGGGCGGTGGTGGGCTCGTCGGCGATGATCAGATCGGGTTCCAGGGCGAGCGCCATCGCGATCATGATGCGCTGGCGCATACCGCCGGAGAACTGATGCGGATAGTCGCTGACGCGCTCCTTCGCCGCCGGAATGCGCACCCGGTCCATCAGCTCGACGGCCTTGGCCTTGGCCGCCTTCTTGGACAGGCCCTGGTGGACCCGGAACATCTCGCCGAGCTGGTAGCCGACGGAGAGCACCGGGTTCAGGGAGGACAGCGCGTCCTGGAAGATCATCGCGATCTTGTTGCCGCGGATCTTCCGGCGCTCCTCGGCGGACATCTTCAGCATGTCCTGGCCGCGGAAGAGGATCTCGCCCTGCGGGATCTTGCCGGGGGGCATATCGAGGATGCCCATGATCGCCTGCGCGGTCACGGACTTTCCGGAGCCGGACTCACCGAGCACGGCGAGGGTTTCGCCCGCGTCCACGCTGTAGTTGACTCCGTTGACGGCCTTGGCGATGCCGTCGCGGGTGTGGAACTCGACGTGCAGATCACGCACGTCGAGCAGCTTGCCACCGCTGTCCTCGCCCGAGCGGGGGGCGGGGACATCCGCAGTTATGTCGGTGATGGTCACGTACGCCTCCCTCAGCGCAGCTTCGGGTCGAGGGCTTCGCGCACGGCGTCACCCATCATGATGAACGCCAGCACGGTGATGCTCAGGGCGCCGGCCGGGAAGAGCAGTACGTGCGGGAAGTTACGGATGAACTGGGTGCCGTCCGAGATGTCACTGCCCCAGGAGATGGAGTCGTCACTGAGCCCGAGGCCCAGATAGGACAGCGTCGACTCGGCGACGATGTACGTGCCGAGCGAGATGGTCGCGACGACGATCACCGGTGCGATCGCGTTCGGCAGGATGTGCCGGAACAGGATCCGCCTGGTGCCGGCGCCCAGGGCCCTGGCCGCCACGACGTAGTCCGCGTGCTTGGTCGTGATGACCGCGCCTCGCATGACACGGGTGATCTGCGTCCAGCCCAGGAAGGCCAGCGCGCCCATGACCACCCAGACGGTGCGGTGGGTGAACGCGTTGAGCACGACCATCGAGCCGAGCAGGAACGGGATGCCGAAGAACACGTCGGTCAGACGCGAGATGAGGCTGTCCCAGAACCCGCCGAAGTAGCCGGCGAGCATGCCCATCAGACCGCCGAAGATGGTGACGAGGATCGTCACGCCCAGGCCGACGATGATCGAGTTGCGAGCGCCGTAGAGCACCCGCGCGTACAGGCTGCGGCCCGTGCCGTCGTAGCCGAACCAGTCCTCCTGGAAGACATGGCCGAGGTTCGGCTTGCCCAGGAAGTGCTTGGCCGGGTCGCCGATGGTCGGGCTGGCGCTGGTGAACAGACCGGGGAACGCGGCGACGAACAGGATCAGCAGGACCAGCAGCCCTGAGATCACGAACAGCGGGTTGCGGCGCAGGCCCCGCCAGGCGTCGGCGCCGAGGCTGCGCGGCTTCTCGGGCACCGGACCGGCATCCGTGATGACGGGCGTGGACCCGGCGACCGCGGCGGCTTCCTCGCTCGCGGACGAGGTCTTGGTGAGGTCAGGCATAACGAATCCTCGGGTCCAGGACCGCGTAGAGCAGGTCGACGAGCAGGCTGGCGAGGAGATAGACGAGCACCAAGACGGTGACGATGCCGACGATGACCGCACCCTCGCGGCGTGCCAGCGCCTCGAAGAGCAGGTTGCCGACGCCGGTCACGTTGAAGATGCCCTCCGTCACGACGGCGCCGGCCATGAGGCTGCCGATGTCGGTGCCGAGATAGGTGACCACGGGGATCAGCGAGTTGCGCAGCAGGTGCACCGTGATGATCCGCCTGCGCGGCAGACCCTTGGCGGTGGCCGTGCGGATGTAGTCGGCGGACCGGTTTTCCGCGATCGAGGTGCGGGTCAGCCGGGCCACGTACGCGAGTCCGACCATGCCGAGCACCAGGGCCGGGACCATCAGCTGACTGAAGTTGGTGGAGTCCTGGACGGTCGGTGTGATCCACCCGAGGTTGTTTCCGAAGTACAGCTGGCAAGCCAGACCGATGACGAAGATCGGGACGGAGATGACCACCAGGGTGAACAGCGTGACAGCCGTGTCGACGACCTTGCCGAGCCGGATGCCGGCGATGACGCCCAGAGTGATACCGACGACGAGCTCGAAGGTCCAGGCCATGGCGGCGAGCCGCATCGACACCGGGAACGCCCGCGTGATCTCGTCGAGGACCGGCCGGTTACCGGCGATGGTCCTGCCGAAGTCCCCCTGGAGCAGACCCCACATGTAGTGCAGATACTGCTGCCACAGCGGAAGGTCCAGCCCTCTGTCGTGCCGGATCTGCGCGACCTGTACAGGGTCCGGCGGCTTGTCCCCCCACAGCGCCCGTACAGGGTCGCCAGGTAGCACGTTGACCATGAGGAAGATCAACAGCGTTGTCCCGATGAACACCGGGATCATCTGGAGCAGTCGCCTCGCGACGTAGCGCCCCATAGGTGCCTCCGTCCATTCCGGAGCCGCCCGCAGCGGCGCCCGGCATCGCCGGGCGCCGCTGCGGGACGTGAAGCTCCGTAGCGACTTACTTCTTGAAGACCTCGACGTTCCACAGGATGGGGTCGCCGGCCTGGTCGAACTCGATCTTCTTCACGTTGTTCGAGTAGGCCGAGTTGACCTTGTTGTAGAACGTGGGGATGCCGGGCATCGTGTTCTGCAGTTCCTTCTCGGCGTCCTGGTACAGCTTCGCCGACTCGTCGACCGTCTTGGCCTGGTCGGCCTTCTTCACCAGCCCGTCGAACTTCGGGTCGGAGAAGTCGCCCTTGTTGCCGTCCACGCCCGTGCCGTACAGGTCGGCGAGGAAGTTGCCGTTGAACGGGTAGTCGAGCACCCAGCCGGAACGGTAGATCGACTTGACCTTCTTCTGGTCACGGATCTCGGTGTCGGCCTGGAAGTCGGTGGTCGGGTCGCCCACGCACTTCACGCCGGTCACCTTGGTGATGCTGTTGCAGACCGCGGTGACCCAGCCCTTGTGCGGCTGGTCGGCGTTGTACTGGATCGAGATCTTGTTACCCGGGACGCCGCCGCCTTCCTTGATGAGCTGCTTCGCCTTGTCCGGGTTGAACTTGCAGTACTCACCGCACGCGTCGGCCTGGTAGCCCTTCACGCCCTTGGCGACCCAGCCGGTGGCGGGCTCACGGTTGCCGAAGAAGGTGGTCTTGGCGATGGTGGGGCGGTCGATCGCCATCGACAGGCCCTGGATGACCTTGACGTCGATGTTCTTCCACTGCTTCGTGTAGAAGGCAGGGTTGATCGTGTTGAGCGCGGAGAAGTCGGTGTTGATCGCGCGGTCGCCGAAGTCCTGCTTGTAGTTCGCGAGCTCGGCGTCCGGCACCAGCGGCATGCTGTCGACGTTGTCCGAGCGCAGGTCGTTGTACGCGGCCTGCGGCGACGTGTACGCCTTGAAGTTGATGCCGCCGTTCTTCGGCTTACTGTCGCCCTTGTAGCCGTCCCAGGCGGTGACCTGGATCGACTTCTTGTGCTCCCAGCTCTTGAACTTGTACGGACCGTTGCCGACCGGGCTCTCGCCGAACCCCTTCGGGTCCTTCAGCGCGCCCGAGGGCAGCGGGTAGAAGGAGGAGTAGGCGAGCTTGTACGCGAAGTACGGGATCGGGTTCGACAGCTTGATGGTGAAGGTGTTGTCGTCGACGACCTTCAGGCCGGACATGGTCTTGGCCTTGGCCTTGCCCTTTTCCGGGTGGACCTTGTCGTAACCCTCGATGTCGCGGTACCAGGCACTGTTCTGCATGCCATTGGCCGGGTTGGCGTCCCAGTTCCATGTGTCCACGTAGGACTTGGCGGTGACCTTCTCGCCGTTGTGGAACGTCCACCCCGGCTTCAGCTTGACGGTCCACACGCTGTTGTCGCCGTTCGGCGTGACCGACTCGGCGTTCTCGTACGTGATGTTGCCGGACTTGTCGTAGCCGACAAGGCCCGTGAAGAGGGAGTCGATGACGACGCTGCCGTACGCCTCCATGGTGTTGGCCGGCATCAGCGAGTTCTGCGGCTCACCGTTGGCGTAGCTGACGATCCCCTTGGGATCGATCTTCTTGTTGGCATTGTCGCTGCCCTTGTCGCCGCCACCACCGCACGCGGTGGCAGCGAGAGAGACGACGCCGGCTATGGCAACCCACTTGGCGCTCTTGGCACCACGCATGGGGCTCCTCCTCATGAGTCCACTGTCACTACAGAAAGGGGCAACCGGAGACACGCTGACACCCCTGACAGCGAACGGGACCGGAACCCCCCGTGTGCTCGTAGGGCGGCGCTCCCCACAGCGCGTGACCCATCGACCCGAGCCCAACGGACCCAATAATTGAGCACGACAGTCCCGTAAACCACACTTAAAGGGTCTCGCTTTGGTCACGAGATCTACGCGCGGAGCTTCGAAATCCGGACAAATCTGCCGCAGACAGACACACGCGAAACGGACTGTTAACACATCATGCGGAGTGCAGTCACCGATAATCGGACGATGATCGCCGGATAAGAGCTTGACTGACACCTTGCTGACATGACAAAGGCCCGGATCCCACCCTTCATGGGCAGGAATTCCGGGCTGTTGGCATATGCAGGACGCCATACCGGCCGATTACTCCAGGTAATCGGCCGGTATTACTTTTACTGGTCCTTTTGCGTTACCGCTTCGCGCGGGCCGCCGACCGGGCGCGCTCCTTCTGGTCCAGCGCCACCTTGCGGATACGGACCGTCTCCGGGGTCACCTCGACGCACTCGTCGTCGCGGCAGAACTCCAGGCACTGCTCAAGCGACAGCAGCCGCGGCGGGACCAGGGACTCGGTCACATCCGCCGTCGAGGACCGCATATTGGTGAGCTTCTTCTCCTTGGTGATGTTCACGTCCATGTCGTCGGCGCGGGAGTTCTCGCCGACGATCATGCCCTCGTACACCTCGGTGCCCGGGGAGACGAACAGCGTGCCGCGCTCCTGGAGATTGGTCATCGCGAAGGCGGTCACCGCGCCCGACCGGTCGGCCACCAGCGAGCCGCTGTTACGGGTGCGCAGCTCGCCGAACCACGGCTCGTGGCCCTCGAAGATGGAGTGCGCGATACCGGTGCCGCGGGTGTCGGTCAGGAACTCCGTACGGAAGCCGATCAGACCGCGGGAGGGGACGACGAACTCCATCCGGACCCATCCGGAGCCGTGGTTGGTCATCGTCTCCATACGGCCCTTGCGCGACGCCATCAGCTGAGTAATGGCGCCCAGGTGCTCCTCCGGGCTGTCGATGGTCATCCGCTCGACCGGCTCGTGGACCTTGCCGTCGATCTCCTTGGTGACCACCTGCGGCTTGCCGACAGTCAGCTCGTAACCCTCGCGGCGCATGGTCTCCACCAGGATCGCCAGCGCCAGCTCGCCACGGCCCTGGACCTCCCAGGCGTCCGGGCGCTCGGTCGGCAGTACGCGCAGCGAGACGTTGCCGACCAGTTCCTTGTCGAGCCGGTCCTTGACCATCCGGGCGGTGACCTTGTGGCCCTTGCCGCCCTTGCCGACCAGCGGCGAGGTGTTGGTCCCGATGGTCATCGAGATGGCCGGCTCGTCGACCGTGATCAGCGGGAGGGCGATCGGGTTCTCGGGGTCGGCCAGGGTCTCGCCGATCATGATCTCCGGGATGCCCGCGACCGCGCAGATGTCGCCGGGCCCGGCGACCTCGGCGGGCTTACGGGTCAGCGCCTCGGTCATCAGCAGCTCGGTGATCCGGACGTTGGAGATCGAGCCGTCGCGCTTGATCCAGGCGACGGTCTGCCCCTTCTTCAGCTCGCCCTGCTCGACGCGGAGCAGTGCGATACGGCCGAGGAAGTTGTCCGCGTCCAGGTTGGTGACATGGGCCTGGAGGGGCGCGCTCGCGTCGTACTCAGGGGCCGGGATGGTCCCCAGGAGGGTGGAGAAGAACGGCTGGAGACTGTCGCTGTCGGCCGGGACGGTGCCGTCCTCCGGCTTGTTCAGCGAGGCCACGCCGTCGCGGGCGCAGGCGTAGACGATCGGGAACTCGATCTGCTCCTCGGTCGCGTCCAGGTCCAGGAAGAGGTCGTACGTCTCGTTGACGACCTCGTCGATCCGGGAGTCCGGGCGGTCCGTCTTGTTGATGCACAGAATGACCGGCAGCTTGGCCTGCAGCGCCTTGCGCAGCACGAAGCGGGTCTGCGGCAGCGGGCCCTCGGAGGCGTCCACCAGCAGCACCACCGCGTCGACCATGGACAGACCGCGCTCGACCTCGCCGCCGAAGTCGGCGTGGCCGGGGGTGTCGATGATGTTGATGGTGACGGGGTCCCCGCCGTCCGCCGGGTGGTACTTGACGGCGGTGTTCTTGGCGAGAATGGTGATGCCCTTCTCGCGCTCCAGGTCGTTGGAGTCCATGACCCGGTCGTCCACGTGCTGGTGGGCGGCGAAGGCGCCGGCCTGCTTGAGCATGGCATCGACGAGGGTCGTCTTGCCGTGGTCGACGTGGGCGACGATGGCAACGTTACGGATGTCGTGGCGCGTGGGCACTGCGGCGCTTCTCCCGGAATCGTGGATGGCGGCGCGCCGGGTCCGGCACGCCCGCCTGCCGGGCAGATCACGCCACGGCCTCACCCCATGGTACGTGGACGGGGCGGTAACGCCCGCCCCGCCCGTACCGGGCCGAGGGACCGGACTCAGGCGCGCGCGGGGTCGCCCTCGCGGCAGCCCAGCCTGGCGGCCTCGCGCTCGCCCTCGCTCGCCTCCTTGTCCGGCTTCTCGCCACAGGCGACGGCGATCACCTCATAGCTGTCGGTCCAGGTCACCACGTGGCCCGAGGAGACCGTCCCGCCCTTGCAGGCGTAGCGGTAATCGCCCTCGACCAGGTCGACCGCGCGACCCGTGACATAGCGACCGGACGCCTCGGCGGTCTGCTCTCCGTACGCTCCCCTGTCGTACTTGGTCGTCCGCCCGCTGTCGTCGGCCCTCGTGACCCCGTCGCCGGCGAGCCCCAGCTTCAGGTGCCGGCCGAGATCGCGGATCAGCCGCTTCTCGGGCAGTTCCGTGCCCCTGGTGCGGACGGACACGGTGTAGCGGGCGATCTCCTTGACGTCCCGGGTGCTCACCTTGTCGCCCTTGTCATAGTGGGTGCCCGGCGTCATGTCGGTCAGCGCCGAGCGCCGGGAGACGTTCAGCCAGGTGTACGTGGCGTCGGCGCACGCCTTGGCGGCCGTGAGCTGCTGGGTGCCGCCGCGGGCGGCCCCATAGGAGCCGCCAGACGTACAGCCCGCGGCCCCCGCCATGATCGCTACGGCCGCGACCGCAGTGGTCAATCCGCGCCTCATACCGTCCTCCCCCGTGTGTCCGGTGTCGTGATCACACGCCATGCTTCATGTCGATCGGCTTGCTGGACAAGGGAGTTGAGGCAGTCCTGAGGGTTACTTGCGGAAGCCGATGTCCTGGTAGCGCGGGGTGGCGAAGCCGAAGGCGCCCGCGTTGACCACCGTCTTCCTGGCCGCGACCAGCTGGGGGCGCTGGTAGAGCGGGATGGACCCGGCCGCCGCCCAGATCCGCGCGTCCGCGCGGCTGACCAGGGTCCGGGAGGAGCCGGAGTCCAGTTCAGCGACGGCCTCGTCGAAGAGCTGGTCGATCTGGTCCGTGCCCACCCGGGTGTAGTTCTGCTCGACGACCAGCGAGCCGTCGGCGGCGGGCTGCGGCTTCGCGTAGATCGGGCGGGCGTCGGTGGCGGGGTAGGCGCTGGCGGGCCAGGAGTAGAGGGCGAGGTCGTAGTTGCCGGAGGCGATGTGGTCCTTGAAGTAGCCACTGCCCGAAACCTTGGTGATCTTGGTGCGGACGCCGATCGCCTCCAGCATCCGCGCGATGCGCGCGCTGACCTTGCCGAGCGGGGCGGTGCCGGCGCCGGTCGGCACCACGAAGCGCAGCTCAAGCGGCTGGCCGTGCTTGCGCACCACGGCCGCTGGGGCGCGACCGGAGCGGCCCGCGTCGCCCGCGTCGGGGCCCGCGCCCCGGCCGCCGTCGCGCTTCCCGCCGTCGCGCCCGCTGTCGCGGCCCTGGTCGTCCGTCTTGGCGCCGAGCGCCTTCTGCCTGGCCGAGGCCGGGGCGGCGCGCCAGCCCGCGTCGGCGAGCAGGGCCTGCGCGGCGTGGGTGTCCTTGCCGCCGAGGGCGCCGCTGTGGTCCTTGTAGCCCTGCTGGCCGGCCATCAGCAGATGGTTGCCCAGCGGCTTGGCGGGCAGCCCCAGGGGCCCCAGCACCAGCTTCGCGAGGTCCTTGCGGTCGATCGCGCGGGCCACGGCGCGGCGCACCCGCTCGTCGGCGAGGGGGCCCTTGGTGCCGTTGAGGGCGAGCTGGGTGTACGCGGGCTCCAGGGCCCTGCGCACGACAAGCCTGCGCAGGGCCGCCTTCTCGGCCCGCGCCTCCTTGGAGGAGTTCTCCTCCGCCCAGGCGCGCATCGCGTCGGCCGCGTTCCGGCCGCCCGCCGCCAGGTCCGTCCCGGCCTCGGCCCCGTGCTGGGCCGACGGTTCGGCCGCGGCCTGTTTGTCCGTCCCCCGCTTCCCGTTCTCCGCCTTCTGTGCCTTCCCCTCCGCCTTGCCCTTCTTCTTGGGCACCTCGGCCGCGTCCTGGATCCGCTCGGCCATGGCCCGGTCGACCTCGGCCAGATCGAGCTTCCCGGCCAGCAGCGCGGCGGGCCTGTCCTTGACCGGTACGGCCTTGAATACCAGCTTGTCGAGCCGGGCCCGGTCGCCCCACCAGCGGGGGTTGCGCACCAGCGTGACGCTCTTCGTACCGCCCGTGATGCTGCGCATCATGAACGGTCCCGCGCTGACCGCGAGCCCCCGGCGCCGTCCGTCGTTGAAGGCCGTCGGGCCGCTCATCACGCTCTTCGGGTAGAGCGGGGTGAACAGCGAGCGCCAGTCCGCGTACGGCTTGGCGAAGGTGACCTCGACCTCGTGCTCCCCGTCGCCGGGCTCGACCTTGGCGATGCGGTCGTACCCGGCGTTGCGGGCCGTCCAGTACGCGCCGTCCGCACCGCGCAGCGCCTTCCACTGGGCGGTGAAGTCCTCGGCGCCGAGCGGGCGCCCGTCGGTCCACACCGCCTTCGGGTTGAGCTTGTAGCGCACGACCTGCTTGGGCTCGCGGTCCACCACGTCGGCGGCCTGGAGATAGTCGGGGTTGCGCTGTGGGCGGCCTTGGCCGTCCAGGGTGAACAGGGACGGCAGGACGGCGCCGGCGATCCGCTGGGTGCCGCTGTCGGCGTTGGTCTGGAAGGCGTTGAACGTTCCGGGCGCCGCGTCCAGGGCCCAGCGCAGCGTCCCCGTATCGGCCACCCGGTCGCGGGCGGCCGTGGCCACGTCCCGTCGGGCGGCGGCGGGCGAGCTGTCGTCACCGCCGGAGCTGCATCCGCTCGCCCAGGGCAGCGGCAACAGCACTCCCGCGGCGAGCAGCACGACACGGCGGCGCTTGGCGATGGACATGGCGCGGTACCTCCGGGGTGGGCCTGCTCGGCCGGACGGGCCGGGTGAGCCGGAATTGTGCATATTTGGCATATTGTGACGCTCATCGCATATACTCCTCACTCAAAGCGACACTTCAGGAAACAGCACGCCGAGACGGCCATGGAGGGGAAAGGATCACCCGAGCGGGTCAATCCGGTGGGCGCGTACCCCCGCGCGCGAAGGTGCCTTCGCTTCGGTGGCCGCGCCAATCCCGGCAGATCCCTTCCCAACCGCGACCATGACGCGTAACACTCGCTGTCGCATGAGCGTCGCCAACCGCAACCGCGGAAGTGAGGGCAAGTCATGTCCTTGAACGACGACTTGACGGCCGTCCAGCGCTGTCTCGACGATCTGGTCCGCTCCGTCCACCGGCTGGAACAGTCGGTCGGCCCCGGAGGCCTGGAGATACGTCGCGTCCGTACCGACGCGGACCATCTCCGCGAAAGCCTGGCCCTGCTGCGCGCGACCGCCCCCGGCGAGCGGTCGAGCCCGGAGATGGTGCTGGTCCCCGACGCGCCGTACAACAGCGCGCTCTGGCTGGACGTCGACGACGAGGGGCTCGGCGCGCGCGACCGCCACGCGCCCTGAGGCGCGCACGCGGCGTGACCGGCACCCGCCCATACGAGGCGACCCGCCCCACGAGGCGGCCCGGCACCAGGCGCCCCGCCCCATGAGGCGACGCGCCACGAGGCGACCCGGCAGCTGACGCATACGGGCGCCTACCCGAGGTGTCCCGCCCCTCACGCCGCGTGAGTGCCGCCCCATCACCCACCCGCACACTCCACCACGGAGTCCCTTTTGGCCACAGGCACCGACCCCCAGGCCCGTACGACCTCCGGAAAAGACCCCACCGCCCACGGCGTACACGCGCCCTCGCGCGCCGCCGTCCCGGCCCGCCATCTGCGCACCGACCGCTGGTGGCTCTCGCCCGCGGCGACCGCCGCCGGTCTTTTCGCCTTCGTCGTCTACTCGACCTGGCGGGCCTTCTCCGGAGACGACTACTACGCCGAACCGTATGTCTCGCCGTTCTACTCGCCCTGCGTCGCGCAGAACTGCGTGCCCATGAAGGGCGGCGCGAACTGGGAGATCTTCGGCGCGTGGTGGGGCCTGTCCCCCGCCCTGCTGATCCTGATCTTCCCGCTGGGCTTCCGGCTGACCTGCTACTACTACCGCAAGGCGTATTACCGGGGCTTCTGGGCCTCGCCCCCGGCCTGCGCGGTCCCCGAGCCACGCGCCAAATACTCCGGCGAGACCCGCTTCCCGCTGATCCTGCAGAACATCCACCGCTACTTCTTCTACTTCGCGGTGATCGTCGCCGGGATCCTCAGCTACGACACGGTGCTCGGCTTCCGCGACGAGCACGGCCGGTGGGGCCATATGGGCCTCGGCACCCTGGTGCTGCTCGTCAACATCGCGCTGATCTGGGCGTACACCCTCTCCTGCCACTCCTGCCGGCATATCGTCGGCGGCCGGCTCAGGCACTTCTCCCGGCATCCGGTGCGCTACCGCCTATGGGGCTGGGTCAGCAAGCTCAACGCCCGCCATATGCAGCTGGCCTGGGCGTCGCTGGTGAGCGTCGCCGTGGCCGACTTCTACGTCTATCTGGTGGCCAGCGGCGCCTTCGACGACCCGCGCTTTTTCTAGGAGAGGTGCCCAACAAGATGACCCAAGTCGAACGGCAGTCGTGGGACGTGGTCGTGATCGGCGCCGGCGGCGCCGGGCTGCGGGCCGCGATCGAAGCGCGCGAACAGGGCAAGCGCTGCGCCGTCATCTGCAAATCGCTCTTCGGCAAGGCCCACACCGTGATGGCCGAGGGCGGCATCGCCGCCAGCATGGGCAATGTCAATGAGGGCGACAACTGGCAGGTGCACTTCAGAGACACCATGCGCGGCGGAAAGTTCCTCAACCACTGGCGGATGGCGGAGCTGCACGCGCAGGAGGCCCCGGACCGGGTCTGGGAGCTGGAGACCTGGGGCGCGCTCTTCGACCGCACCCCCGACGGAAAGATCTCCCAGCGGAACTTCGGCGGCCATGAATATCCGCGCCTCGCCCATGTCGGCGACCGCACCGGCCTGGAGCTGATCCGCACCCTCCAGCAGAAGATCGTCTCCCTGCAGCAGGAGGACAAGGCCGAGTTCGGCGACTACGAGGCGCGGCTGAAGGTCTTCCAGGAGTGCACGGTCACCCGCGTCCTCAAGGACGAGGCGGGCGAGCGGGTCGCCGGAGTCTTCGGGTACGAGCGCGAGTCCGGCCGCTTCTTCACCATCGAGGCCCCCGCGGTGGTGCTGGCCACCGGCGGCATCGGCAAGTCCTTCAAGGTGACGTCCAACTCCTGGGAGTACACCGGCGACGGCCACGCGCTGGCGCTGCTGGCCGGGGCGCCGCTGGTGAACATGGAGTTCGTGCAGTTCCACCCCACCGGTATGGTCTGGCCGCCCTCGGTCAAGGGCATCCTGGTGACCGAGTCGGTGCGCGGCGACGGCGGGGTGCTGCGCAACAGCGAGGGCAAGCGCTTCATGTTCGGCTACATCCCGGATGTGTTCAAGGAGAAGTACGCCCAGACCGAGGACGAGGGCGACCGCTGGTACGAGGACCCGGACCACAACCGCCGCCCGCCCGAACTGCTCCCCCGCGACGAGGTCGCCCGCGCCATCAACTCCGAGGTCAAAGCGGGCCGCGGCTCCCCGCACGGCGGGGTCTTCCTCGATGTGTCCACCCGGATGCCCGCCGAGGTCATCAAGCGGCGGCTGCCCTCCATGCACCACCAGTTCAAGGAGCTGGCGGACGTCGACATCACCGCCGAGCCCATGGAGGTCGGCCCGACCTGCCACTACGTGATGGGCGGCGTGGACGTCGACCCGGACACCACGGCCGCGACCGGAGTGCCCGGCCTGTTCGCCGCGGGCGAGGTCGCGGGCGGTATGCACGGCTCCAACCGGCTGGGCGGCAACTCCCTCTCCGACCTGCTGGTCTTCGGCCGGCGCGCGGGGCTGCACGCGGCCCGGTACGCGGAGGAGACGGCCTCCTCGGGGGCGCTGCCGACACCGGACGACGCGCAGATCGACCTGGCGGCGGCCGAGGCGCTGCGCCCGTTCAGCGCCGAGGGCGGCGATCCGTCGAGCCGGGCGCCTCGGTCCACGGTTCCGGCCGAGAATCCGTACACGCTCCACCAGGAACTCCAGCAGACCATGAACGACCTGGTGGGCATCATCAGGAAGGCCGGCGAGATGGAGGAGGCACTGCACCGCCTGACCGCCCTGCGGGTGCGGGCGCGGCGCGCCGGGGTGGAGGGGCACCGGCAGTTCAACCCCGGCTGGCACCTGGCCATCGATCTGCGCAACATGCTGCTGGTCAGCGAGTGCGTGGCGCGCGCCGCGCTGGAGCGGACCGAGAGCCGCGGCGGGCACACCCGCGACGACTATCCGGAGATGGACCGCGAGTGGCGGCCGGTCAACCTGGTGTGCCGGCTCGCCGACCCCTCGGGCGAGCCCGCGGCCCCGGACGCGCGGCAGGGGCAGATCCGGCTGGAGCGGCGCCTTACCCCGCCCATCCGGCCCGATCTGCTCGGCCTGTTCGAGAAGGACGAGCTGGTGAAGTACCTGACGGACGAGGAGCTGACCCAGTGAGTGCGTACGAGGCCCACTTCAAGGTGTGGCGGGGCGATGTGGAAGGCGGCGGTCTGAAGGACTTCCATGTCGAGGTCAACGAGGGGGAGGTCGTTCTGGACATCGTCCACCGGATCCAGGCGACCCAGGCCCCGGACCTGGCGGTCCGCTGGAACTGCAAGGCGGGCAAGTGCGGCTCCTGCAGCGCCGAGATCAACGGGCGGCCCCGGCTGATGTGCATGACCCGGATGTCGGTTTTCGGCCGCGACGAGACGCTCACCATCACCCCGCTGCGCGCCTTCCCGGTCGTACGGGACCTGGTGACCGATGTGTCGTTCAACTACGAGAAGGCGCGCGAGGTGCCGTCCTTCGTACCGCCGGAGGGCCTGGGGCCGGGCGAGTACCGGATGTGGCAGGAGGACGTGGAGCGGTCCCAGGAGTTCCGCAAGTGCATCGAGTGCTTCCTGTGCCAGGACACCTGCCATGTGGTGCGCGACTTCGAGGACAACAAGGAGGTCTTCGCCGGGCCGCGGTTCCTGATGCGGGTCGCCGAGCTGGATATGCACCCGCTGGACGGGGCGGCCGAGACCGGACTCGACCGCAAGCGCACGGCCCAGGAGGAGCACGGTCTGGGCTACTGCAACATCACCAAGTGCTGCACCGAGGTCTGCCCGGAGGGGATCAAGATCACGGACAATGCGCTGATCCCGCTCAAGGAGCGGGCGGTGGACCGTAAGTACGACCCGCTGGTCTGGCTGGGCAACAAGATCCGCCGCCGCGAGTCCTGATTGTTCGGTGACGGGTCCTGACCGTTTGGTGGCGGGCCCGTCACCACATGCTCAGCAGCGCCTCCACCGAGTCCGGGCCCGACGACTGCCCGTTGGGCAGCGCCAGCTCGAACCAGACCGTCTTGCCGTGCGGCGTGCGCCGGCTGCCCCAGCCCGCGCTGAGCAGGCCGACCAGCTGCAGCCCGCGCCCGCCCTCGTCGGTGTCGCGGGCGCGGCGGCGCCGGGGCTGGACCAGGCCGCTGTCCCAGACCTCGCAGACCAGCGTGCGGTCCAGCAGCAGGCGCAGCCGGATCTCGCCCTCGCCGTACCGCAGTGCGTTGGTGACCAGCTCGCTCACCAGCAGCTCGGTGGTGTCCACCAGCTCGTCCATACCCCAGGACTCCAGCTGCTGCCGGGCCAGTTCACGGGCGCGGCCGACCGACTTGGGCTCGCTGGGCAGCTGCCAGTCGCCGACCGATTCCGCCGACAGGCCCTGCATCCTGGCCATCAGCAGGGCGATGTCGTCCTCGCCGTGGTGGGTGTCCAGGGTGCTCAGCACGTGGTCGCAGACGTCCTCCAGGGACACCACGCTGTCCGGCGTGTTGAGGGACGCGCGCAGGGCCTGCAGACCCTCGTCGAGGGTGTGGTCGCGGGACTCGACCAGGCCGTCGGTGTAGAGGGCCAGCAGCGCCCCGTCGGGGAGTTCGACCTCGATCTCCTCGAACGGTTCGCCGCCGACGCCCAGCGGCATCCCGGGCGGGACCTCCATCAGCAGGGCGGACTCGCCCGGTTCGACGAGGACGGGGGGCGGGTGGCCGGCGTTGGCGAACGTACAGCGGCGGGTGACCGGGTCGTAGACGGCGTAGACGCAGGTGGCGAGGTACACCTCGGCGAGGTCGGAGGAGCCGTCGGCGGCCTTGCCGCGGCGGGCGCGCGAGCCCGCCCGGCCTCCGGAGTTCGAGCCGCCGGGCGCGCCGAGCCCGCTGGCGATCTCGTCGAGCGCGGAGAGGACCTCGGCGGGCTCCAGGTCGAGCAGCGCCAGGGTCCGTACGGCGGTGCGCAGCTCGCCCATGGCGACGGCGGCGCGCAGACCGCGGCCCATCACATCGCCGACCACCAGGGCCGTGCGGTGGCCGGGCAGCTCGATGACGTCGAACCAGTCGCCGCCCACCTCGGTCGCCGCGTTGCCCGGCAGATAGCGGCAGGCGATATCGAGCCCGGCGGCTTCCGGGTCGCCGGGCGGTAGCAGGCTGCGCTGGAGTATCAGCGCGCGCTCGTGCTCTCTGCGGTAGAGGCGGGCGTTGTCGATGGAGACGGCCGCGCGGGCGGCCAGCTCGACGGCCAGGGCGGTGTCCCGCTCGCCGAAGGGCTCGCTGCCCTTGGTGCGGGAGAACTGGGCGAGGCCGACGACCGTGTCGCGCGCGACCATCGGCACCACGAGAGTGGACTGGAGCATCGTGCCCATCTCCAGGCTCTCGCCGCCGTCCCGGCCGGGGACGACGCGGGCGCGGGCGGTGCGCAGGGCCACGGCGCTGGGCGAGTTGAAGGGGTAGCGGTGCACCTCGCCGACCTGGACGGGCTTGGTGGCGCCGCCGGCTCCGTCGCCACCGGCTCCGCCACTGGACAGATAGCTGTCCCCGAAGCCGACCGGCCCGGCCGAGACGGCGCTGGCGAAGGCCACCCGGCGCAGTTCAGCGCTGCCGTCGGCCAGTCCGGACGGGGTCTCGTCGCCGACGAGCAGCCCCTGGTAGAGGTCCACGGAGGCCAGGTCGCAGAACTGCGGTACGGCCACGTCCAGCAGTTCGCGCGCGGTGGTCTCCAGGTCGAGGGAGGTGCCTATTCGGGCCCCTGCCTCGTTGAGCAGCGCCAGGTTGCGGCGTACGCCCGCGGCTTCCTGTTCGGCGCGGCGGCGGCCGGTGACATCGGTGGCAAGACCGGCGACGCCGATGGGCCGGCCCGAGCCGCTGTGCAGCCGGTACAGCGAGATGGACCAGCGGCGCCGCTCGGGGTTGCCGGGCACGGTGCCCACGATGGGCATATCGGTCAGCGACTGCCCGCTGTCGAGGACTTGGCGCAGGGCGGCGGCGAGCCGGTCGGCCTCACCGCGCGGCAGCAGGTCGTACGCGGAGGCGCCGCGATACGCCTCGGCGGGGCGGCCGAAAACCGTGGCAAACCGCTCGTTGACGCGAAGCATGCGCAGATCGGTGCCGAAGAGAAAGAAACCGAGCGGAGATTGACCGAAAACGGCCTGCGACGCGGCGAGGTCTGTCTCCAGCCCCCGTAGAGCCGTCACATCCACGGCGATACACAGGGCGGACCGCTCACCGTGCTCGGTCTCGGCCGGCATCACATAGACCTCGGCGATGCCATGCGCCTGCGGCGCCTGCGGGTTGTGATACGGAACGAGTCCGGTCCACTCCCTGCCGTCGAGGATGTCGGCGACCGTCCGGCGGCTGGCCTCGCGCAGCTCGGGCGGTACAAACGCCTCCACCGGGTCCTTGCCGATGGCCTCTTCGTGGCTGAGGCCAAGGAGCTCGGTGGCGCGCCGGCTCCACTGGGCGATCCGGCCGTCGGGCCCCAGCGAGAAGGAGGCGACCCGGATGTAGTCGTAAATCGAGCCGGGCGGGCTGCTCTGCCAGACCGACGGGGCGGAGGACAGGGAGGATTCCGGCGATCGGTACGGCACAGGCAAAGACCGCGAAGTCGACACAGGAGATGAAGAAGGCAAGGCGGGCTTGATTGGTGAACGTGATGATGAGGACGTACGGGACTTTGGCGACATCTGCGAACCAACCGCCTCCTCGGGCATATCCGCCCCCGCTGGCTTCTCGCTCATGCGCCCGTCCCCTCCGGCTCAGGTGCTCCGACCGGCTCTCAGATAGCGAGTATCCAGCACCTCGGCCATCCGGAGTACGGTCTTCACGATCACAGCACTATCTCAGCCCGCATTCAGGTTCCGTCCCGGCTTTTTGACAAGCGCTCAAGATCAGCGCTCACTCACACTCTTAACCGGGCAGAGCCAGCTCGAACCACACCGTTTTCCCGGTGGCGCCGGCCCGGGCGCCCCAGCGCAGCGCGCTGCGGGCCACCAACTGCAGACCGCGGCCGCTCTCGTCCTCCGGCGTGGCCACGCGCTCGCGCGGCGGATCGGTGAGCGGGTCGGAGACCTCGACCAGCAGGACCGGGCCCCCCGCGGCGCGTTCGCGACGGGCGTACATACGGACGCCGATCGGGCCGCTGGCATGGCGCAGCGCATTGGTGACCAACTCGCTCACCAGCAACACCGCCATATCGCCCAGCGCCGCCAGCCCCCAGCGCTCCAGCGCCTCGCGCACCTGGGAACGGACCACCCGGACGGCACCGGGCTCGGCGGGGACGACCCACTCGACGGAGCCGGGCCGGCCGGGCCCGGAACCAGCCGCTCCTGTGCCGTCCGTCACGCCGATCACTTCCCCCGACACGTCCAAGCCCCGCCGGAATGTGTGGATTCAGGGAGGTTAATCAGTACATACCCGATATCTGGGCGGCAGTACCGTCGACCGTCTTGACGGGTACATCAGCGCGGGACCGGACACGGGCTGCTAGGCGCTCAGCAGCCGCCGTACCGCCTCGGCCACCGCCGGACGGTCCTCGTCCAGCCAGTCGACCTCGTCCACGCGGTCGGGCGGCAGCCAGCGCAGCTCGTCGTGGTCCTCCAGCGGGCGCGGCTCACCGGAGCACAGCTCCGCGGTCCACACCTGGAGAACGTACCCGGGCTTGAGGGTCCACTCACCGGGCAGCCGCTCCAGCGGCCGCACCTCGACGCCCAGCTCCTCGCGCAGCTCGCGCACGAGGGTCTGCTGCGGCGTCTCGCCCGGCTCCGCCTTGCCGCCGGGCAGCTCCCAGCGGCCCGCGAGCTCGGGCGGGGCGCTGCGCCGCGCGGCCAGCAGCCGCCCCTGGTCGAACACCGCTCCGCCCACCACCATGCGCACTGTCATGCGCCGCACCCTACGGGAGTCCCCCGGGGGTGCGGCGCGGGCGATGACAAGGAAAGGCGGCGGCGGGAACGCGGGCCGGGGCCGCTCAGCGGGCCTGCCGGGAGGCCGCGGTCCGCTCGACGACGTAGAGCTGCTCCTTGCTCTGCGAGTCGAGCCGGTCGGCCACTTCCTGGGCCTCGGTCTTGGTGGCGTAACGGCCGACGCGATAGCGATTGCCGTTGTCGTCCTGGCGGATGACGAGCCATGGCAGGACGGCATTGCTGTCACTCATCGGTCCGCCCCCTCCAATCTGGCGCGCCTCCGCGCACGCCTCTGTGACTCCGGTAAGGAATTCCCGATCCGCATATGCCCGAGCCTACGCCCAACCTTCACGCACCGGATACGCCTTCTTACAACGAGGTACTCATCCGGCCAGCCGCCGGTCATCGGCGGCGCGGCCGGTCGAGGTGTCGCCTCGCCGAGGCGACACCCTCGTCCGGCCTGCACCATGTCAGACGCCCGCGGTTGCCTTCTCACGCCGGTCGTCGTCCGCCTCGCCCGCCTCGCCCGCGGCCTCGGCCTCGGCCTCGGCCTCAGCCTCTGCCTCGGCGGCGGCGGTCAGCTCCTGCTCGGCCTGCACCAGGGACGGGTTGCGCCAGGCGCTGCCCACGCCCCAGGCGTAGAAGAGCAGACCGATCACGGCCACGATCACGAAGTCCCAGCCGTCGGCCAGATCGCCGCGGCCACCGTACTTCTTACTGCCGAGAAACGAGACCAGCGCCATGACCAGCAGGTACGACACCATCCAGGCGCCCCCCATGAGGTGCGGCTTCAGCTCGGCCCACGGCTTGCGCAGCTCGTACCAGGCCCAGATCGGCAGACCGATGGCCATGATCAAGATGACCTTGCCGGTCAGCGGCCAGCGGGCCCAGTACAGGACGAGCGAGCCGAAGACCATCGCGACCGGCGCGACGATCGGCATCGCACGCAGCTTCACCGGGCGCGGCAGGTTCGGGGAGAGGCGGCGCAGTGACATCACGGCGACCGGGCCGGTGATGTACGAGATGACGGTCGCGACGGAGACGATCTCGGCGAGCGAGCCCCAGCCGCGGAAGACCGCGAGGAACGCGAAGGCGATCACCAGGTTGAGCACCAGCGCCGGGCGCGGGATGCCGGTCTTGGGGTCGACCCGGCCGAAGACCTTGGGCAGATGGCCGTTCTCCTGCACGCCGTGGATCATGCGGGAGGTGGTGGCCGCGTAGATCATGCCGGTGCCGGACGGGGAGATGAAGGCGTCCGCGTACAGCAGCAGCGCCAGCCAGTTCAGGCCCCAGGCGGTGGCCAGGTCGGCGAGCGGGGAGTTGAAGGACAGGCTCGACCAGCCGCCGTGCGACAGATCGGCGGCCGGGACCGCGCCCAGGAAGGCGACCTGCAGGGCCACGTAGATCACCAGCGAGATGAGGATGGAGCTGATGACGGCCTTGGGCAGGGACTTGCCGGGGTTGCGCGCCTCGCCCGCCATGTTGAGCGGGGACTGGAAGCCGTTGTACGCCCAGACGATGCCGGAGACCGCGACGGCGGTGAACACCGAGCTCCAGCCGTTGGGGGTGAAGCCGCCGTTGCCGCTGATGTTGCCGCTGTCGAAGTGGGCCAGCAGCAGGGCGCCCGCGGTCAGCGCCGGGACGACCAGCTTGAAGACGGTGATCGCGGTGTTGGTCTTCGCGAAGAGGGTGATCGCGAACCAGTTGAGGAAGAAGTAGAAGACCAGCAGGACGGAGGCGAGGATGACGCCGGTGCCGGTCAGCTCCTTCCCGTCGTACAGCTGCTTCGCCCAGCCGAAGTCCCAGGAGCTCATGTACTGGATGGAGGCGGTGGCCTCACCCGGGATCACCGAGACGATGGCGATCCAGTTGGCCCAGGCGGCCAGATAGCCGGCGAGCGAGCCGTGCGAGTACTGCCCGTACCGGACCATGCCGCCGGCCTTGGGGAACATCGAGCCGAGCTCGGAATAGGTCAGGGCGATGGTGAGGGCCACCACGGCGCCGATCACCCAGGCGAGAATGGCGGCGGGGCCGGCCAGTGACGCGGCTCGCTCGGCACCGAAGAGCCAGCCGGAACCAATGATGGAACCGAGGCCGACCGCGGTGAGCGACACCGTTCCGAGCGACCTTTTGTAATGCGAGTGGGAACCTTGTTCATTGCTCAACGTCCCTGACACTCCCTTCGTCCCCCATAGCTGTACCTGATGCAAACGGCCGTCATCGTACATACGAATTGAAGGGGTGCCTCACGAGTTTGAGCTGAGTTTGAGGTCCGGCTCTCACGGATGTGCACTGGAGTGCATCAGCGCAGGTCAATCGCTGGTAAAATCCATGAGAAGCATAAGTCAAGGCAGGCCGGGCGGGCCCTTCGCCGAATCTTTACGAGCCGGGCACGGGACTTATTAATCCCACCCGTAATCGCCTTTAACTCACCAGGGAAGCGGCAACTCTTCCGCAATGTTCGTGCCCAGCTGCCGCGAATGGGCCCGGATGGCTGAGTGACGCGAGTTGAGCACGATGTGCCGGTTTTAATGCAGTGGGCACGGACCTCAAATCTACCTCAAATTCCGACGAGCTCAAATTCAGCTCAAATCCTTATGTGAATAATGGAGTTGAGGAATGGCGGGTAGCGGCGCTCACGGCGGCGAACGGCGCGTCCGGCAAGCGGATGGGCCCGGCCCGTCAACGCACCGGAAGGTGGTACGCGACGCGGTATCGCTCGGCCAGCACCACCACATCGGCCGTCTCGACGGGACGGCCGCCCGCGAAGTACGTACGGGAGATGACGAGTACGGAGTGGCCCGGCACCCCGCCCAGCGTCAGCACCTCCTCCGCCCGGCCGGGCCGCGCGGAGACCTCCTCCGTCACGTTGTCCACCACGATGTCGATCGCGGCCATCCGCTCGACCACGCCACGCCCGGCCAGCGGCCCCTCCTCGGGCATCATCACGGGCGAGCGGCCGGTGACGGCAAGCGGCTCCCAGGAGGTGGAGATCATCACCGCGTCCCCCGCGGCCCGGAACACATACCGGGTGCGCATGACCCGCTCACCGGGCGCGATACACAGCCGCAGGGCGATCTCCCGCCCGGCCTCCTCCCGCTCGCTGCTGGACTCCCAGGTGCCGATGATCCGGTCGTCGGCCTGCTCCTGGCGGAACGGATTGGACCGGTCGCCGTCGCGGAAGCCCGTACGGATCAGACGGCGCGGGACGGGCCGCGCGCGCACATAGGTGCCGGAGCCGGACCGGCCCTCGACCAGTCCCTCGGCCATCAGCACCTTGCGCGCCTCGAGGGCGACGGTGTCGGAGACCCCGTACTCCTCACGGATCCGGGCCTGGGAGGGGAGGCGGGTGTGCGGTGGCAGCTCGCCGGTGGTGATCTTCTTCCGGAGGTCGTCGGCGACTCGGAGATATGCGGGCTGATCACCAAAGGCCACGAGCGCTCCCAGTGGTTGACAATCGGCAACAGCTTCGCAACCGAGGGTTGTCATCCGCAACTGAGGGCCAGAGCTTCACCGGAAGTGGTGAACTGCAGCTCAGAGACGTTTACTTCGACAACGACGCATAAGGTCGGTATCAATGACGATCAACGCCTGAGCATCGCCGTAAGGCAACGGTGCATCGCCGTAAGACCACCGTTCATCACCGCAACACCACCGAGCAAAGCCGTACACGCCCGTACACCGCCGTTCGCACCTCATCACCCTGTAGCCGTAGCTCTGTAGCCCCGTAGCCCTGTAGCCCTGTAGCCCGTCAACCGCCGTTCATCCGCCGGTCCCCCCACAGGAGCCCGCCGTGCGCACTCGCCCCACCCCGCGGCCACTGCCCGCCGCCCTCGCCCTGCTGCTGTGCGCCGCGTGCACCGGCGGCGCGGGGGCCAAGGACACCGCCGACGACGCCCCCGGGGCACGGCCCGGCACCGCAGGGGTCGGCGATCCGCTCTTCCCCAAGCTCGGCAACGGCGGCTACGACGTATCCCGTTACCGCCTCACCCTCGACTACGCCCCCGACTCCCACCGCCTCAAGGGCACCGCCGAACTCACCGCCCGCACCACCCGCGCCCTGACCTCCTTCCACCTGGACCTCGCCGGACTGCGGGTGCGCGAGGCCACGGTCGACGGCCGGCCCGCGAAGACCGCGCGCAGCGGCACGGAGCTGACGCTCACCCCCTCCGCCGCCCTCCCCAAGGGCCGTACGTTCAAGGCCACGGTCGTCTACGACGGCAAGCCGAAGACCATCACGGACCCGGACGGCTCGGAGGAGGGCTGGATCAAGTCGGCCGACGGGGCCGTGGCGGTCGGCGAACCCACCGGCTCCATGTCCTGGTTCCCGGGGAACCACCATCCCTCCGACAAGGCCGCGTACGACATCACCATCACCGTCCCCCAGGGCTACACCGCCGTATCCAACGGCGAGTTGGCGCAGCGCAGCGAACACGGCGACCGCACCACCTTCCGCTGGCACACCGGCGAGCCCATGGCGAGCTATCTGGCCACCGTCGCCATCGACGACTTCGACATCCACACCACGACCACCGACGGCACGCTCCCCCAGTACGTCGCCGTCGAACCCGAACTGGCCGACCGGGCCGCCGACGTCCCCGACCAGGTCACCGACGTCATCGACTGGGGAACCCGGACCTTCGGCCCGTACCCCTTCTCCTCCACCGGCGCGATCGTCGCCGACCTGCCCGACCTCGGCTACGCCCTGGAGACCCAGACCAAACCGCTCTACCCGTCCCCGCCCAGCGAGCCGCTGATCGTGCACGAACTCGCCCACCAGTGGTTCGGCAACTCCGTGACGCCCCGGACCTGGAAGGACATGTGGCTCAACGAAGGGTTCGCCACCTACGCCGAGTGGCTGTGGGAGGAGGACCACGACGGCCGCACCGCCCAGGAGATCTTCGATGACTTCTACGACGGCACGGACGACGAGAGCGAGGGCATCTGGGACTTCCCACCCGCCGCCCCGCCCAGCGCCGCCCGGGTCTCGGACCCGCCCGTCTACGGGCGCGGGGCGATGGTGCTGCACAAGGTGCGCGAGGCCGTCGGCGACAAGACCTTCTTCGCCATCCTGCGCGCCTGGACCCGGGACCACCGCCATGGCAACGCCGACACCGCGCAGTTCATCGCGCTGTGCGAGAAGAAGTCTGGCGAGGACCTCAAGGACCTCTTCGACGTCTGGCTGTACGCGAACGGCAAGCCGAAGAAGCCGTGACGCGAACGGCAAGCCGAAGCGGCCGTAACGCGATCGCCCCGGCGCGGCCTGGGCGAGGGCGTCCTCAGCGCCCCGCCCCGGGTGCCGCGATGGCGAGCACGCGGTCCCGCAGGACCGGAAGCTCCGCGCGGATCGCCGCGACCGCGTCCATCTCGACCTCCGCGGTCAGGATCTCCTCGTCGGCCCCGGCCTCGGCGAGCACCGTGCCCCATGGATCGACCACCAGGCTGCCGCCCGCCTGCTCCATCCCGCCGTGGGTCCCCGCGGCGCAGCACGCCAGGACGACGGCCTGCTCCTCGACCGCACGGGCGCGCACCAGGATCCGCCATTGTTCGCGCCGCCCGGCCGGCCAGGCGGCGGGCACGGCCAGGATCTCGGTCCCGGCATCGACCAGGGCCCGGAACAGCTCGGGAAACCGCAGGTCGTAGCAGGTGGCGAGGCCGAGCTCGCCGAGTTCGGTGGGAACCGTCACCACATCCCGCCCGGCGGCCATCCAGGCGGCCTCGCCGGTGTCGAAGCCATAGCGGTGGATCTTGCGGTACGCACCGCGCAGCGCCCCCGTCCGGTCGAAGACCAGCGCGGTGTTGTAGAGCGCGCCGTCGCCGTCGCGCTCGACCACCGTGCCCGCATGCAACCACACGGCCGCGGACCTGGCCGCGGCCGACATGGCGCGCAGGGTCGGCCCGTCGGTGCTGATGGGCTCGGCGCCGGTCTGCCAGTCGTCGTAGGCCCAGGCGCCCGTCGTCCAGAGCTCGGGCAGTACCACGACGTCGTCGCCCGCCCGGCCGCGGACCAATGCGGCGGCGCGTGCCCGGCGGTCGTCGGCTGATTCCGCGTCCGAGACCGAGAGCTGGACCAGAGAAACGCGCATCAATGTCATTGTCCCAGCCCGGCTTACAGCCTGCTACCGCACAAGCCCAAGGACGAGAGCCGCGACAGCCAGCCCCAGATACCCCACGGGAAACGCGATGTTGTGGAAGACGCGCCTGCGCATATGCGCCCCGACGGCACCGACGAAGAACAGCACCAGCCCCACCGCGGCGGCCACCCCGATGAACCGGACCCCCACAAGCCCCAGCAGCAGCCCGGCGGCCCCAGCGGCCTTGAGCGCGGCGAGCCAGGGGATCCAGCCCCGCGGAACACCCACTTCCGCCGAGTTCGCGAGCACGAACTCCGCCTTCGCCAGATCCGCCACCGCGATCCCGGCATTCGCCACGATCGCGACGACGGTGACGGCCACGTACACGCTGAACACGCGCGCCCCTTCCTCTCCGTCCCTGCCAATCTGTCCCCGCCGACCAGCCTCGTCCGGGCTCGGAGCGCCGTCCAATACCCGCCTCCATAACCTGGCGGCATGGACATCGACACGCGGTTGCTGCGCTACTTCGTCGCCGTGGCGGAGGAAGGGAACCTCACCCATGCGGCCCGGCGGCTGTTCGTCTCCCAACCCGCGCTGACCAAGCAGATCAAGCAGCTGGAGACCCAGCTCGGCACGGCGCTGTTCACCCGCTCCCGGTCCGGTATGACCCTCACCGAACCGGGCCGCGCCCTGGCCGAGCGGGCACCCGCCCTGCTGGCCGGCTGGGACCAAATCCTCCGCGAGACGAAGGCCGCCGCGAGCCGGGCCGCCCGTGTGCTGCGCGTCGGCTTCGTGGCCAGCGGAGCCAATGAGGCGACCCAGCCCATCGTCGCCGAGTTCTCCCGCCGCCGACCGGGCTGGCGCGCCCAGATGCGGCAGGCCTCCTGGGCCAACCCCTCAGCGGGCCTGTCCGACGGAGAGGCCGACGTCGCCCTGGTGCGCCTCCCCTTCCCCGGCCAGGACACCCTGCGCGTGACGCCCCTGTTCACCGAACCCCGCTGCGTCGCCCTCGCCGCGGCACACCCTCTCGCCACCCGCGACGTGATCCCCTTCCGAGACCTCTGGGACGAACCCTTCGTCGCGGCCCCCGCCGAATCGGGCCCCTGGCGCGACTACTGGCTGGCCGCCGACGAACGCGAAGGGCACCCGGTCCGCATCGGCGCCGTCACCGACCAGCCCGACGACTGGCTCAACGCCATCGCCAACGGCTACGGCATCGCTCTCGCCCCCGAATCCGCCGCCCGCTTTTACGCCCGCCCCGGCGTCGTCTACCGCCCCGTCACCGGAGTCAGCCCGAGCCGGGCCGCCGTCGCCTGGACCCCGGCCGACGACGACAATCCGGTCGTCCGGGACTTTGCCAACTGCTGCCTGGAGGTGGGGTCCAGCGGCTGCACGGTTGCGCTTTAGATCCGCTTAAAGGCGCTCCGGCACCTTTGGCCCCCTATCCAAATCCATAGGAGTCGCGGAAAACGGGCGACGAAGGGGGAGTGGGCAATGCGGGAGCAGACCAGACGTTCCGTGCTGCGCTCGGCGGCGGCGGTCGGTACCGGGATCGGGATCTCGGCCGCCGGGACCGCGGGGGCGACGGGGGCGCAGGCAGCGGGCGCGGCGCACCACCGGCTGGGACAGGAGGACACCTGCCCGCCGCCACTCGGCCCCGTGCGGGTCGGCAGCAAGGATCAGCGCTACTACGAGCTGGTGCGTCGTGGCACCAACGCGCGCTACACCGGATCACCCGATCAGGTGCGCATCGTGGGCAGCACCGAGCACGTAGAGGAGGCGGTGCGGGACGCGGTACACGGAGGTCTGCGCGTCGCGGTGCGCAGCGGCGGGCACTGCTTCGAGGACTTTGTCGACAATCCCGAGATCCGGATGATCATCGACATGTCCGGAATGACGGCTGTCTACTTCGACCCGGAGCGGAACGCCTTCGCGGTCGAGGCGGGCGCCACGCTCGGGGAGGTGTACCGCAGGCTGTACCTGGGCTGGGGCGTGACCATCCCCGGCGGCTGGTGCCCCTCGGTAGGCGCGGGCGGCCATGTGCAGG
Organism: Streptomyces milbemycinicus; assembly: GCF_002154605.1. Taxonomy (GTDB): domain Bacteria; phylum Actinomycetota; class Actinomycetes; order Streptomycetales; family Streptomycetaceae; genus Streptomyces; species Streptomyces milbemycinicus. The sequence goes on along the minus strand of NZ_MUNE01000042.1, from coordinate 4,601 downwards.
GCGGCGGCTTCGGCACGCTGAGCAGACTGCACGGGCTCACCGTCGACCATCTGTACGGGGTCGAGGTCGTCACCGTGGACGGCAGCGGGCGGGTGCGCACGGTCGTGGCCACCCGCGAGGACGGCGACCCGCACCGGGACCTGTGGTGGGCGCACACCGGAGGCGGCGGCGGCAACTTCGGGGTGGTGACCCGCTACTGGTTCCGCTCCCCCGACGCCGGCGGCTCGGACCCGGCACGGCTGCTGCCGAACCCGCCGCGGCATGTGTTGACGTTCAGCGCGGCGTGGCGCTGGGAAGACCTCGACAAAGCGGCGTTCACCCGGCTGATGGAGAACCACGGCGCCTGGGCCGAGGCCAACAGCGACGCGGGCTCGCCCGCCGCCGCGCTCCACTCCGACCTCCTCCTGATGCCGGCCGTGCTGGGCGCCCCGTACATCATGGGCCAGGTCTCCACCGAGTCGAACGCCGAGCGGCTGATGCGCGACCACCTCGACGCGATCAGCGCGGGCACCGCGGCCTACTCGCTCACCCGGCTGAGGAAGGAAGTGCCCTGGCTCCAGGCCGCGCTGATCGGCACCGGGGAGGGCGTGAGCCGCCGCTATACGAAGATGAAGTCGGCCTACGCGAAGAAGACGCTCAGCCGCCCCCAGATCGAGGCGGCCTTCTCGCACCTGACTGAGACCGACCCGGGTCGCGTATCGGGCGTGATGACCCTGTCGACGTACGGCGGCAAGGTGGGAGACGTCGCCCCGGATGCCACCGCGTACGCCCACCGGGGGACCCGCATCAAGATCGGGTACGTGACGGTCTGGCCCAGCCCCTCGGACGCCGACGCGTACGAGGCGGGCGTCAGGAACTTCTACCGGGCTGTGTACGCCGACACGGGCGGCGTCCCCGTCCCGAACGAGATCAACGACGGGGCGTACATCAACTACCCCGACGCCGACCTGCGGGACCCGGCCTGGAACACCTCGGACACGCCGTGGCATTACCTCTACTACAAGGACAACTACCGGCGTCTGCAGCGGGTGAAGGCCCAGTACGATCCCACGAACGCCTTCCGCCACCGCCTGTCCATCGAGCCGGCCTGAACCGATCGGCGCGGCGCCGCCGCCGCAAACAGCCGGCACGGGATTCGCGACACTGCCATCCGCTGCTCACAGCGGCCAGGCGGTCAGCAAATCGCCGGGGCCGTAGGTGGCATCGAGGCCCGGGCAGTCGACTCCGCTGCGCGAGACCGCCATGACTGGAACGGGTTCGCCGGTGAGGGCGGCCCGGTGTCGGTGGAGAGCTGCCAGGTCATGCCGGTCGAAGGGGGACTGCTCCAACCACTTGATGGAGCCGACGAAGAGCAGCTCCTTGGCAACAGGGGCGCGGTCCGCCCCGACGATGTCGATTTCGACGCCGTTGGTGCGGGTCCAGTAGCCGCCCACTGCGGGGGCCGCGGGCAGCCCGTCATCGGGCAGTATCCGCGCCAGGGCCTCGCGGAGAAGGGGCTCGACGGCTCGGCCACGCCAGCTGGTCCAGCTCTCCCGGATCCGCGCCAACGTCAGATCGCCCCGCCCTCGCTCGATCTCCTCCATGGACGGGCCGAGCAGATGCAGCCAGAACCGCAGATAGGGATCTGTCACCCGGTAGCGGCGATCCTTCGACGGACGCAGCGACACGGGCAGTTCCGCGGCGACGATCCGCTTGTCCGTGAGCAACTCCAGCGCTCGCTGCAGGGGCGTGGCCCCGATACCGCCGGCCGCACGGGCGATGTTGGTAAAGGTTCGCTCGCCACTGCCGATGGCCGCCAGCACCGTACGCGCCTGAGCCTGCGGAGGGAACTCGGCAGCCAGCGAGCGCTCGGCCGACACCAGCAGGGCCGAGACCGGGTCACTCAGCGCCTCGCCCAGGAAGTCCCAAAGCCCCGCGCCCCGCGGCCACTCCGCGCAGATCAGCGGCAACCCGCCGGTGACCAGCGCGGCGTCGAAGGCTTCCGCCGGATCCAGCCCGAGCATCTGCCCCACCTCGGCGGGATTGAGCGGTCCCAGCACCATCTCCCGGCCGCGCTGATGGAAGGGTCGTCCGTAGCTGTTCAGTGCCTCCATCATCGACAGATCGGAGCCGATGAGGACCAGCAGCACTGGTTTGGTTTCCAGCACCCGATCCCAGGCCCGTTGCAGCATCCCCTCAAAGGCGCCATCGGTGTCCATCAGGTACGGCACTTCGTCGATGACCAGCACGCTCGCCCGGTCGGCGGGCAGCGCCGCGGCCAGCACGTCGAACGCGGCATCCCAGCTCTCCGGCCGCGCGGCGGCTACCAGCCCCGCCAACGGCAGCGTCGATACTTGGGCGTCCCGGGCCAGCCGTGCCAGATCATCCCTGGGGGACGCGCCGGTCGCCGCATAGAACAAGAAGGGCGCTCCGGAGCGCTCCGCAAACCGCTCGACCAGTCGCGACTTGCCCACCCGGCGCCGCCCACGCAGCATCACGCAGGTTAGCACCGGCGTCCCCATAAAATCCCAGCACGATCCCAGCACGGGAAAACTAAGGGCCCGACTCCGAGGAGTCGGACCCTTTCTGACCTGCATGTTTGCCAGATCAGCGATGTGGTGATAGGTCAGCCGCTACACATTGAAGCGGAACGTCGGGAACAGCGCAGTCACCTGCGGAAACGGCAAATCCGGCCGGACCATCCAGGGCCGATCCAGCAACAAGCATGGAATCGCTGGATCACCCCACCGGCCCCACCGCCCGTCAGGGGCTCAGCTGCCACAGGGCGTCCATGGGCAGAGCCCGGATCCGGTCGCCGAACGGCAAGGTCTGCTGTCCCGTATAGAGGACGTAGCCGGCGACGAACCGGTCCCCGAGCAGGTTGGCGAGATTACGCAGCCCCGAGAGGTCCTCGGTGCGCACGGTGGCCCCGGCCTTGACCTCAATGCCGATCACGTCGCCTCGCGGCGTCTCGATGACCGCGTCTACCTCGACCTTGTCCTTGGTCCGATAGTGGAAGAGGCGGCCTTGCTGTTCGGACCAGGTCAGCTGGCGGGCGAGCTCCATGACGACGAAGTTCTCCAACATGGCACCGGCCGCGCCGTCGGGCTCAGCGAGCCGGGCGGCGTCCTGGCCCGTCAGATGGCAGGCGATCCCGGTGTCGACGAAGGCGAGTTTGCCAGTCCCCACCGTCCTTCCCGTCAGCCCGGAGGTCCAGGCCGGAATGGTCTTGATCAGAAAGACTGAGGTAAGCAGTTCCAGGTAGCGCACCAGCGTGGTGCGGGGAATACCCGAGGCGGTGGCGAGCGCCGCAGGGACCAACAGCCCTCCAGTCCGCCCGGCAAGGAGACCGAGGAGTTTCAGGATCTCGCCGTGCCGCTCGATACTGGCGAGCTCCAGCACATCACGTTCGACAAGCGTCGAAAGATAGGCGTTGAAGAACGCGGTCCGGCGCCGGGGCGTGCGCTTGACGGCCTCGGGGAATCCGCCGACGACCGCGCGGTCCAGATAGTCGCGCTTACGCAGAGCGGAGGTGCAGCTGAGGCCGGGGCCGTGAGTGAACGCCGCGTCGACGAACCGGTCCGGACCGCCGCTGATCTCCCCTTGCGAGAACGGCCACAGTTCGATGACCTCCATACGGCCGGGCAGCGCATCCGGCAGCGTCCGCATGGCAAGGATCCGCGAGGATCCGGTCAGCAGGAAGCGCCCCGGCGTCGGATCGAGGTCGACGGCCACCTTGATCGCACGGAGGAGTTCCGGCGCAAGCTGGATCTCATCGATGAGCATCATCGAGTCGTGCTCGACGAATCCCGTGGGATCGTCCATCGCGGCACGCAGGGTCGCCGCGTCGTCGAGCAGACGCAGGACGGGGTCGCGGCGACGCGCGGCGGTCAGGCGGGTCAAGGTCGACTTCCCCGCCTGACGGGCGCCGTTGACCAGCACCACGCGTGTGTCATCGAGCGCTTCCGCGACAAGGCTCTCGGCATGGCGCCGAACCAGATCATTGCGAGTTGCCATGCATCACAGAGTGCCACCACCGCCAAGATCAATGGTCATTTAGACGGACCCCTTGTGGACAAACAGCCGATAGGGCGGTGGGCATTCGGACGGACGATGGCCCATCGATCACTCAAGCGACCGACAGCTGAAGATCCTGAGCGCCAAGCAGCTCGGCGAGCAGCTGCCAGGCAACGGGCACGTCACCGCCACCGCAGCCGCCCTCAGCCCGGGCCGCCCCGCACAACAGTCGGCACGCGAAGAGTGAGCGGCGCCTCCATCATCGACAGATCCGAGCCGATGAGGACCAGCAGCACCGGCTTGGTTTCCAGCACCCGGTCCCAGGCCCGTTGCAGCATCCCGGTGTGGCCGATGCGGCAAGGTCTGCTGTCCGGTGTAGAGGACGTGGCCGGCGACGAACCCCAGCAGATTGGCGATCGGGGAAGTGGGGTGCGTCCCCGCGTCGTCCGGTGCAGGGCACCTTCCGGCGGTAACTGGGGGAGCATCGCAGGGCGGAGGCTGCGACATCAGCGGCTGCCGCCGCGGGCCCTCGTACTGGGCGCTGCGGTCGATATGCCTCCCCCAGCTACCGCTGGGGGAGGCATATCGACCGCAGCGCCCAGTAC
>NZ_MUNE01000419.1 GCF_002154605.1 Streptomyces milbemycinicus | reverse complement strand
GCCAAGGTCGAGGCGGGCGGCTACCGCGTCGGCGAGAAGGGCTTCTTCTACGCCCCCACCGTCGTCTCGGGGCTCAAACAGGAGGACGAGATCATCCAGCAGGAGGTCTTCGGCCCGGTCATCACCGTCCAGTCCTTCACCGACGAGGCCCAGGCCCTCTCCTACGCCAACGGCGTGGAATACGCCCTGGCGTCGTCGGTATGGACCAAGGACCACGCGCGCGCCATGCGGATGTCCAAGGCCCTGGACTTCGGCTGCGTCTGGATCAACACCCACATCCCGCTGGTCGCCGAGATGCCGCACGGCGGCTTCAAGAAGTCCGGCTACGGCAAGGACCTGTCCGCGTACGGCTTCGAGGACTACACACGGATCAAGCACGTGATGACCTCGCTGGACGGCTGACCCCGCGGAACCCCGAGGGGCGCGAACGCGCATACCGTGTCCGTGCCCCTCATGGCTGTGCGAGGCCCGGGTTCGCCTGTGCTCGGACCGGGCGGATCCACGGCCTGGCCGATCTACCGGTGCCGGACCGGGCGCCGGACCGGGATGCCGAGCCCGGCGGCGAGGCCGCCGACGGGGCACGGGCCATGGTGCGCAGCGGCGGCCGAGCCGGACCGCCGGGTGTCGGCGGTCCAGGCCGAGACCAGCAATCCGTCGGCGTGGTTGCGGGCCACCAGGCCTCGGACACCAGCCCGAAGCGGTAGTCGAGCCACCGGGGCAGGGGCGCAGGGCGGCCGGCAGCTGCGTGCCGGGCGTGCCGGCGTCGTCCAGCGGCCCCGCACCCCCAGCGCCTACCCGGGCGGGCCGTACGCGTGGCCGGATACGGCGCCCAGGCGGCATGGACACCGCCGGGCTGGTCCGCGGCATCATCAGCATGGCCATCCCGGCCATCTGCCTCGCGGCGCTGGACGCCGCCGACTCCGTGTTCTGGCCCGGAATCGGTGACCTCCAGCCTTATCCGATCACCGAATCCGTCGCGAAACTAAAACGCAACAACGGAATCCCTTGTTGAAGAGAGGGTCCTCTGCCAGGATCGGCCTTCGATTCCGGCTAGAACGACGCCATGCCCCGAGGGGCGACCGGCGGAGGAGAGCACGCGATGGATCAGCGGTTCGATGTGACGGAGCGGTTCGCTCAGGGTGCGCAGTACATCGCGGGTCGGCTGCGCACAGGCGGCTCGGAACGCATACACGCGGTCGTCGACCCGGCCACCGGTGAGCAGGTGTACACCTACCGGCTCGCCGGTCCGGCCGACGTCGACGACGCCGTGGCGGCGGCGGAGGCCGCCTTCCCCGAATGGGCGGGCGCCACCCCCGGTGAGCGCTCGGACGCCATGCACCGGTTCGCCGCCGCGCTCGGGGAGCGGGCGGAGGAACTCGCCTACGCCGAGTCGTTGCAGTGCGGTAAGCCGATCAAGCTCACCACCGAGTTCGACGTCCCCGGCACCATCGACAACACCGCCTTCTTCGCGGGCGCCGCCCGCCATCTGGAGGGCAAGGCGGCCGCCGAGTACAGCGGTGACCACACCTCGTACATCCGCCGTGAACCGATCGGCGTCGTCGGCTCCATCGCCCCCTGGAACTATCCGCTCCAGATGGCAGCGTGGAAGGTCCTCCCGGCCATCGCCGCGGGCAACACCGTCGTCCTCAAGCCCGCCGAACTCACCCCGCTGACCTCGCTGATGTTCGCGCAGGCGGCCACCGAGGCGGGTATCCCGGACGGTGTCGTCAACATCGTGACCGGCACCGGCCTGGAAGCCGGTGAACAGCTGGTCGGCCACCCCGGCGTGGCCATGACTTCCTTCACCGGCTCGACCGCCGTCGGTAAGCGGGTGGCCGAACTGGCCACCGCCACCATCAAGCGGCTCCACCTCGAACTCGGCGGCAAGGCGCCCTTCGTCGTCTTCGACGACGCGGACGTCGAGGCCGCCGCCCACGGCGCCGTCGCGGGCGCCCTGATCAACACCGGCCAGGACTGCACCGCCGCCACCCGCGCCTACGTCCAGCGTCCGCTGTACGACGCGTTCGTGGCCGCCGTCGCCGATCTGATGGCGTCCGTACGCCTCGGTGACCCCTTCGACCCGCACACCGACCTCGGCCCCCTCATCTCGCACACCCAGCGCGACCGCGTCGCGGGCTTCGTCGAGCGGGCCCGCGGCTACGCCACCGTCGTCACCGGTGGTGAGGCCCCCGGCGGCGATCTCGCCATGGGCGCCTACTACCGGCCCACCCTCATCACCGGTGCCGCCCAGGACAGCGAGATCGTCCAGTCCGAGATCTTCGGCCCGGTCCTGGTCGTCCTCCCCTTCGACAGCGACGACGAAGGCCTGGCCCTGGCCAATGACACCCCCTACGGCCTCGCCGCCTCCGCCTGGAGCCGCGATGTCTACCGGACCCACCGCGCCACCCGCGAGATCAAGGCCGGATGTGTGTGGATCAACGACCACATCCCGATCATCAGCGAGATGCCGCACGGCGGCTTCAAGAAGTCCGGCTACGGCAAGGACATGTCGGCGTACTCCTTCGAGGAGTACACGCAGGTCAAGCATGTGATGTTCGACAACACGGCGGAGGTCCGCAAGGACTGGCACCGCACGGTCTTCGGGGACCGACAGATCTGATTCGTGCGGCCACCGCGTGTGGCCTTCGGCCGGCTGGGACCGGCCGACATCCTCGAAAGGCACAGCTTCATGGAACCAACCCACGAGCCCGAGAGCCTGTCCCCACCGCAGATCGCCGCGATCCGCCGCAGCATGACCAGCGGCCGGATGGCCCTGACCCGCCGCGGCCTGCTGCGCGCGGGCGGCGCCGGAGCGTTCGCCATCGGCGGGCTCGGGGCGCTGAGCGGCTGCGGCATCCCGCCCGCGGGGCGCGCCGAGGCGGACAACGCTTCCGAGGACCACTCCGACGACGAGAGGCGGGTCAACTTCTCCAACTGGACCGAGTACATGGACGTCACCGACGACAACAAGCACCGTCCGACGCTCGAGGAGTTCCGGCGCCGCACCGGCATCACGGTGAAGTACACCGAGGACATCAACGACAACGTCGAGTTCTTCGGGAAGATCAAGCCCCAGCTCGCCGCGGGCCAGGACACCGGACGCGACCTCATCTGCGTCACCGACTGGCTGGCCGGACGGATGATCCGGCTCGGCTGGATGCAGCAGCTGGACGCGTCCAACCTGCCGCACGCCTACACCAACTTGGGGAAAGGCTTCCGCGATCCCGACTGGGACCCGGGCCGCGCCCACTCCTACCCGTGGACCGGTATCCCCGCCGTCATCGCGTACAACAAGAAGGCCACCGGCGACCGCAAGGTCACCTCCGTCTCCCAGCTGCTGGAGGACCCCAAGCTCAAGGGCCGGGTCGGAATGCTGACCGAGATGCGCGACACCGTCGGGCTCACCCTGCTCGACATGGGCAAGCGCCCCGAGACCGTCACCGCCGACGAGTACGACGCCGCCATTGCCCGGCTCCAGAAGGCCGCCGACCGAGGCCAGATCCGCCGGTTCACCGGCAACGACTACACCGGCGACCTCAGCTCGGGCGACCTCGCCGCGTGTGTCGCCTGGGCCGGTGACCTCATCCAGCTCCAGGCGGACAACCCGGAGATCGAGTTCACCATCCCGGAGGCGGGCTACATGATCTCCACCGACAACCTCCTCATCCCCAGCAAGGCCCGCCACAAGAAGAACGCCGAACGGCTCATCGACTACTACTACGAGCCCAAGGTCGCCGCGAAGATCGCCGCGTACATCAACTACGTCTGCCCGGTCGACGGCGTACGCGCCGAACTTGCGAAGATCGACAAGGACCTGGCGAACAACCCGCTGATCATCCCGGACGACGAGATGGTCGCCAAGTCCCACGCCTTCCGCCTGCTGTCGAGCAAGGAAGAGACGGCATTCGAGGACAAGTTCGCCAAGCTCACCGGCGTCTGACAAGCGAGAAAGACCGCAGCCATGACCCAGCAGCCCACCACCGGCGGCGATGTCCGCCTCACCGGGATCAGTAAGACCTACGGGTCCTTCACCGCCGTCCACCCGCTCGATCTGCACATACCCGCCGGCTCTTTCTTCGCCCTGCTCGGCGCCTCCGGCTGCGGTAAGACCACCACCCTGCGCATGATCGCGGGCCTGGAGGACCCCACCACCGGTACCGTCCTGCTCGCCGGACAGGACGTCACCGCCCTCCCGCCGTACAAGCGCCCGGTCAACACCGTCTTCCAGAGCTACGCCCTCTTCCCGCACCTCGACGTCTACGAGAACGTCGCCTTCGGCCTGCGCCGCCGCGGCGTCAAGTCGGTGAAGAAGCAGGTCGAGGAGATGCTGGAACTGGTCCAGCTCGGCGACTTCGCCCGCCGCAAGCCCCAGCAGCTCTCCGGCGGCCAGCAGCAGCGCGTCGCCGTCGCCCGCGCGCTGATCAACCACCCGCGGGTGCTGCTCCTCGACGAGCCGCTGGGCGCCCTCGACCTCAAGCTGCGCCGTCAGATGCAGCTCGAGCTCAAGCGCATCCAGACCGAGGTGGGCATCACCTTCGTCCATGTCACCCACGACCAGGAGGAGGCCATGACCATGGCCGACACGGTCGCGGTGATGAACGGCGGCCGCGTCGAGCAGCAGGGCGCCCCCGCCGAGCTCTACGAGAACCCCGCCACCACCTTCGTCGCCAACTTCCTCGGCACCTCCAACCTCATCGAGGCCGAGATCAGCGACAAGAGCGGCGGCGCCCTGGTGCTGACCACCGCGGGCGGCAAGCTCGCCCTGCCCGCCGCCCGATGCAGCGCACCCGTGCGCACCGGCGGCAAGGTGCTCGTCGGAGTGCGCCCGGAGAAGATCTCCCTCACCCATGCCGAGGACGCCGACACCGTCGCCGACGGACGCAACCGGATCACCGGCCGGATCGCGGACTCCAGCTTCATCGGCGTCTCCACGCAGTACGTGGTGAAGACCCCGGACTGCCCCGAGATCGCCGTCTACGAGCAGAACATCGAACGCGATCCGCGGCTGGTCCCCGGCGCCGAGGTCGTCCTGCACTGGAACCCGG
>NZ_MUNE01000418.1:482-663 GCF_002154605.1 Streptomyces milbemycinicus | reverse complement strand
GTGCACGCCCCGGCCCCGCCCGTACACCCGCCATCCCTTGACAACTGCCCTGGTGAAGAAAGACATTGACGCGCGTAGAGGCTCGCTCGTTCCCCTCTGGTCGCTCCCTCATCGGAGGCTCCACCATGTCCCCACGCGCCCTGCGCGGACCCGTCGCCGTCACCGCCGTCGTCGCCTCCGC
>NZ_MUNE01000418.1:0-436 GCF_002154605.1 Streptomyces milbemycinicus | reverse complement strand
CCGGGCTGCTCGCCGCCCCGCAGTCGGCGACCGCCGCCGAGATCCGGATCCATGACATCCAGGGCAGCACCCGAATATCCCCGTTCGCGGGCAAGCAGGTGTCCGAGGTCCCCGGTACGGTCACGGCGATCCGCGCCTTCGGCTCCTCGCGCGGCTTCTGGTTCCAGGACCCGCACCCCGACCGGGACCGGGCCACCAGCGAGGCGATCTTCGTCTACACCGGCTCGACCACCCCGTCGGTCGCCGTCGGGGACGCGGTGCGGGTCTCCGGCACGGTCAGCGAGTACTACCCGGGCGGCGCGGGCGCCGGGCTCCAGTCGGTGACCGAGCTCACCAAGGCGACCTGGACGGTCGAGTCCTCGGGCAACGCGCTGCCCGCCGCCTACGCGCTCAACCCCTCCACCGTCCCCGACCGCTACGCCCCCGACGCGTCGGG
>NZ_MUNE01000417.1 GCF_002154605.1 Streptomyces milbemycinicus | reverse complement strand
GCACCGAGGCGGTCGGCAACCGCACCCGCGTCAAGGTCGTCAAGAACAAGGTGGCGCCGCCCTTCAAGCAGGCCGAGTTCGACATCCTCTACGGCCAGGGCATCAGCCGCGAGGGCGGCCTGATCGACATGGGCGTCGAGCACGGCTTCGTCCGCAAGTCCGGCGCTTGGTACACCTACGAGGGCGACCAGCTGGGCCAGGGCAAGGAGAACGCCCGGAACTTCCTGAAGGACAACCCCGACCTCGCCAACGAGATCGAGAGGAAGATCAAAGAGAAGCTGGGCATCGGCGTCAAGCGGGAGGAGCCGGCCGTCGAGCCCGGCGCCGACGCGGCCGCCCCGGCCGCGGCCCCGGCTGCCGCGCCGGTGAAGGCAGCGCCCGCCACGGCGGCCAAGGCCGGGACGAAGGCGGCCAAGACCGCCGCGGCCAAGAGCTGACCGTGACGCGGCGGACCGACTGGCCGGACGGCCAAGGCCGCCCGGCCGGCCCGGACAGCGGCGGCCCCTCCTCGTCGAGGGCCGAGCAGGAGCCGCCGCGCAGCCCGGAGGAGCAGGCGCGGGCAATCTGTCTGCGCCTGCTCACCGGGACCCCGCGCACCCGAAGACAGCTCGCGGACGCGCTGCGCACCCGAGGCATCCCCGACGAGGTGGCGCAGGAGGTGCTGTCCCGGTTCGAGGACGTCGGGCTGATCGACGATGCGGCGTTCGCGGACGCCTGGGTGGAGTCCCGCCACCACAGCCGGGGCCTCGCCCGCCGGGCGCTCGCGCGTGAGCTGCGCACCAAGGGCGTGGACTCGGCCCTGATCGACGAGGCCGTGGGGCAGCTCGACGCCGAGCAGGAGGAGCGCACCGCCCGTGAGCTGGTCGAGCGCAAGCTGAGGGCCACTTGCGGCCTCGACCGGGAGAAGAGGCTGCGCCGCCTGGCCGGGATGCTCGCGCGCAAGGGCTATCCGGAGGGGGTGGCGCTGCGGGTGGTGCGGCGCGCGCTGGAGGAAGAGGGGGAGGACCCGGAACTGCTGGAGCGGCACCTGCCCGACGCCTAGCGGATCCCGGTCCGGCCCCAGAGCCCGGTAACCGGCTCAGCATCCGGTCCACCGCCGCCCCTGCGCCGATGGGCCCCGGCTGTCGGCCAGCCCCCCCCCGCGCAGCTTCCGGGGCCGTCCGTTCAGGGGGGAGGGATCAGGAGTGCGGGCTTACCGGCAGGCCCTCCGCGCGCCAGGCCTGAAAGCCGCCCACCAGGTCCGTGGCGCGGGACAGGCCGAGCTGCCGCAGCGAGACCGCCGCGAGGCTTGACGCGTACCCCTCGTTGCACACCACCACGATCCGCAGATCGTGGTCCGTGGCCTCGGGCAGCCGGTGGTCGCACAGCGGGTCGAGCCGCCATTCCAGTTCGTTCCGCTCGACGATCAGCGCGCCCGGGATGGTCCCGTCGCGCTCCCGCAGCGCGGCGTAGCGTATGTCCACCAGCAGCCCGCCCTCGACCTGCGCCGCGGCGGCCTCTGTGGGGCCGAGGCGGTCGAGGCCGACGCGGGCCTCGGCCAGCAGTTCGTCGATGCTCCGCTTTGTGCTCATCAGTTCACTCCCACTCGCCCGGCAGCTCGATCTGCTCCAGCCGCAGCACCTGTCCGGTGCGGCTGTAGCGGCGCATCAGGGGCAGCGGCGGGTAGTAGGCGTGCACCGATACGGCATGCCGCTCCGTGGAGGTGTTGATCACCTCGTGGACGTGGTGCGCACCGAAGGCTCGTCCCTGTCCGGCGGGGAGCTGCCGCTCACGGTCGACGTCGTCGGCCAGTTCGAGGGTCTTCCAGCCCTCGGTGGGCAGGCGCGCGGCGAGCGACAGCTCTTGCAGCTCACCGGCCGCCGTGACGAACGCGCCGTGCGAGCCGCCGTGGTCGTGCCAGTCGGTGCCGGTGCCGGGAGGCCAGCCGATCAGCCACGCCTCGCTGCCGCCGGGCCCGTCGAGCCGCAGCCAGGTGCGGCCCTCCGGGTCGAGGGGGAGCGAGTCGACGAGCGCGGTGTCGGCGGCCGTACGGCGGGCGAATTCGAGGAGTTCGGCCGGGCTTGGCGCGGTGTCGGCAGAGGTCCCGGCGGGCGCCGAGGGCCGGGTGGGGGAGGGAGTGCGTACGTCGGGCACTGAGACCGTCCTGAGTGATCGCGAAGGGGCGCGGTTCGAGCCGCGCAAGGAAAAGGCTGATCAACAGGAAGGCCGACAGACGCAGCCCGCATAGCGGACGAGGTCCACATGGACCCTCCGCCAGAAGCGAGGCAGCCGAGCGTCAGTCACAGGGCGTACTCAACCACGGGCCGAAAACCAAGGTCAACTACTGCTGTCCACTCCTCGGACGCACCCGTCGCGCGCACGGCCGTACACGCCGCCGCACACCTCGCCACGCACGCCGTGCGCGCCGCCCTATCAGTGCGCCGTCGCCTCCGCCTCCGCCTCCGCCGATGACCCCTCAGCCGCGCCGCCGCGCGCTGCTTTTCCGCCCACCGCCGCGTCCGCGCACGCGTACAGCTCGGCCGGGCGCACCCCGGACAGCGCCGCGACCAGATGCCCGTCGGGCCGCACCAGCAGCACGGTGTGGGCCGGAGCCCCGGGGTACTCCTCGGTGACCAGCAGCTCGGCCCGCACCGGCAGCGCCGCGACCGCCGCCGCCAGCCGTGGCATCAGCCCCGCGCGCAGCCAGTGGCGGCGGTCCCATACCCCCGTCCCGGGGGCGACGAGGACGACCAGCAATTCCCGCCCCAGCCTCGCCCGCAGCCGGGTGAGCGACCCGTCCGGCGCGGTCACCGGCACATCGGCTGCGGGCGCGCCGATCTCGGTGTCGACCGTGACCGAGCCTTCGGGGGCCGCCGCGGGCGCCAGGGGCGAGCGACCGTAGACCGGCGGCTCACCCAGCGGGCCCCGCCCCAGGTGACCGTCGGTCAGCAGCGCGTCGTGCGTGCGCACCGCGCCGGGCAGTACGGAGCGCCGCACCGCATGCCAGCCGCCGGACGCCCGCACCAGCGGCAGCGCCTGGTCCGCGGCGCGCAGCCGGGCGCTCACCGCGCCGCGCCGCTCGGCCTGATAGCTGTCGAGCAGCGCGTCCGTCGCCTCGTGGTGCCAGGCGAGGGCCAGCTTCCAGGAGAGGTTGGCGACGTCGCGCAGCCCCTCGTCCAGCCCCTGGGTGCCCAGTGCGCCGAGCAGATGTGCGGCGTCCCCGGCGAGGAAGGCGCGGCCGACGCGCCAGCGGCGCGCGAGCCGGTGGTGCACGGTGTGCACGCCGGTGTCCAGAAGCTCGTAGGGGGGTGCGGGGTCCCCGCACCACCCCGTGAGGGTGTCGTGCACCCGCGCGAGAAGCGCGTCCGGTGTGACCAGGTCCCGGCCCGGCGGCAGCAGCCAGTCCAGCCGCCAGACGCCGCGCGGCAGCGGGCGGGCGGTCACCTCCGCGTCGACGGTGCGCCACGGCGGCGAGCGGTGCAGCACGGCTTCGCCGGGCCAGGGGAGTTCGGCGCGCAGCGCGGCGACCGCGTGCCGCTCCACCGCGGTGCGGCCCGGGAAGCGCACGCCCAGGAGCTTGCGGACGGTGGACCGCGGCCCGTCGCAGCCGATCAGATAGCTGCCCCGCCACCAGGTGCTCTGGGCGCCCCGGGTGTGGATGCTGACGCCCCGGGCGTCCTGTTCCAGGGTGTCGAGGCGGGTGCCCGAGATGATCCGTACCAGGTTCTCGCCCGGGACGGCGGCGAGCGCGGTGCGCAGGGCACGGGTGAGCTCGTGCTGGGGCAGATGCAGCGGCGACGGCAGCTCCGGCTCCTCCGCCTCGTCGCCCTCCGGCCCGCCGCTGAAGCCGCCGAAGCTGTCGGAGCCGCCGGGGCCGCCGCCGGAACTGCCCTCGTGGCCGCCCGAGCCGTTGTCACGGACCTGGCCGCCGTCGCGGACGTAGCCGACGTCATAGCCGCGGCTGTCGGGGCCGTCGTGCCCGCCTGCCGGGCCCAGGGGGAACAGCCCGCCGGGCACCAGGGTCAGCTGCCGGACCACCTGCCGCCGCCGCATCGTGCGCCAGCCGGTCCACGGCACGGCCGCCTGGCCGGCCCGGCAGCCCAGCCCCTCCAGCAGGGCGGCGGTGTCGGGGCGCAGCACGGCCGTACGGGCGGGGCGGCGCTCGTCGTCGCCCGAGCTCTCGTCGAGCAGGATGACGGGCACCTCGGCGCGCGCGAGCGCGAGGGCCAGGGCGAGGCCGACCGGGCCCGCCCCGGCGATGATCACCGGGTCCACGGCGCGGTTCCTGTGACCCTGCGGGACGTACGTGAGTTGAGGAAACTGGCAGCTGAAACCCGGTGCGCGATCACACAAAGTATGCAACCCACTGCGGGTCCCCCCCCCGTCGGACCGGATATCGGACCGGGTATACGGTCAGTTCTTCTTCGACGTGTCGACCGGTCCGGCGACCTCGGCATGATCGACGACGTCCAGCGCGTCTCCCGCCGCGACCGGCTGCTCGGCCGGGGCGACCGCGATACCGGTCTTGGCGCGCCGGCCGCGCCGCTCGATCCAGGTGGCCAGGGCGGACAGCGCCATACACAGGGCCACGTAGATCACACCGCCGACGATGATCACCTGAACGTAGGGGCTCTCGTCGTTGACGACGGTCACCTCGGCGATGTGCTGCACCTTGTACAGCAGCTCCTGGTAGGTGATGACGTAGCCGAGCGAGGTGTCCTTCAAGGTGACCACCAGCTGGCTGATGATGGTCGGCAGCATCGCGCGGACACCCTGCGGGATCAGGATGGTCACCATGACCTGGGTCTTGCGCATGCCCAGGGCGTAGGCGGCCTCACTCTGCCCCTTGGGCACCGAGTTGATGCCCGCCCGCAACACCTCGGCCTGCACCGAGCCGTTGTAGATCGTCAGGCCGACCACCAGGGCCCAGAACTCCGTCCCGTCACCGGTGAATCCCAGGTCGTTCTTGTAGGTGAGGAAGAGCACCCACAGGGCATAGATGGTGATCAGCAGCGGGACGGCCCGGAACAGCTCGATGAATCCGGTCGTGAACAGACGGACCCACTTGTGGTCCGAGAGCCGGCCGACGGCCAGCACTACGCCGAGCGCCAGCGACAGCACCGCGGCCACCGCGAACACCTGGAGGGTGGTCAGCAGGCCGCTGATGATGTCGTTGCGGACACCCGCGTAGTTGAAGATGTCCCACATCTCCGGCGCGAACTGGCCCTTGTCGTTCAGTCGCATGACGACGAAGGCGATCAGGCCGATCACGGCGAGAGTGCCGATGACCGAGTACACGCGGTTGCGGATACGGGCCTTGGGACCGGGGGCGTCGTACAGGACGCTTGCGCTCATCGGGACACCTCCATGCGGCGCTCCAGCAGTCGGAAGAGTCCGCTGATGGAGAAGGTGATGACCAGGTAGGCGACGGCGATCCAGAGGAAGATCCAGCCGATCGGGTATCCCTTGTCACTCAGCAGCTTCGAGACGCTGAACAGCTCGGTGACGCTGAAGGCGCCCGCGATGGCGGAGTTCTTGGTCAGAGCGATGAATATGCTGCTCAGCGGCGGGATCACGGTCCGGGTGGCCTGCGGCAGGATGATCATCCGCAGGGTCTGGAAGAAGGTCATCCCCAGGCTCCGGGCCGCTTCGGCCTGCCCGATGGGCACGGTGCCGATGCCGGAGCGCACCGCCTCGCAGATGAACGTCGAGGTGTAGCAGCCCAGCGCTCCCACCGCGAGCTTGTAGGGGCTCGTCCCGGGGAAGAGGATCTGGGGCATCACGAAGAACGTGATCAGGAACAGCAGGGTCAGCGGGGTGTTCCGCAGCAGGGTGACCCAGGCGGTGCCGAAGGCACGGAGCGGCGGAATGGGGGACACCCTGAAGCCGGCCATGATGATGCCGAGGATGAGGGCGAGCGCCGCGCTGGCCGCGGTCAGCGACAGGGTCCCGAGGAACCCGTCGCGGAACTCAGGAAAGTAATCGAAGAGTAGGTTCATCTGTTCTCCGCGCTAGCGGTCAGGTCAGCACGACGGATCGCACCGGCTTCAGGGCGTACGGGGAGATCCGGCTCAGTAGCGCGGCAGGGGCGTCTTCGGGGCGACGTAGGCGGAGCCGGACTTGCCGAGCGTGCCCTCGTACGCCTTCTTGTAGTCGCCGTTCTTGATGTGCTTCTCGAGCGCGTCGGAGATCGCGTCGCGCAGCGCCTTGTCGTCCTTGTTCATGCCGATGCCGTAGGGCTCCTCGGTGAACGGCTTGCCGACGACCCTGAGCTTGCTCGGGCGCTGGGCCGCGTAGCCCTTGAGGATCGCGTCATCGGTGGTGACCGCGTCCACCTGGCCGTCCAGCAGCTGCTTGACGCACAGCGAGTACTTGCCGAGCTCGGTGGTCTTGGCGCCGTACTTCGGCTTCTTGATCTCCTGGAGCGGAGTGGAGCCCACGATCGAACAGACCTTCTTGCCCTTGACGGAATCCGCGCCGGTAATGCCCTTCTCGTCATGGCGCACCAGCAGGTCCGCGCCGGCGACGTAGTACGGGCCCGCGAAGCCGACCTGCTTCTTGCGCTCGTCGTTGATCGTGTAGGTGCCGACGTAGTAGTCGACCTGACCCTTGGAGATGGAGGTCTCGCGGACGTTGGAGTCGACGGTCTTGAACTCGATCTGGTCCTCGGAGAAGCCCAGGTCGGCGGCGACCATCTTGGCGATCTCGATGTCGAAGCCGGAGCGCTTGCCGGTGGTGTCCTCGAAGCCCAGGTAGGGCTGGTCGGCCTTGGCGCCGATGATGAGCTTGCCGCGCTTCTGGGCCGCCTTGAGGGTCGACGAGTCCAGCTTCACGTCCTTGGCGACGGTGTACTTGCCGCTGACGACCTCGCCGCCCTTGGGCTTGTCGCCGGCGGTCCCCTCCTTGCCACCACAGGCAGCGGTCGCCGCCAGAGCCAGAACCACCGAAGCCGCTGCGGCCGTCTTACGAATTCTCATCGTGCATCCCTCAAGGTTTGTTGTGCGTGCGTGCAGACGTGGGTGAGCCGTGCGGGGCTCAGTGGTGGAGCCAGGTGCGGGCTGGAGAACCCGGGTGTGGGCCTCAGTGGTGAAGGATCTTCGACAGGAAGTCCTTGGCCCGGTCGCTGCGGGGGTTGTTGAAGAACTCCTCGGGCTCGGCCTCTTCGACGATCCGGCCGTCGGCCATGAAGACCACCCGGTTCGCCGCGGAGCGCGCGAAGCCCATCTCGTGCGTGACGACGACCATCGTCATACCGTCCCGGGCGAGCTGCTGCATGACGTCCAGCACCTCGTTGATCATCTCCGGGTCGAGCGCGGAGGTCGGCTCGTCGAACAGGATCGCCTTCGGGTCCATGGCCAGCGCTCGGGCGATGGCCACGCGCTGCTGCTGACCACCGGACATCTGCGCGGGGTACTTGTCCGCCTGCTTGCCCACGCCCACTCGGTCGAGCAGCGTGCGGGCCTTCTCCTCGGCGGTCTTCTTGTCTATCTTGCGCACCTTCAGCTGGCCCAGCATCACGTTTTCGAGCACCGTCTTGTGCGCGAAAAGGTTGAACGACTGGAAGACCATGCCGACGTCGGCGCGCAGGCGGGCGAGCTCCTTGCCCTCTTGAGGCAGTGGCTTGCCGTCGATCGTGATGGTGCCGGAGTCGATCGTCTCCAGGCGGTTGATGGTGCGGCAGAGGGTCGACTTGCCGGACCCGGAAGGGCCGATCACAACGACCACTTCGCCCCGTGCGATGTTCAGGTTGATGTCCTGGAGCACATGCAGCGCGCCGAAGTGCTTGTTGACTCCTGACAGCGCAACCAACGCGTCCGCAACCGGAGTTGCGTCCTTGGTCACCGGTACTTCGCTCATTCGGCGTTTCGCTCCGTCCTCCTCGGTTGGGAGGACCTTAGGGGGCCGCCGAGACCAGCGTCATCACATCTGAGCGGAAATTGAGGATAACGATCCGGCAGTGGGGCGACACTCTGTGTGAACGAGGTCCGGGGCTGTCGTACCGGCTACGTAACGGAAACCTAAGTGTGACTAGATGCGTCTTGACGGGCACGTGCCGACTAGGCGTGGATGCCCTGTGGCCATGTTGGCGAAACGCATGCGCCACTCAGTGGAAAGGTGGTGGAGGGGTCGGTGAGACTGCTGCTCGTCGAGGACGACAACCATGTCGCCGCGGCTCTGTCCGCGGTGCTCGCGAGGCACGGTTTCGAAGTCACGCACGCCAGAAGCGGTGAGGAAGCGCTGAGAGCGCTGCTGCCCGACTCGGGGCCGCCGTTCGGCGTCGTGCTCCTCGACCTCGGGCTGCCGGACCAGGACGGCTTCCAGGTGTGTGGCCGTATCCGCAAGCGGACCACCACTCCCGTGATCATGGTGACCGCGCGGGCGGATGTAAGATCCCGCATCCATGGTCTCCACCTCGGTGCCGACGACTATGTGGTCAAACCCTACGACACCATGGAGCTGCTCGCCCGGATCCACGCTGTGAGTCGGCGCACGCTTCCGGCCGACCCGGCACCGAGCGCCGAGGAGGGCCCCGACAGCCGCAACGCCCCCCTGCGCATCGGCCCCGTCACCCTCGATCTGGCCACCCGGCAGGTCGCGGTGGACGGCGCGACCGTCTCGCTCACCCGTAAGGAGTTCGACTTGCTCGCGCTGCTCGCCCAACGCCCCGGCGTGGTGTTCCGTCGCGAACAGATCATCAGTGAGGTGTGGCGCACCAGTTGGGAGGGGACCGGGCGCACCCTTGAGGTGCATATCGCCTCGCTCCGTTCCAAGCTGCGCATGCCCGCGCTGATCGAGACGGTCCGGGGCGTCGGGTACCGCCTGGTGTCACCGGCGAACTGAGGAACCGCGAGACTTCTCCCCGTGCGCACCCGACTTCTCCCGCTTCTCATCGTCCTCATGGCCGGCGTGCTGCTCGCGCTCGGCTTCCCGCTCGCGGGCAGCGTGGCCGCCCGCGAGCAGCAGCGCGTGGTCGTCGACCGGATCGACGACACCGCGCGGTTCGCCGCGCTCGCCCAGTTCGTCACGGCCGGGCCGGCCGCCGCCACCACCGCGGAGGACGACGAACGGCTGAGCACCCTGAGGGCCGAACTCCGGCGCTACCACGACCTGTACGGCATCCGGGCCGGCGTCTACTACCGGAACGGCAGGCCCATGGCCCAGGCGCCGGGCGACTGGCGGCTCCCCGAGACCGGCGACGGCGCCGAGGCGTTCGACGAGGCCCTTCAGGGCCGCCGCAGCCACGATCCGGACCAGGTCTGGCCCTGGCAGCAGGGCCGGCTCACCGTCGCCTCCCCCGTGGTGCGGGACGGCGACGTGGTGGCCGTCGTGGTCACCGACTCGCCCACCCCACAGATGCGGTCGCGCATCCTGCACGGCTGGCTGCTGATCGGCGCGGGGGAGGCGGCCGCGATGCTCCTGGCGGTCGGGGCGGCCTTCCGGCTCACCGGCTGGGTGCTGCGCCCCGTACGCATCCTCGACACGGCCACCCACGACATCGCCACCGGGCGCATGCAGTCCCGCGTCGCGGCCGCCTCCGGGCCACCGGAGCTGCGCCGGCTGGCCCGCTCGTTCAACGAGATGGCCGACAACGTCGAGGAAGTCCTCGAACAGCAGCGGGCCTTCGTCGCCGACGCCTCCCACCAGTTGCGCAACCCGCTGTCCGCGCTGCTGCTGCGCATCGAGCTGCTGGCCCTCGACCTGCCCGACGGCCACGAGGAGATCGCCTCGGTGCGCACCGAGGGCAAACGCCTCGCCCAGGTCCTGGACGACCTCCTCGACCTGGCCCTGGCCGAGCACTCCACCACCGACCTCAAGTTCACCGACATCGCCGAGCTCGCCACCGACCGGGTCGACGCCTGGCTGCCGGTCGCCGAGCGCGAGGGCGTCCGCCTCTCCTACGAGGGCCCGGCGGCCGTGGCCGGCTGGGCCGACCCGGTGGCGCTGTCCAGCGCGCTGGACGCGGTCGTGGACAACGCCGTGAAGTTCACGCCGGCGGGCGCGGAGGTGGTGGTCTCCGCCCAGCCCGACGGCGACACGGTCGCCATCGTCGTCGCCGACGGGGGCCCCGGCCTCACCGAGGACGAGCTCGCGCGCGTAGGCGACCGCTTCTGGCGCAGCAGCCGCCACCAGAACATCAACGGCTCCGGGCTGGGGCTGTCGATCTCCCGGGCGCTGCTCACCGCGGGCGGCGGCTCCATCGCGTACGCCCCCAACGAGCCGTGCGGGCTGCGTGTGACCATCACGGTGCCGCGCACCGGGCCGCATTAGGGGGCCGCCGGGTGCGGGCGGTGGGCCCTTTGGCTTGGGACCCTACGGCTTGACCGAGCGGTAGTAGCGCTCCGCGCCCGTGTGGAGTTCCAGCGGGTCGGTGAAGATCGCGGTGCGCAGGTCCACCTTCTGGGCCGCGTGCACCTTGGAGCCGATGCGGTCCCGGTTCTTGATCACGGTCCGGGTGACGGCCTCCGCGAGCGCGGGGTCCACCCGGTCCGTGGTGACCAGGAGGTTGGGCACCGCGATCGTCTTGATGGCGTCCGGCTGGTGCATGTCCTCGTACGCGTCGGCGGGCACCGACGCCGCCCGGTAGTAGCGGGTCACCCCGCCCTGGTTGTGCAGCGGGCCGATGAGGTCGCCGAGCTGGACCAGCCGGATCGGATAGTCGTGGGCCAGAGTGCGCACGGCGGTCGTCGGCAGCCCGCCGGACCAGAAGAACGCGTCCAGCTTCTTGGCCTTCAGCAGGCCCGGCATCCGGTCGATGCCCTCCCGCACGGCCTTGACGTCCTTGCCCATGTCGAGCCCGGCGGCCTTGAGCAGCGACTTGGCGATCAGCTGTACGCCCGAGTCGTCCTCGCCGACGCCGACCCGCAGCCCCTTGAGGTCCCGGGCGGACTGCACCCGGGAGCCCTTGGGCACCACCAGCTGCATGTAGTCGTCGTACAGCCGCGCGCAGGCGCGCAGCCGATCGGCGCCCTTCCCGCCCTGCTCGCGGTAGGCGGCGACCGCGTCGGTGGCGGCGATGGCGAATGTGGCGCGGCCCTCGGCGAGCCGCCGGACGTTGTCCGGTGACCCCTTGGTGCGCTGCAGCGTCACATCCAGGTCGGGGAGGTCCCGGGAGAGGTCGCGGCGGAGCATCTTGCCGTAGGTTTCGTACACGCCGGTGGGTACGCCGGTCGCGAAGGTCACCTGATCCTGGGGCGATTCGTCGCCCCCGATCGGCAGCAGCCACCACAGGAGCAGAGCGAGCGCGACGGCTCCGGCGGCGGCGGACTGCAGCGCGCGGCGCCGGCCGAGGCGCGGAAGACGGACGGCCATGAGCAGGATCATGACAGTCCTCCCGGCCCGTTGGGGAGTCGGGGGCCGTCGGGGCCGTACGGGCGGCCTTCGTAATTCGGCACAGTGGCCTGATCGCGGCCCCTTACCCTGGATGGGTGAGCAGCAGTGAGGTAGCCGGTTTGAAGACCTACGAGGTGCGCACCTACGGGTGCCAGATGAACGTCCACGACTCCGAGCGGCTTTCCGGCCTCTTGGAGGAGGCCGGCTATGTCCGCGCGCCGGAGGGCGTGGGCGAGGGCGACGAGGCCTTCGCCGACGTCGTCGTGTTCAACACCTGCGCGGTGCGGGAGAACGCCGACAACAGGCTGTACGGCAACCTCGGCCGGCTCGCGCCGATCAAGGCCAGGCGCCCCGGTATGCAGATCGCCGTCGGCGGATGCCTGGCCCAGAAGGACCGCGACACCATCGTCAAGAAGGCCCCCTGGGTCGACGTGGTGTTCGGCACCCACAACATCGGCAGCCTGCCGGTGCTGCTCGAGCGCGCCCGGATCCAGGAAGAGGCCCAGGTCGAGATCGCCGAATCCCTGGAGGCCTTCCCGTCCACGCTGCCGACGCGGCGCGAGTCGGCGTACGCGGCGTGGGTCTCCATCTCTGTCGGCTGCAACAACACCTGCACCTTCTGCATCGTCCCGGCGCTGCGCGGCAAGGAGAAGGACCGCCGTCCGGGCGACATCCTCGCCGAGGTGGAGACCCTGGTCGCCGAGGGCGTCAGCGAGATCACCCTGCTGGGCCAGAACGTGAACGCGTACGGGTCCGACATCGGCGACCGCGAGGCGTTCAGCAAGCTGCTGCGGGCCTGCGGGAACGTGTCCGGCCTGGAGCGCGTCCGCTTCACCTCGCCGCACCCCCGCGACTTCACGGACGACGTCATCGCGGCCATGGCCGAGACCGAGAACGTGATGCCTCAGCTGCACATGCCGCTCCAGTCCGGCTCCGACACCGTGCTCAAGGCGATGCGCCGCTCCTACCGGCAGGAGCGTTACCTCGGGATCATCGAGAAGGTGCGCGCCGCCATGCCGGACGCCGCGATCTCGACCGACATCATCGTCGGCTTCCCCGGCGAGACCGACGCCGACTTCGAGCAGACGCTGCACGTGGTGCGCGAGGCGCGCTTCGCGCAGGCGTTCACCTTCCAGTACTCCAAGCGGCCCGGCACACCCGCCGCCGAGATGGACGGGCAGGTGCCGAAGGCCGTCGTGCAGGAGCGCTACGAGCGGCTGGTCGCCCTCCAGGAGGAGATCTCCTGGGAGGAGAACAAGAAGCAGGTCGGCCGGACCGTGGAGGTGCTGGTCGCCGAGGGCGAGGGCCGCAAGGACGGCGCCACCCACCGGCTGTCCGGCCGCGCCCCCGACAACCGCCTCGTCCACTTCGCGCGGCCCGAGGAGCGCGTCCGTCCGGGTGATGTCGTGACGGTGGACATCACCTACGCCGCGCCGCACCACCTGCTCGCCGAGGGCCCGGCCAGGGGCGTGCGGCGCACCCGCTCGGGCGACGCGTGGGAGCGGCGCAACGCGGCCGAGGAGAAGAAGCCCGCGGGCGTGATGCTGGGCCTGCCGACCGTCGGCGCCCCGCCGCCGGTGGCCGCCCCCGCCGCGGGCTGCGGCTGCGACTGAGCCACCGTACGAGCGGGTCGACCGTACGAGCGCAGGGGCTGGGCGACCGTACGAGTGTGACCGCACCAGCTGAGCGACTGCACGACCGGGCGACCCGGAAGCTGGTGTAGGCGGTCGAGCTGCTGCGGGACTCGGCGCCGCGGCCCGAGCCCGCCGGATAGGCTGGCGATCATGCTGATCGCCGCCGCTGTCTGTCCCTGTCCGCCGCTCCTGGTGCCCGAGGTCGCCGCCGGGGCGGCCGGTGAGCTGGACGGGCTGCGCGCCGCGTGCCTGGACGCGGTGGGTGTGCTGGCCGCGGCGCGGCCCGAGCGGCTGATCGTCGTCGGGCCCGCGGAGCGCGACGGGCGGGGCCCGCACCCGCAGGGCACGCCCGGGTCCTTCCGGGGCTTCGGGGTGGACCTCGACGTACGGCTCGGGGGCTGGGGCGAGGCCGCGGCGGAGGTCTCCGAGCGGACGCTGCCGCCTTCGCTGGCCGTGGCCGCATGGCTGCTGGAGCGCGCGAGGTGGCAGGCGGCGCCGGTCGAAGGGCTGGGTGTGGGGGAACCTCTGGCGTCGGAGCGGTGTAGAGAAGTCGGAAGGGAATTGGCAGCGCAGGCCGAGCAGGTCGCGCTGCTGGTGATGGGCGACGGCAGCGCGTGCCGCTCGCTGAAGGCTCCGGGCTATCTCGACGAGCGCGCGGCCGGCTTCGACGCGGATGTGGCGCGGGCGCTGGGCGCGGCGGACGTCGGCGCGCTCGCCGCGCTGGACGAGGAGTTGGCGGCGGAGCTGAAGGCGGCGGGCCGGGCGCCGTTGCAGGTGCTCGCGGGCGCGGGCGAGGGGGCCGCGCTGAAGGGGGAGTTGCGGTATGAGGCAGCGCCGTACGGCGTGGGGTATTTCGTCGCGATGTGGTCCTAGCCCGTCGAGATCGCGACGTGGTCGCAGCGCGTCGAGATCGCGACGTGGTCGCAGCGCGTTGAAATCGCGGTGTGGTCGTAGCGCGTCGAGATCACGATCTGGTCGTAGCGCTTTGAGATGCGGTCCTCGCGGCCGCGGGAGCGGGCGCATGCCCGGGCCCGGGCGGGGCGACGGGCGCCGGACCGGGAGCGGACACGGTCCCGGCCGCGGAGCGGCTGCTCCGCGGCCGTTCACCGGCGGGGCTCAGGTGCTGGGCCGGCCGTGGCCTTTGGCCTTGCCCTGGCCCTCCTGGGGGTGGGAGAAGCGGCCGAGAGCGTTCTTGGCCTTGTCCGCACCGGTCTCGAGCTTGTTGCGGTACTTGCCCTTGGTCTTGCTGTCGACCGTCTTGACGGCCTTGTCCAGGCCTCGCTCGATCTTCTCTTCGTGCTGTTGTGTGAAGCCGACGGCCTTGTCCTTCATGACTCCGGCCTTGGCCTTGAGGTTGTCCAGCACGCTCATGGGCCACCTTCCCTCGGTCAATGGCTATGTGCGGGCGCTCTCGCCGGTTTCGCTGTCCGCGCCGCCGGAAGGCTTCCGCACGGTCTTCTGCGCGGCGTCCGGCGCCGTCTCCTGTTCAGGATGGCGCACACCCTCCCGAGCGGCATCGGCTTCCTGCTTGGACTGCTGCTTCGGAATACCGATGCCGTCGCCCGGCGGGGCCTCTGCCTCCCCGTGTCCCCGCGCCGTTCCGTCAGCCTGGCCGGCCGTCGCTCCGGCTGCCGGGGTGTCGGCCCGGGCCTGCTCGGTTGACGCCTCGGGCGGTCGGCTCGCCTCCTTGGAAGCTCGGCGAAACCAATCAAAAACACCCATATGCTTCTCCATACACTACTCGTGCGGGCGATATCGCGTGCCGCTCAGGCAACGACCCCGGAGGTGCTCCGTCACGTCGCTCGTTCGAGTAGGCCGCCTGGGGTTTGCGAGACTGGTCCGGTGAATACCGCAGGCCCTCCACACCGCGTCATCGCCGTCGTCGGCCCCACCGCGGCCGGAAAGTCCGACCTGGGCGTCGCCCTCGCCCGCCACCTCGACGGTGAGGTGGTCAACGCGGACTCCATGCAGCTCTACCGGGGCATGGACATCGGCACCGCCAAGCTGACCGAGAAGGAGCGGCAAGGGGTGCCGCACCGGCTGCTGGACATCTGGGACGTCACCGAGACGGCCAGCGTCGCCGAGTACCAGCGGCTGGCCCGTGCCGAGATCGACCGGCTGCTCGCGGAGGGTCGCACCCCCGTCCTTGTCGGCGGCTCGGGGCTGTACATCCGGGGGGCGATCGACGCCCTCGAGTTCCCTGGGACGGACCCGGTCGTCCGGGCCCGGCTCGAGGCCGAGCTGGCGGAGCTCGGCTCGGGGCTGCTGCACACCCGGCTCGCCGCCGCCGACCCGGAAGCGGCCCGCGCGATCCTGCCCAGCAACGGCCGGCGGGTGGTCCGGGCGCTCGAGGTCATCGAGATCACCGGCCGCCCCTTCACCGCCAATCTGCCGGGCCATGAGGCCGTCTACGACACCCTGCAGATCGGCGTCGACGTCGAGCGGCCCGAGCTGGACGAGCGCATCGCCCGGCGCGTGGACCGCATGTGGGAGGCCGGGCTCGTGGACGAGGTACGGCGGCTGGAGGGCGTCGGGCTGCGCGCCGGGCGCACCGCCTCCCGCGCGCTCGGCTATCAGCAGGTGCTCTCCGCGCTGGCCGGGGAGTACGGAGAGGACCAGGCGCGCGCCGAGACCGTGCGGGCCACCAAACGGTTCGCGCGCCGCCAGGACTCCTGGTTCCGCCGCGACCCGCGCGTCCACTGGCTCAGCGGCGCGGCCGCCCGCCGCGAGGCGCTTCTGCCGGACGCGCTGGCCTTGGTCGACCGGGCGGTCACAGCCTGATCACGTGATGGCATCGGGACGCTCCGTGTGCCATACCGGCCCCCACGGGCATGCCATCATCGAGCTCCGATCGTGGTGTTGTTCAGGAGTTGGGAGGGCGGGTGGCGATGGAGGCCGGCCCTCGCGACGTATCGCGCCAGTCGCCCCACAGCGATCCGGGACCGCTTACCTCTGACGGTCCGGACCTCACCTCCGACGGTCCGGACGACGACGTGGTCTCCGGCGAGCCCGGCGCCCCGGCCATCGACGACGGCACCGAGGGCCTGCCCGCCGCCGGCGAGTCCTTCAGCGAGCTGCGCCCGCCGCGTCGGCTGCGGATCTGGCAGATCGCGCCGATCGTGGGCCTCGCCATCCTGGGCTCCCTGATGTTCGCCTTCCCGCTCGCCTTCGAATTCGGCGACGGCGGGGCGGTGGTCGCCATGCTCGGCCTGCTGCTCAGCTGCTGCGCCGCCGGGTGGGGCCTGATGGCCGCCCGCCGCGTGGGCTACACGTGGCCGGGGCTGCCGCCCCGGGGCTCCGGACGCCGCCCCGACTGGCGATTCGTCGCGCTGTACGTGGTGATCGTGGCGCTGCTGGCCGCCCTCACCTTCTGGCGCGTGGCCCGCCTCCGCTGAGCCCGGCAGGCAGCGACCCCCGCCGGTGGCGGAGCCCTGTCCGGGCGGTTGTCCTGGGCGCCCCGTAGGATCGAGGGATGAGCGACGCGCCCCGCCTGGCCTTTCTCAAGGGCCACGGCACCGAGAACGACTTCGTCATCGTCCCCGACCCGGACGGACGCCTCGAGCTGTCCCCGGCCGCCGTCGCCCGGATCTGCGACCGTCGGGCCGGCGTCGGCGGTGATGGGCTGATCCGCGTCGTGCGGTCCTCGGCGCACCCCGAGGCGCGGGGCATGGCCGACGACGCCGAGTGGTTCATGGACTACCGCAACAGTGACGGCAGCGTCGCCGAGATGTGTGGCAACGGCGTCCGCGTCTTCGCCCGCTATCTGGAGCGGGCCGGGCTCGTCGAGGCGGGCGATCTCGCGGTCGCCACCCGGGCCGGAGTGCGCCGCATCCACATCGCCAAGGACGACCTCGGCGGCACAGACGCCCCCGGCGGAGCGGTCACCGTCCAGATGGGCAAGGCCACGCTGCCAGAGCCCGGCGCTGACGGCCCGGTCACGGTCGCCGTCGGCGAGCACAGCTGGCCCGCCCGCCACGTCGACATGGGCAACCCGCACGCGGTCGCGTTCGTCGACGACCTCGACCAGGCGGGGCGCCTGTTCGACGCTCCCGCCGTCACCCCGGGTTCGGCGTATCCGCACGGCACCAACGTCGAGTTCGTGGTCGACCGCGGCCCGCGCCATGTGGCGATGCGGGTGCATGAGCGCGGCTCGGGAGAGACCCGCTCCTGCGGCACCGGCGCCTGCGCGGTGATGGTGGCCACGGCCCGGCGGGACGGCGCCGACCCCGCCGCCGACGGCCACCCCGTCACGTATACCGTGGATGTCCCCGGCGGCCGTCTGGTGATCAGTGAGCTTCCGGACGGGACGGTCGAGATGACCGGCCCGGCCGTGATCGTCGCCGAGGGCGAGCTCGACCCCGCATGGCTGGACACGGCCCTCGCCTGACAGTTCACCCCAATGGGTGATCCATTTCACTCTGGGCGAGAGCCGGTCGGCCGTGCGTGATGGGCTCGGTAGCATCAAGCACCGGCCCAGGGGGAGTGCCCACGCCGGTTGACGCTCGACGCCGCCGGAGGTGCCCATGAGCGCAGAGGCCACCGACCATGCCGTTCTGGGCCGCAGGCGCGGCCTCCCGCGCATTGACCTGCGTAATCTCCGCAGGTTCAGCAGGGCTGCCCTGTTGGGCTCGCCCGCCCGCGGCCGTCTGCCGGACGCGATCGAGCATGTGGCCAAGGTGCACAGGGCCCACCACCCCGGTGCCGATCTCGACGTACTGCGCAAGGCGTATGTGCTCGCCGAGTCCTCGCACCGCGGCCAGATGCGCAAGAGCGGTGAGCCGTACATCACCCATCCGCTCGCCGTCACCCTCATCCTCGCCGAACTGGGCGCCGAGACCACGACCTTGACGGCGTCGCTCCTCCACGACACGGTCGAGGACACGGACGTGACGCTGGATCAGGTGGGCGAGCAGTTCGGCGAGGAGGTCCGCTATCTCGTCGACGGCGTCACCAAGTTGGAGAAGGTCGACTACGGCGCGGCGGCCGAGCCCGAGACCTTCCGCAAGATGCTGGTCGCCACCGGCAACGACGTGCGCGTGATGTCCATCAAGCTCGCCGACCGCCTGCACAACATGCGCACCCTGGGCGTGATGCGCCCCGAGAAACAGGCCCGCATCGCGAAGGTCACCCGCGATGTGCTGATTCCGCTCGCCGAGCGGCTGGGTGTGCAGGCCCTCAAGACCGAGCTGGAGGACCTGGTCTTCGCCATCCTCCACCCCGCGGAGTACGCCCGCACCCGCGAGCTCCTGCTGGAGCACGCGGGCCGCCCGGACCCGCTCGCCCACGCCGCCGAGGACGTACGCGCCGTGCTGCACGAGGCGGGCATCGCCGCCGAAGTCCTCGTCAGGCCGCGGCACTTCGTATCCGTCCACCGGGTCGGCATCAAGCGCGGCGAGCTGACCGGCTCCGACCTCGGCCGACTGCTCGTCCTCGTCTCGGAGGACGCCGACTGTTACGCGGTCCTCGGCGAGCTGCACACCTGCTTCACCCCGGTCATCTCGGAGTTCAAGGACTTCATCGCCGTCCCCAAGTTCAACCTGTACCAGTCGCTGCACACGGCCGTGGCCGGGCGCGACGGCGAGGTCGCCGAAGTCCTCATCCGCACCCACCAGATGCACCTGGTCGCCGAGGCCGGAGTGATCGCCCTCGGCAATCCGTACGCGACCAACGCGCCGAACGCGCCGGTGGAGGCCGCCGACGCCCTCGACGGCGAGCGCGCCGAGCTCGCCCAGGACCGGGAGATCACCGTCTTCCGGGCCGACGGCGGCACGCTCGGCCTGCCCGCGGGCGCGAGCTGCGTGGACGCCGCGTACGCCCAGTACGGCGAGGCCGCCCACGACTGCATCGGGGCCAGGGTCAACGGCCGTATCGCGACGCTGAGCACCGTGCTGCGCGACGGCGACATGCTCCAGCTGCTCATGGCGCGCGATACCCGGGACGCCGCCTCCTCAGGGCCCTCGCCCGAATGGCTCGACCACGCCCGTACACCTGCCGCGCGCATCGCCATCAGCCACTGGCTGGCCGCCAATCCGGAGCGCCAGCAGCCCCAGTCGGACCCCGCCCCGGACCCGGCCCCCGCCGAGTACCAGGCCGGAGCCGGAGCGCCCGGTGGGGCCGAGGCCCGGGCGACGGTCGCCCCGGGTGTGGCCGCGGACCTGCCCGGCGCCGCCGTACGGCTGGCGGGCTGCTGCACCCCCGTGCCCCCGGACGCCGTCATCGGCTTCGCGGTGCGCGGCGGGACCGTCACCGTGCACCGCGAGCAGTGCCCCGCGGTGTCCCGTATGACGGCGACCGGGCGCGGCACGGTCGGGGTGCGCTGGCTGGATGGGGAGGGGGGCGACGGGGGGGACTACCGCGTGACCCTCCTGGCCGAGGCGTTCAGCAGACCGCGCTTGCTGGCCGATCTCACCGAGGCCATCGCCGCCGAAGGGGTGGCCGTGGTCTCGGCCGCTGTCGAGCCGCCCCGCGAGCAGCGCGTCCGCCATACGTACACGCTCCAGCTGCCCGACCCTGGGCGGCTGCCGACGCTGATGCGCGCCATGCGCGATGTGCCCGGCGTCTACGACGTGACGCGGGCGGGCCGCAGCATGGCGGCGGCCCGGTCCTGAAACCGGTCGGCGCCTCTTGGTCTCTTCGGTCCCTTCGCCCTTGGCGTCGAACCCCGGCCAAACCCCATTCGGGTGGACTTGGGCCGTGCCGTCGGCCCCTTTTGGCCGGGCGTTGATAGCCGTAGGTCATGCTGTCTTCCCCGAGGGGCCGCCCCTCGTCAGCCCGGCGCGCGGGGCGGCGCAGGACCGCCGCCGCGGCCGCCGCGATCACCGCCGCCCTCGTCGTGGTCTGCCCGTCCTCCGCCGCGGGGCGGGTGTCCGCGGCGGAGCCGCCGCCCCCGGTTCCGCGGGGCATCGGCGACCGGCTCTTCCCGTATCTCGGCAACCCCGGCTACGACGTCACGGCCTATGACATCGCCTTCCGCTACCACGGCAACGACCGGCCGCTGGACGCCGTCACCACCCTCGACGCCCGCGCCACCGCCCCGCTGCGCAGCTTCAACCTCGACTTCACGCACGGCACGGTGCGCTCGGTGTGGGTCGACGGCCGGCCCGCCCGGTTCACCGGCGCGGGGGAGGACCTGGTCATCACCCCGGCCCGGCCCGTCCGCGGCGGCGCCTCCTTCCAGGTCACCCTCGAGCACACCAGCGACCCGAGCGGCAACAGCGGAGGCTGGATCCGCACCCACGACGGGCTCGCGATGGCCAACCAGGCCGACGCCGCCCACCGCGTCTTCCCCTGCAACGACCACCCTTCCGACAAGGCGCGCTTCACGTTCAGCGTCACCGCCCCCAAGAACCTCACGGTCGTCGCGAACGGGAAGTCCCTGGGGCGCAGCCGCGAGGGGGACAACGTCACCTGGCGATACCGCCTCGTCCACCCCATGGCCACGGAACTGGCGCAGATCTCCATCGGCCGTTCGACCGTCCTGCACCGCACCGGCCCCGGTGGGCTGCCGGTGCGCGATGTCGTGCCCGCGGCGGACAGCGCGCGCCTGGCCAAGTGGCCGGCGCGCACACCGGGACAGCTGGAGTGGATGGAGAAGAAGGTCGGCCCGTACCCCTTTGAGACGTATGGCGTGCTGATCGCCAAGGCCACGACAGGCTTCGAGCTGGAGACCCAGACGCTCTCCCTCTTCGAGAGAGGACTGTTCACCACCTCGGGACTGCCGCCGTGGTACATCGAGTCGATCATGGTGCACGAGCTGGCGCACCAGTGGTTCGGCGACAGCGTCAGCCCGCGCCGCTGGTCCGACCTATGGCTCAACGAGGGCCATGCCACCTGGTACGAGGCGCTTTACGGGGACGAGCGCGGGAAGATGCCGCTCGACAAGCGGATGCGTCTCGCGTACGGGCAGTCCGACGCCTGGCGCGCCTCCGGGGGCCCGCCCGCCGCGCCCCTGCCGTCCGAC
>NZ_MUNE01000416.1 GCF_002154605.1 Streptomyces milbemycinicus | reverse complement strand
CGGCACGTTATACGTACCCGACAACCCCTCCAACTGCCCCAAAAACCACAACCGACGCTGCGCAAAAGACACCGGCACCGCCTCGGGCCGTGCGCGCACGCCGAGCTTGGCCTGGGTGACGTTCCCGGCCGACGCCTCAAGGTGTTCGGCCAGGTCGGCCACGGTCGGGGCCTCGAACAGGGCGCGGATGCCGAGGTCGGTGTCCAGGGTGGTCCGTATGCGGCTGATCAGGCGTGTCGCCAGCAGTGAGTGTCCGCCGAGCGCGAAGAAGCTGTCGTCGATGCCGACCTCGGCGACGCCCAGCACCTCGGCGAACAGACCGCACAGAACCTCCTCCCTCAGTGTCCGCGGCCCACGCCCGGATGTGGCTACCACGTGGTCGGGGGCAGGCAGAGCCTTGCGGTCCAGCTTTCCGTTCGGCGTCAGTGGCAGGCGTTCCAACACCACCAAGGCGGACGGCACCATGTAGTCCGGCAAGCGATCCTTGACGAACCCGAGCACCGCCGCCGTGTCGGTCTGCACATCACCGTCGGCGGGTGGCACCACGTATCCGACCAGACGCCTGTCGCCCGGACGGTCTTCGCGCACCAGCACCGCTGCCTGTGCCACCGTGTCCTGTGCGGCCAGAACGGCTTCGATCTCACCCAGCTCGATGCGGAACCCACGCACCTTCACCTGGGCGTCCGCACGTCCCACGAACTCCAGCTGCCCGTCCGCCCGCCACCGGACTACATCCCCCGTCCGGTACATCCGCGACCCCGCCGCCGTGCCGAACGGATTCGCCACAAACCGCTCCGCCGTTACGGCGGGCTGGTTCACATACCCACGCGCCAGGCCGGGCCCGGCCACATACAGCTCCCCGGCCACGCCTACCGGCACCGGCTGTAGTCCGGCATCCAGCACATACACACTGAGGTCGGCTATCTGGCGGCCGATGACTCCCACTTCTCCGGTCGGGGAGGCCGCGCTGAGCGGAGCGAAGGTGACGTGAACAGTGGTCTCGGTGATGCCGTACATATTCACCAGGACAGGGCGCGCACCAGGATGACGCTGGTACCAGTCCGTCAGCCGCCGCGCGTCGAGCGCTTCGCCACCGAAGATGATGAAGCGGGTGGCAGAGAACCAATCCTGGGCCGTTTCCCCGACCCCAGTACCAACCTCGGCCTCGGCCTGCATCAGTTGGTAAAAGGCGGAAGGCGTCTGATTGAGGATCGTGACGCCTTCGTCGCGGATCAGTTTGAGCATGAGGTCCGGGGAACGGCTTGCCGTGTAACTGACCACGACAAGGCGACCGCCGTGCAGGAGGGATCCCCATACCTCCCAGACGGAGAAGTCGAAGGCATACGAATGGAACATGGTCCAGACGTCCGTGGCCTGGAACTGGAACCGGTCCTTCGTGGCCGACAGCAGACGGACCACATTCTCGTGCGTGACCGTTACGCCTTTGGGCCGGCCCGTCGAGCCAGAGGTGTAGATGACATAGGCCGGGTGCAGGGGCAGAAGTGCCGTTGCCCTGCCTTCATCCGCCACATCAGCGTCCGGACGGCGCTCGATGGACTTCGCCGTCTCGACCTCGTCGAGCAGGATGAGTTGAGTCTGCTCCGGGAAATGCTGGACCGCGTCCTGCAGCAGGCGGTCGTTGATGGTGCTGTGCGTGACCAGCAGGACGGGCTCGGCGTCCTGGAGCATTCCGCGGATACGGTCGGCGGGGTAATCGGGATCGACGGGCACATATCCCGCCCCCGACTTGAGCACCGCCAACAACGCCACCACCAGCTCGGCAGACCGAGGCAGCGCCAAGGCCACCAGCCGTTCGGGCCCTGCACCTCGCGAGATCAGATACCGCGCCAGCCGGTTCGCCCGCGCGTTGAGCTCCCCGTAAGTCAGCTCCTGGTCTTCGAAGACCACGGCCACGGCGTCCGGCGCACTCCGCGCCTGTGCCTCGAAGAGTTCTGGCAGCGTCGCGTCGGACTTCTGGTGTACTGGGTCGTTCCACCCATGAAGGAGCTGCCGGCGTTCGGCGGGATCCAGGACGTCGGCCTGTCCGATCGCGGTATCCGGCTCCGAGATCAGGTTCTTGAGAAGCCGGAGGAAGTTGTTCTGCAGACGCTCCAGCTCTTCACGGCTGTACAGCGCGGCGTTTCCGTCGAAGTCTACGGAGATCCCGGAACCTTCATCCCCACCGCGTACGACGATACACAGGTCACGTACAGGGCCGTTGGAGAGGTTGTGCGGGATGACGGGTCGGTCGGTGAAGTAGATGTCCTCATCGAAGGAGATGATGTTCGCGGAGACATTCCACAGGGGCTGGTCCCGGCCAAGAGACCTTAGCTCGCGGATGAGCTCTTCCGACCTGTAGCGCTGGCGACGAAGAGATCCGCGAACTTCGCGCGTCGATTGCTCGATCAGCGAAGCGAAGGTCATGTCGGGTCGCAGGGTGAGGCGCAGGGCCAGGACGTCCGAGGCGGTGCTCGGGGTGATCCTTGAATTCGCGCTCTTGCGTCCCATCACGGGAAGTCCGAAGACAAGGTCCTGGCTCCCCGACAGTCGGTTCAGATACGCCGCGACGGCGGCGACCGCGACGACCGACCAGGTTGTCCGCGCGGTGAGGGCCAACGTACGCAGGCGATCGGCTTCCGAGGGGTTCAACTCGGCCGACGAGCGGAGGAAGTCTCCGCCCGCGTGGGCGTTTCCGTTCCCGACGGCTGGGCTGACGGCGTCCGGGTGGTCCGCGAACTTGTCGATCCAGTACTGCCGGTCGCTTGTGTATTTTTCGGAGACGCGGTATTCGGACTGCTCCTGGAAGAGCAGGTCGTAGGATCCAAGGCGCCCAGCTGAGTAGGGAACCCCTTTCCTCAAGTCGCTGTATATCTCGGCAAGACGGCGCTGAAATATGGCGCCACCGTAGGAGTCCACCACAATGTGATGGGTTCGCGCATACCAAAGCGTCAGATCTTGAGAGACGGTGAACAGAGCGAATGTGTACAGCCGTCCGCCGACCAGCTCTACCGGCTGGGCCAGATCCTGGTTGATCCATTGCTCCGCCGCCGCCATCGGGTCCGGCTCTGCCGAGACATCGATGATGGACAGGTCAGGATCCGACGGGGTCTGGATGGTTTGCCAGACCTTGCCGTCATCCTCCTCGAAGCGGACGTGAAGCACCTCTGTTTCCCTGAATGTGTGACGGAATGCCTCGCGAAACAGGGGCAGGTCCAGTTCGCCGCGGATCTCGACGAATTCGCCGACGTTGTAGGAGCGATCGGTCGGATCCAGCTTGTGGCCAAACCAGATTCCCGACTGGGCCATCGACAGTTCTCGACGTGTGTTCCGACCTTCAGGCATCGTCACTCACCTTGACCGCTTATTCCGTTCGCCTGTTCCGTCAGCGTGTACTGCTGCTTGTTGATGGGGACGTGGGACCGAGGCGGAGAAGAGGTCCCGCGTCCCCGTCAACAAGCTTGTTCACGTCCGGTCTATGAAGCTACCTCATTCATGGCCTTGACCAGGCTACGAGGGCGCATGTCGGTCCAGTGCTCGTTGATGTAGTCGAGACACGCCTGTCGGCTGTCCTCGCCGTGCACGGAGACCCATCCGGCCGGCACCTCCACAAACGTGGGCCACAGGGAGTGCTGGCCTTCGTCGTTGACGAGAACCAGGTACGTGCCGTCGGGGTCTTCGAACGGGTTGGTCATGACTTTCCTCCACTCGAATGCATAACAGGACGAATTTCGCTGCCGACTGCCGTCGGGCATCCTTCGATTCTGTCTTACGGTTGGTCTTGCCGAACGCCGTCGAGCAGGCGAACGATCGCGCAGGCAACCGACCCATCGGGGTCGATTGAGCTGACGACGCCGAGACGACCAATGGATTCCGGGGAGCGGGCGGCGGCGCTGAGCATGCCGATCATGTCGAAGCCCGCGGAGGCCGCGGAGGTGTCGCCGATCAAATCCGAGACGGATGCGCGAGACAGTGTGGCGGAGTCGAAGAGACTTCCGAGAAGCCTGGTTTCCTCTTCACCCGCAGGTCCGGAAATTCCGCTGGGCATAATGGCCCAGACGTCGTCCGCGGTCGCCTTGGCGGTGGCCAGTGCGCCGTGCAGACATGCGCCGAGCGCGCCGCTGAGGTCGTCGTCCGTGTTGGCACGGAACTCCACCGCGAGGACTTCGGCCAGGGCGGGACGGCGCCCAGCGGCCAGTGACGCTCCCGTCTCCAGTAGCAGGAGTGCGCACCCCTCCCCCAGGACCACGTCCCCTCCCCCACGCCGGTGGTACTCCAGCCACGAGCGAGCGTTCGAGTACTCCTCCACGCCGCCGCACAGCACCCGGTCGGCACG
>NZ_MUNE01000415.1:7845-7994 GCF_002154605.1 Streptomyces milbemycinicus | reverse complement strand
TCACCGCGGTCGACGGCCCGCCCGAGCACCGTCTCGAAGGCTGAGAGCTCGTGCTTGACCATGAGTTCGCGCAGCGCCTCGAGCAGATCCGGGTTCTGGTGGGCGGCCAGGGCCAGCCCCCGCATCAGCGCCGCGTCCCGCTCCCGGGC
>NZ_MUNE01000415.1:0-7835 GCF_002154605.1 Streptomyces milbemycinicus | reverse complement strand
TCTTCCACTGCCGGTAGAGGGTGGCCTTGCTGGAGTGGGTACGGGCCGCGACGGCGTCCATGGTGAGCGCGTCGTAGCCGACCTCGGTGAGGAGGCCCATGACGGCTCCGTACAGCTCGCTCTCCCGCTCGGGGGACAGCCTGCTGCGGCGTCGGTCCAGTGCCTGCATCGCGCCCTCCTTCCCGAACATGCGAGCGTCACGAACGAAACGGTTTCGTACACCAATAGCGTAAGCGCAGTTCCTCGTGGCACTGTACGAAACGAGCCCGTTTCGCTCGTGGGATGCGTCACAAGACCGAGTTGCCCTGAAGGGGCCGCCCCGGAAGGATGGTCAGGTGAGCGATGCTCTGTCGAACGCGTCGGGCCAAGGCGACGGCGCGTATTTCCGGTTTCCGCACCTGCACGACGACTTGCTCTGCTTCGCCGCCGAGGACGACCTCTGGGTGGCGCCGCTGGCCGCACCGGGAGAGCCACCCGGCCGGGCCTGGCGGCTGACGGTCGACCGCACCCGCGTCGGGCACCCGCGCTTCTCCCCCGACGGTTCGCATATCGCGTTCACGACCTGGCGCAGCCTCGACCCGGAGATCTATCTCGTCCCGGTCGACGGCGGCGCGGCGCGCCGCCTGACGTACTGGGGCGGCGTCGACGCCCGCGTCTGCGGCTGGACACCCCCCGACCAGGACGGCACCTCCCACATCCTGGCCGTCTCCTCCCACGACCAGCCGCTCTCCCACTTCTCCTGGGCCTACAGCCTGCCCACCGACGGCAGCCCCGGCGGGCGGCTGCCCTGGGGCCCGGTCTCCGATATCGCGGTCACCGAGGTCGACGGCGAGCGCCGCACCCTCCTGCTGACCGGCACGCCTCCGCACGAGCCCGCTTCCTGGAAGCGCTACCGGGGCGGCGCGACGGGGCGGCTGTGGCTGCACGGCACGCGCCTGGTACCGGAGTTGAACGGACACCTGGCTTCGGCGATGTTCGTCGCGGGCCGGATCGCGTTCCTCTCCGACCACGAGGGCATCGGCAATCTCTACTCCGTTCTGCCCGACGGCTCCGACCTGCGGCGCCACACCGACCACACCGACTTCTACGCCCGCCACGCCTCGACCGACGGCTCGCGCATCGTCTACCAGTGCGCCGGCGACCTGTGGCTGATCGACGACCTGAGCCCGCGCGCCGAGCCGCGTCGGCTGGACGTACGGCTCGGCGGGGCGCGCACCGGGCGCCGCCCGTACCAGGTCCCCGCCTCCTCGCACGTCAACTCGCTGTCCGTGGACACCACGGGCCGGGCGAGCGCGGTATGCGTACGGGGCAGCCTGTACTGGCTGACCCACCGCGACGGCCCCGCCCGCACCCTCGCCGACACCCCGGGCGTACGGGTCCGGCTGCCGGAAATGCTGGGCGACACCGGGCGCGTGGCGTATGTGACGGACGCCGAGGGCGAGGACGCCATCGAGATCGCGTATCTGCCGCGCGCGAGCGGTCCGCGGGAGCGGCGGCGGCTGGCGGTCGGCCGACTCGGGCGGGTGCACGAGATGGTCGCGTCGCCGGACGGGAAGCGGCTGGCGGTGGCGGCACACGACGGGCGGCTGCTGCTGGTGGACACGTCGGTGGACACGTCGGTGGACGCGGCAGAGGACGCGTCGGTGGACACGTCGGCGGACGGCGCACCCGAGGCGGAGGACACCTCGCCGGACAGCGCGGCCCAGGCGGAGGACACCGGACCGGACGCAGCGGCAGACACCTCCCCGGACGCGGCGCCGGACCCCGCGCCCGACCCCACCCCCGGCCCCTCAACCTCGGCCGAAATACCGGACGTCGACGAGGTCAGCGAGTTGATCCGGTCGACGAACGGGCCAGTGCGCGACCTCGCGTTCTCCCCCGACTCCGGCTGGCTGGCCTGGTCGCACCCCGGCATCGGCCGCTCGCTGCGCCAGATAAAGATCGCCCGGCTCGCGGACCGTACGGTCGTGGACGTGACCAGCGGCCGGTTCGAGGACGAGGAGCCGGTCTTCACGCGCGACGGCCGGTATCTGGCGTTTCTGTCCTGGCGCGGCTTCGACCCGGTCTACGACGTGCACACCGGCGACCTGTCCTTCCCGCTCGGCTGCCGCCCCTACCTCGTACCGCTGTCCTCCGCGACCCCATCCCCCTTCGCGCTCTCCCCCGAGGGCCGCCCGGCAGCGGGCGGCCTCGACCTGGACAGCGCGTACACGGGCGGCAGCGACGACGGTGACGGCGAGGCCGCCGAGGGCAAGGTCACGATCGAGGTGGAGGGCCTGCCGAGCCGGGTCACCGCCTTCCCGGTGGCCGCCTCGAAGTACTCGACGCTGTGCCCGGTCAGCGGCGGCGGGCTGGTGTGGCTGCGCTGGCCGATCTCCGGCGCGCTCGGCGAGACCTTCGCCAACCCGGCCGAGACCTCCTCCGGCCCCACCCTCGAACACTTCGACCTGGTCAAGGCCAAGCGCACCGAACTCACCGACGACCTGGACTGGTTCGCGGTCAGCGGCGACGGCACCCGGCTGGTGGTCAACGACGAGGGCGATCTGCGGGCGGTGCCCGCCACCGAGACCGCCGACGGCGACGCCACCGTCCATATCGACATGCGGCGCATCCAGCACACCGTCGACCCGGCCGCCGAGTGGCGGCAGGCCTACGACGAGGCGGGCCGGATCACCCGCGCCTACTACTGGGAGCCGGGCATGTGCGGCGTCGACTGGGACGGGGCGCTCGAGCAGTACCGTCCCCTGGTCGAACGGGTCGCGTCCCCCGACGAGTTCGCCGATCTGCTGCGCGAGGTACAGGGCGAGCTCGGCACCTCGCATGCGTACGTCATCCCGGCCCGCCGCAACGAGGGCCCGGCCCACTACCAGCGCCCCATCGGGCTGCTCGGCGCCAACTTCGCACGTACGAAGGACGGGCGCTGGATCATCTCCCGCATCCTGCCCGGCGAGTCCTCCGACTCCCGGGCGCGTTCACCGCTCGCCGGCACCGGCATCCGCGAGGGCGCCACGCTCACCCATGTCGACGGCCGCCCCGTGGACCCGGTGGCCGGCCCCTTCCCGCTGCTCACCGCCGCGGGCGGGACGACGGTCGAGCTCACCTTCCAGCCCGCCGAGGAGGCCGGAGACAGCGGGGCCGGTGACAGCGGCGCCGGTGACAGCGGGGCCGATGGCAGCGGGGCCGATGGCAGCGGGGCCGATGGCAGCTCCGCCGACGGCGACGGGGCGGGTCCGCCGCGCCGCGTCGCCGTCCAGCCGCTCATCGACGACCGGCCGCTGCGCTACCAGGACTGGGTGGCCAAGCGGCGCGCGGTGGTGCGCGAGTTGAGCGACGGGCGGTGCGGCTATCTGCACATCCCCGATATGGGCGGCTCCGGTTGGGCCCAGTTCAACCGCGATGTGCGCAGCGAGATGTCGCTGCCCGCGCTGATCGTGGACGTACGGGGCAACGCGGGTGGCAATATCAGCGAGCTCGTCGTCGAAAAGCTCACCCGCACCATCATGGGCTGGGACCTGACCCGCCACGCCGAGCCCGTCTCGTACACCAGCAACGCGCCGCGCGGCCCGATCGTCGCGGTCGCGGACGAGGCGACCTCCTCCGACGGCGACATGATCACGGCCGCCTTCAAGATCCAGGGCATCGGCCCGGTGGTGGGGTTGCGCACCTGGGGCGGGGTGGTCGGCATGACCGGCCGGCACCGGCTCGGGGACGGTACGTCGATCACGGTGCCGATGAACGCCGCGTGGTTCGACGCATATCGGTGGGGGGTCGAGAACTACGGCGTGGAGCCGGACATCGAGGCGCTGCGCTCGCCGCTCGACTGGGCGGAGGGCCGCCATCCGCAGCTGGGCGTCGCGGTGCGTACGGCGCTCGACCTGCTGGAACGCCATCCGGCGGCGACACCGCCCGACTACTCGGACGTACCGGACCTGCGGCGCCCGGAGCTGCCGCCGAGGAGCGGCTGAGCGGAGCACGTGGGGCGCGCCCATCGCGCATGGGGGCGCCCCACCGAGGTCACATCTCCTCGTAGGGCTCCTGGTCCTCGATCCCTTCCTCGCGGTCCCGCATCGGGCGCTGCTCACGGCTCTCGCGCGGCGGCTGCTCACGCCGCGGCTGCTGCTCACGCTGCTGCTGAGGCTGCTGGCCGGGCTGCGCCTTCTGACCCTGGTCGTCCTGCGCCTTGCGCCTCGACTGCCGGGCCTTCTCGTTGAACTGGTCCTTGCTGGCCATCGTGTCGCTCCTCATGAGGTGGCGGAGGATGGGCCCGACCAGCGTGACATGCACGGACATCCCGCGCATGTCGGCCCAGAAGTCAATCAATCCCCCGCGCCTTGTTGTCCGCCTCGCCACCGGCCCCCGCCAGCCCGGCCCGCTGCTCGCGCGTCGCCGCGAACCGGGACTCGAAGCGGCGCACATCGCGCTGCGCGAAGGTGCCGATCAGCGCGGGCAGGGCGCCTCGTACGGGCTGCATACCGCGCAGCCACCACTGTCCGTACACATGCGCCGACCGGCGCTCGATCCCGGCCACCAGCCGGTCGACGGCCGGGCCGAGCGGACAGATGCGGTTCACCGGCCAGGGCAGCCGCCGCCGGAACTCCCACAGCACATCGTCCCGCTCGAAGCCGCGCACCATGTCCGTATCGGTGAAGCTGAGGTAGGCCACGCCGACCCGTACGCCGCGATGGCCCACCTCGGCCCGCAGACAGTGCGCGAACGCCTCGACACCGGACTTGGACGCGCAGTACGCGGACATCATCGGCGAGGGCGTGAGCGCGGCGAGCGAGGCGATCTGCAGCAGATAGCCGCGGCGTGCGATGAGCGCGGGCAGGAACGCGCGGGCCGTGGCGGCGCTGCCCAGCAGATTGACCTCGACGACCCGCCGCCAGACCGTCTCGTCGGTGTCGGCGAACGGACCGGCCTGGGCCACTCCGGCATTGGCGACGACGATGTCCACACCGCCGAAGCGCTCGACGACCTCCCCGGCCACGCGGGTCATCGCCTCTTGGTCGGTGACATCGGCGTGCCAGTGGGCGGACTCGGTATGCAGCCCCTCCGCCACCCGCCGCAGCCCCTCGGGCTCCAGCCCCACCAACGCCACCTTGGCCCCCCGCGCGGACAGCTTCCGGGCCAGCGACTCCCCCACGCCCCGCGCCGCGCCCGTCACGACGGCGACCCGGCCTTCCAGACTCCTGTGCCCACTCATGTCGTCGGCTCCTCGACGGTGTCGTCGTCCGTGGCGCCCCGCGCGCCCTGCCCCGTGCCTTGCGCCGCACCCTCGTGCCCGTACGCCTGCCCGTACGCCTGCCCGTACTCCGCCACCAGCCCGCGGATCACCCCGCTCACCGCCGCCGGATCCTCCACGGGCGCCATATGCCCGAGCCCGTCCAGCTCCGTGAGGCCGACGCACCGTGGCAGCGAAGCCGACAGCGCGCGGGCGTGGTCCGGTGGGGTCAGCCGGTCGGCCGTGCCGGCGAGCACGGCGGTGGGCAGGGCCAGCCGGCCGACTTCCGCGTCGAGATCGAGGTCGCTCATGACCCGCCCCCACGCGGCCCGTACCGCCCGTGGGCAGGCGTACACGATGCGCGCGCACGCCTCCACCACGGCAGGGCCCGCCGCCGGGCCCATCGTCACGTACTTGAGCAGCCGCCTGGAGACCGGTGTCACCGGCCCGAGCGGCGCGCGCGAGCACAGCAGCGCGCGCTGCACCCGCGTCCGCAGGCGCTCACCGCGCAGCGGTACGACGCGGCCCCGCACGGGCAGCCGTGAGGCGCCGGTGTTGCACAGCAGCAGGGCCGTCGCGCGCTCGCGCAGCTGTGGCCGGTCGGCGGCGGCCATCAGCGTCATACCGCCCATGGAGTGGCCCACGACGACGGCCCGCTCCCCGGGCGCGAGCGTCTGGTCGAGCACCGCCGCCAGGTCGTCGGCGAGCGTGTGTGTGCTGTAGCCACCGGGGCCCGCGGCCGGGCTGCGGCCGTGGCCGCGCTGGTCGTACAGGACGAGCCGGTGGTCGGCGGCCAGTTCGCGGACGATCGGCGCCCAGAAGGCGGTCGAGCAGGTCCAGCCGTGCACCAGCACGACGGCCGGGGCGCCCTCGGGCCCGTGCAGTTCGGCGTGCAGGCGGGTGCCGTCGGAGGAGATGACGGTCAGTTCGCTCACGGCGACGGGCGGCGCGTACGGCCCAGTGGCCTGCCGCGCCGAACGGCGGCTCACCGGGCCTCCCGCCCCACGCCCACACCGACACCGCTACCGCCACCGACACCGGCACCGACACCGACACCCACGGCATCCGGCGCGGCGCCGGGCCCTTCCCGCTCCGGCCGCAGCACCCGGTACTCCGTGACGTCCACCCTCCGCGTCACCCTGCGGAACTCCGCCGTCGTCCCCGGCCACACCGTCGTATTGCGCCCGCCCTGCAGATACCAGCTGTCGCAGCCGCCCACGTTCCACACCGTACGGCTCAGCCGCTCCTGCATCCGGTCGGTCCACGCCTGCACCGCCGACGGCCGGGCGTCCAGCGCCACCTTGCCGCCCAGCACGTCCAACTGCCGCATGTAGTCGACG
The DNA here is from genome assembly GCF_002154605.1 of Streptomyces milbemycinicus. GTDB lineage: Bacteria > Actinomycetota > Actinomycetes > Streptomycetales > Streptomycetaceae > Streptomyces > Streptomyces milbemycinicus. The sequence continues at coordinate 1,274 of NZ_MUNE01000415.1, read as the reverse complement.
AGATACGCCACCTGCGCCTCGATGATGAGGATCATCGAGCTGGTCCCGAGCCCGGTGTTCGGTCCGATGATCGTCAGCAGGTTCGGAAAGCCCGCCGCGCTGGTGCCGCGCAGCGCCTCCATACCGTCCCGCCACTCCTCCGCGAGCGTCGTCCCGTACGCCCCGGTCACCCGCCGCGCGATCGGCATATCGGTCACATGGAAGCCGGTCCCGAAGATGATCGCGTCCGCCTCCGCCTCCGTACCGTCGGCGGCGACGAGCGTCGAGCCGCGCACCTCCTCCAACCCCGCCGCGACGACGTCGACATGCGGCTGGGCGAGCGCCGGGTAGTAGTCGCCGGACAGCAGGACGCGTTTGCAGCCGATGCGGTAATCGGGCGTCAGCCTGGCCCGCAGGGCCGGGTCCTGGATGGCCCGCCGCATATGGCGGACGGCCATCCGCTCCACCAGCCGCAGCGAATCGGGCCGCTTGGTGAACGATCCGGTCTGCAGCTCCCGCACCCCCCACAGCACCGCCCGCCGCAGCGCGCTCGTCGCCGGGACCTTGGTGTGCAGCCAGTGTTCGGCGGCGGAGATACGGCGGTCCATACGCGGCAGCACCCAGGCCGGGGTGCGCTGGAAGAGGGTGAGCCGGTCCACCTCGCGGTGGATGGCGGGCACGATCTGAATGGCCGAGGCACCGGTGCCGATCACCGCGACGCGTTTGCCGCGCAGATCGTAGCCGTGGTCCCAGCGCGAGGAGTGGAAGACCCGGCCGGGGAAGCCGGCCAGGCCCGGGATGTCCGGGATCTTCGGATCGGAGAGCGGGCCGGTGGCGCTGACCACGACATCGGCGGTCAGCCCGCCTGACGCGGTGTCGATCTCCCAGTGCAGCGCGCGCGAGTCCCAGCGCATGGCCCGCACCTCGGAGTCGAAGCGCAGATGCGGCCGCAGTCCGAACGTATCGGTGACGCGCTCCAGATACGCGCGGATATGCGGCTGCCCGGAGAAGTTGCGCGGCCACTCGGGGTTGGGCGCGAAGGAGAAGGAGTACAGATGGGAGGGCACATCGCAGGCGCAGCCCGGATAGGTGTTGTCCCGCCAGGTGCCCCCGACCGCCCCGGCCCGCTCCAGGACCACGAAGTCGGTGATCCCCGCCCGGCGCAGCCGTACGGCCGCCCCCAGCCCGCCGAATCCGGCTCCGATCACCGCCACCCGTACGTGCTCTCGCGTCACCTCAGCGCCAGTCATATGGCCGCCTCCCGCAACACTCGGAACCGTGCCAGCAATTACTGG